>NZ_BMQE01000035.1:0-71506 GCF_014647955.1 Planomonospora antibiotica | reverse complement strand
CACGGCATCGTCGGGCTGCACCTGCGCAAGGGGCAGCGGACCACGATCCCCGACGAGGGTGAATCGCCCCGGGTTTGATGGAGACATCGAAGACCCGGAAGGATGCCGATCATGGCTGCTCCCCGTAAGTACCCCGACGAGTTGCGCGAGCGTGCGACCCGGTTGGCCGTCGAGGCCCGCAAGAACCCCGCGGCACGGGACGGCGCGATCCGGCGCATCGCCGATCGGCTTGATATCCACCCCGAGGCCCTGCGGACCTGGGTCAAGCGGGCCGAGACCGACGAAGGCCTACGGCCCGGAACCACCAGTCAGGACGCGGCCCGGATCGCCGAGTTGGAGCGTGAGGTGAAGGAGCTGAGACGGGCGAACGCGATCTTGAAGTCCGCGTCGGCTTTCTTCGCGGCGGAGCTGGACCGTCCACTGCGCTGAAGGTCGCCTACATCGAGCAGCACAAGGAGATGTTCGGCGTCCAGCCGATCTGCCAGGCGTTGAAGGACACCGACGCCGAGATCGCGCCGAGTACCTACTACGCCGCCGCCTCACGCCCGCCCTCCGCCCGTGCCCTGCGCGATGAGGAGCTGACTGAGGAGATCACCATGATCCACGCGGACAACTACAGCGTCTACGGGGCCAGGAAGATTCACGCGGCGCTCCTGAGACGTGGTCGCACGGTGGCCCGCTGCACCGTGGAACGCCTCATGCGCGCCGCCGGCCTGCGCGGGGTGATCCGGGCCAAAAGCCCGCGCACCACCCGCCCCGCACCCGAAACCGACCGGCCCGCCGACCTGGTCGAGCGACAGTTCACCGCGACCGCGCCCAACCAGCTGTGGGTGGCCGACATCACCTACTGACCCGTACCGGAGTCTGCGGTGCGTTCAGGACCTGGATGCCTCGAAGAGGCAGCCTTTGCGCCGATGCTCCGCGAACCTGCGTCCGGGTCAGCGGGTGAAGGTCTCGCGGAAGCTCGTGGCGCTCATGCCGAAGTGCGCTCTGAAGCGGCGGGCGAAGTGGTTCTGGTCCGGCCAGCCGACCAGGTTCCCGACCTGGGAGATCGGGTGGTCGGTCTCAGTGAGCAGCATCGCCGCCGTCTCGGCCCGCAGGTGCGTGAGGTAGGCCATGGGCGGCATGCCGACACTCGCTTTGAACAGGCGTACCAGGTAGCCCGAGGCCAGGAAGGACGCGTCGGCCAGCTCGCCGAGCGACCAGCCATGTCCGAGATCGCTTTCCATCAGCCGGATGGTCTCGGCCACCGCAGGGGGGAGCACCGGTTCGATCGTGCCGTGCGGACCGGTCACGGCACGGGTGAGCACGCCGAGGAACAGCAGGAGCCGTCCGACGAGGTCGGCACGGTGAGTGGTCGCAGATTCGGCGGCCAGCTCACGCAGGATGTCGAGATGCGCGACGCAGTCGGCCAGCGCCTGAGGGTCGAGAACCGGCTCCCGGTGATCTGGGGCTGTGGCCCGCAGGCCGACCGGAGGAACGTTCGATCCCGCTCGGCATGGCCTACCGTGCCCGCCGCCGTCTCCGAACAGTCGGGAAAGAAGCGGATCCTCCTTGATCCAAGCCAGCTCTCGTAGGAGCAAGCCGGGCCTCAAGCCGCAGCTGTACAGCTCCAGCCGATCACGTGCCTCATAGGCGTGCCGGGCTCCGGCGGGTAGGAGGATGACGCTGCCCGGCCTGATGCGGTGTGGTCCGGCGGGCATGCGATGGACCGCCTCCCCCGCTGTGACGACGGCGATCTCGGCGAGGGAATGCGTGTGCGGAGATCCGGCCGCGGGTCCGGGCTGGAAGCGGCCGATCCGGAGATCGCGTGCGCCGCTTCCCGGGCAGGCCGTCCGGGCGTTCCCCCCACGCGTCCGGTACGGAGCCACCCGGTGGCGCGCAGATGAGGTGGCCGGTCGTCCGCCGCTCATGAGCTCATCGTGTCCGGAGCGCACGCCCGCTGCGGAATCCGCGGCAACCGGAAGGAGCTCCCCGGAGAGCGGATCCACCTCACCGGTGGGAGAGCCTGCGGGGAGCACGTTCACCACCAGTCTCCTTTCGCGAGTTGGTCAAAGGCGCGAAGCCGGCGGCGTAGACACGTGATCGGGGAACATCCGAGCTGGAGAGTGACCGGAGGGGAGGCCTCTCCCACCGTCCGGTTTCTGCGGCTCCCTCACTCTGAAGGATTCCCCTGAATTTGACAAATAGATGAACGCGATAGGCGAATCCACATCATGGATGGCCATGTCTCGTTTTCTCTCACGTTCGCGTGCGGTTGCACGCTGTGCGACCCGCACCGCTTCGCAACCTGTCACACCACCTGAACCGCGAGCTGCCTGAAGCGACTGCGGCTCGGTGATACTCGCTGATCGGCCCGGTTGAGCACCTCCCGGCGTCGATCTGCCTCTCCAGGGGGTGCGGGACCGTGTTCCTCACCGGACGGTGTTCTCGCGCGACGGGCCGACAGCATGCTTCAACCGGTGCGCGGAGCGTCCTGACCGGCGGCCGGGACGTCTTGGTGACCATCAAGTTCGGCGATCCCGCTGGCTACCTGGGCCGCCACTTCGCGCAGCCAGATGTGCGCCGCGTCCTGGCTGTGCACGGGATGCCACCACAGGGCCTCTTGAAGGGGAATCGCCTCGAAGGGGCACGGCAGCACGCGCACGGTTGCGAGCCCGTGCAGCAGCCGGGCCAGGCGCTGCTGGATCAGCGCGACCCGGCGGGTGCCGGCCACCAGGTTGGGCAGCAGGTGGAAGCTCTGCACGAACACCTCCGCCCGCGGCTCCAGGCCCAGCATGCTCAGTTGCCGGGTGACCGGGGCGTCGAACAGCCGCTGGTAGACCACCCAGGGCAGACGGGCCAGGTCGTCCAGGGTGAGATGGTCGCCGATTCCGGGGTGGTCGGCGGCGACCAGGCACACCCACTCGTCGCGGTACAGCTCCACTGTCGGGAACCCGCTGATCACGCCGTGCGGGATCAGCACGCCGTCGACACCGCTGAGCACCGTGCCGGTGTCTTCCACGATCCGGGGGTCCATGTGCCGGAAGTGCAGTCGGACACCGGGTGCCTCAGCGTGCAGGACCCGGGAGAGTTCGGCGCCGAACACCGCGATGGCGTAGTCGGAGGCGAGCAGAGTGAAGTCGCGCTGCTCGGTGGCCGGCTGGAAGTCCGCCCGGCTGGTGAACAGCCGCTCCAGCATGGCGCAGGTGTTCGTCACCGGCGCCTGCAACGCGGTGCCCAGAGGGGTCAGCTCGTAGCTGTTGCCCTTGCGGACCAGTAGCTCATCGGAGAAGTGGTGGCGGAGCCTGGCCAGCGCCGCGCTGGTCGCCGGCTGGCTGAGCCCGATCCGCAGACCGGCCCGGGTGACGTTGCGCTCTTCCAGCAGGGCGCGCAGGGCGACCACGAGATTGAGGTCCAAGCTGGCGAGGTTCACGGCTCTCCCCCGAACTATCGGCCCGACAGATGATTCCGATCCGGGGAATCGATTTCCCAGATCTGTCCTGGTAGCCCAAGGTTAAGGGCACCGCACCGGGAGGAAACCTCGTGGAAACACATCTGCCTCTTGCCGGCCCGTTCGCGGTCGGTACCTTCTCCGCCGGGAACGGCGCGCCCTTCCCCGGCCTGGTGACCGGTGATCAGGTCCTGGATCTGCGCACCGTTCCCGCGCTCCGTCTACCGGACGGAGAGCTGACCACCCGCGCACTGCTGGAACGCTGGGACACCACGCTGCCACTGCTGCATGCCGCAGCCGAATCCACGGAGGGCGACCGGTTCCCGCTGGCGGACCTGCGCGTACACGCTCCGGTCGAGCCCCGGCAGATCCTGCAGTCCGGCGCCAACTACCGCACCCACGTCATCGACCTGGCCGTCGCGCACGAACCCGAAGGCGGCCGCCCCGCCGAGCAGGTGCGGGCCGAGGTCGCGGCGATGATGGACCGCCGCGCCGCCGAGGACCAGCCGTACGTGTTCATCGGCCTGCCGTCGGCGGTCACCGGCCCCTACGACGACGTGGTGATCCCGGCCTGGTGCGCCAAGCCGGACTGGGAGCTGGAGCTGGCGGCGGTGATCGGCCGCCCCGCCTTCCGGGTTCCGGCCGACCGCGCGCTGGAGCACGTGGCCGCCTACACCATCGCCAACGATCTGACAGCCCGCGAGCTGGTGTTCCGCCGGGACATGCCGGAGATCGGCGCCGACTGGCTGCGGTCCAAGAACGCTCCGACGTTCACCCCGCTCGGCCCCTACCTGGTGCCGTCCGCCTTCGTCTCCGACCCCGGCGACCTCCAGGTGACCCTGCGGCTCAACGGCGAGGTCATGCAGGACGAGTCCACCAAGGACATGATCTTCGACGTGGCGCGGCTGGTCTCCTACGTCTCCCAGACCGTGGAGCTGCTCCCCGGCGATCTGGTGCTCACCGGCAGCCCGGCCGGGAACGGCATGCACTGGGGCCGGCTGCTGCGCCCCGGGGACGTGATGGAGGGCACGATCACCGGCCTGGGCGTGCAGCGCAACCGCTGCGTGGCCGAGAGCTCCCGGACCGGGACCCCGAAGGCCGGGCACCCTGGACAGGACGCCTGATGCCCGGCCGCACCGACCCCGCCAGCGCCATCGCCGAGGCCGCCGCCCGCTGCTCCAACTGGGGCCGCTGGGGCGACGACGACGCGCTGGGCACCGTCAACTTCATCGACGCCGCCAAGCGCCGCGAGGGCGCGGCGCTCGTACGGCAGGGCGTGTCCTTCTCCCTGTCGCAGCGCTTCGACACCGACGGACCGCAGAAGGGCTGGCGCCGCCGTACCAACCCGGTGCACACCATGACCGACACCGGCCTGGACGCCGTCCACGGCGGGCAGGGATTCCCGCACGGGTTCGGCGGCGCCGACGACGTCATCGCCATGCCGCTGCAGTGCTCCACCCAGTGGGACGGCCTGGGCCACATCTTCGACCACGGCGTCGCGTGGAACGGCCGCCCCGCCGACCAGGTCGTCACCTCCGCCGGTGACCTGGTCACCGGCATCGAGCACCTGGCCGCGCCCGTCGCCGGCCGCGGCGTCCTGCTCGACGTCGGCCGCGTGCTCGGTAAGGACGGCGAATTACCGGACGGGTTCGCGATCACCGAGGAGCACCTGGCCGCCACCGCCGCCGCGCACGGCATTGTTGTCGGCCGCGGCGACATCGTGTGCGTGCGCACCGGGCAGCTCACCCGAGCCCGCCGCGACGGCTGGGGCGACTACGCCGGGGGCCCGGCCCCGGGCCTGTCGTTCACCACCGCCGGCTGGCTGCACCGCACCGAGATCGCCGCCATCGCCACCGACACCTGGGGCTTCGAGGTGCGGCCCAACGAGTTCGAGAACGCCTTCCAGCCCCTGCACCAGGTCGTCATCCCGCACATCGGGCTCCTCATCGGCGAGATGTGGGACCTGGACGCCCTCGCCGACCA
This sequence comes from Planomonospora antibiotica, assembly GCF_014647955.1. Classification (NCBI taxonomy): domain Bacteria; kingdom Bacillati; phylum Actinomycetota; class Actinomycetes; order Streptosporangiales; family Streptosporangiaceae; genus Planomonospora; species Planomonospora antibiotica. The sequence goes on along the minus strand of NZ_BMQE01000035.1, from coordinate 66,090 downwards.
CTGCGCCGACGACGGCGTCCACGAGTTCTGGCTCACCGCCGCTCCACTGCCCGTCACCGGCGCGGTCGGCTCCCCCGTCAACCCCATCGCCATCAAGTGAGGCCCCCATGACAGCGGTAAGGAACGTCCTCATCGTCGGTGGCGGCACCGCCGGATCGGCCCTGGCGATCCTGCTCGCCCGCGGCGGCGTCACCGTGGACATCGCGGAGATCAAACCGGATCTCACCGCGCTCGGCTCGGGCATCACACTGCAGGGCAACGCGCTGCGGGTCCTGCGCGACCTGGGCGTGTGGGACCGGGTGGCCGCCGCCGGTTTCGCCTTCGACTCCCTCGGGCTCCGGACCCCCGGCGGGGACCTGGTCGCCGAGATCCCCGACGCCCGCACCGGCGGCCCCGACCTGCCGGCGACGCTCGGCATGAACCGCCCCGAACTGGCCGCGATCCTCGCCGACGCGGTGCGCGACGCCGGGGCGCGGATCCGGCTCGGCCTGACCGCGGACGCCCTCACCGACACCGGCGACGGCGTGCGGGCGGAACTGTCCGACGGGACCACCGCCGATTACGACCTGGTCGTCGGCGCCGACGGCATCCGCTCGAAGGTCCGCGGGCTCATCGGCGTCGACGCCGCCCCCCGGCCGGCGGGCATGGGCATCTGGCGCATCCACACCCGCCGCCCCAAGGGCGTCGAGCGCACCGACCTGATCTACGGCGGCCCCTGCTTCATCGCCGGCTACTGCCCCACCGGCGAGGACACGATGTACGCCTACCTGGTGGAGAAGGCCCGCCCCCGCGAGTCGATCACCGCCGCCGACAAGCCCGCCCGTATGCGGGCTCTGGCCGAGGGGTACGGCGGCGCGTGGGACGAGATCCGCGCCGACATCACCGACCCGGACCGCATCAACTACACCTGGTTCGAGTCGCTGCTGGTGGACCGCCCCTGGAACCGCGGGCGCACCGTCCTGATCGGCGACGCCGCGCACGCCTGCCCGCCCACCCTGGCCCAGGGCGCCGCCCAGTGCCTGGAGGACGCCGCCGTTCTCGCCGAGCTGCTGCTCGCCGCCGACCGGCTCGACCAGTCGCTGTTCGACGCCTTCATGGACCGCCGCCACGAACGCGTCAAGGCCGTGGTCGAGGCGTCGGTGCAACTGGCCGACTGGCAGCTGGACCCCGTGCCGGACGCCGACGTGCCCGGCCTGATGGGCCGGATCGCCGCGATGGTGACGGAGCGCCCATGACCACCGCCCCCTCGGACACCGCCCCCGTCAGCGCGCGGCCCATCAGAACCGTCGACGTGCACGCGCACGTGATCCTGCCCGAGGTCGAGCGGGCCGTGGCCGGTCAGCCCGGCCTGGCGGCGCACCGGGAGCTGGACGCCCGCCGCAACGGGCCCGAGTCCCTCGCGGTCTCCGGACGGATGGTCGGCGAGCGGATCGACCGGCTCACCCGGGCCGAGGTACGGCTGGCCGGCATGGACGCCACCGGGGTGGACGTGCAGATCGTCAGCCCCTCCCCCTCGCACTACCACTACTGGGCCGGCGAGGATCTGGCCGAGAAGGTCTGCCGCTTGGCCGGCGAGGGCGTCGCCGGGCACTGCGCCCAGGCCTCCGGCCGGCTGTACGGGCTGGGCCTGGTCCCGCTCCAGCACCCCTCGCTGATGGTGAAGCTCCTCGACCACGCCCTCGGCCTGGGCCTGAAGGGCGTGGAGATCTCCTCACACGCGCCCGGCAGGGAACTGTCGGACCCCGCCTACGAGCCCTTCTGGGCGCACGCCGCCGCCACCGGCGCGGTGGTCTTCCTGCACCCGTTCGGCTGCACACTCGACGAGCGGCTGGACCGCTGGTACCTGTCCAACATCGTCGGCCAGCCGGCCGAGAACGCCGTCGCGCTCTCCCACCTGATCTTCTCCGGGGTGCTCGACCGGCACCCGGGCCTGAAGGTCGTCGCGGCGCACGGCGGCGGCTACCTGCCCACGTACCTGGGCCGGGCCGACCACGGCTGGAAGGTCCGCCCGGACGCGCACGGCTGCGCACGCGAACCGAGCACCTATCTCAGGGAACTCTGGTTCGACTCCCTCGTCCACGATCCGGCCGTGCTGCGCGAACTCGTCCGGGTCACCGGACCGGAGCGGGTGCTGCTCGGCTCCGACTTCCCCTTCGACATGGGCGCCGACGACCCGGTGGCCGTGCTGCGCGCCGCCGGGCTCGCCCCCGACGTCTTCGACGCCGTCCGCGGCGGCAACGCCGCCGACCTCTTCGACCTGTAAGGAGCGCACGACCGTGCCCGACCGTCTCATCACCCACCTGCGCCACGTCGACCTGGCGGTGCCCGACTACGACAAGCAGCGCGACTTCTACTCCGGCGTGTGGGGCCTGACCGAGGTCGCCGGCGACACCGGCATCAGCTTCCTGGCCGCCGAGGGCTCGCCCGAGCAGTACATCATCCGGCTCCGCAAAGCCGCCGAGAAGCGGCTCGACCTGATCTCCTTCGGCGCCGCCACCCCCGCCGACGTCGACGCCCTCGCCGAGCGGCTGCGCGCCGCGCAGGTCCGGCTCGTCTCCGAACCCGGGAAGATCGACACCCCCGGCGGCGGGTACGGCTTCCGCTTCTTCGACCTCGACGGCCGCACCGTGGAGGTCTCCGCCGACGTCGCCGTCCGCGCCCACCGCAGGCTGGAGGCCAAGGAGGCGGTCCCGGTCCGCCTGTCCCACGTGGTGCTCAACTCCCCCGACATCGACGCCACCCGCACCTGGTACGAGACCCACCTGGACTTCGCGCTGTCGGACACCCTGGCCCACCCGCGCATGGGGAAGGTCATGCACTTCATGCGCTGCAACCCGCAGCACCACAGCATGGCCATCGCCCGCGGCCCGCACGCCTCCCTGCACCACATCAGCTTCGAGCTGAGGGGCCTGGACGAGTACATGTACGGCACCGGCCGGCTGCTGCGCGCCGGGGTGAGGATGATCTGGGGCCCGGGCCGCCACCTGGCCGGCGACAACACCTTCTCCTACTTCCTGGACCCGCACGGCAACACCGTCGAGTACACCACCGAGCTGGAGGAGCTCGACGAGGACGCCTGGCACCCGCACGTCTACGACTTCTCCCAGCCCGAGGTCACCGACCAGTGGGGCACCGCCAACCCGATGAACGAGCTCATCGCCAAGGAGTCGTTCAACGACGTCGACCGCGGCGTGTTCGTCGCCCCGCCCGTCTGAGGAGGACGACCATGCGTCTGGCCACCTTCGAGCACCGGGGACTGCGCCGCAGCGGCGTCGTCGACGGCGACGCGGTCCTGCCCTTCCCGGAGGGGACCGGCCTCCTGGACATCGTGCGCACCGGCTCCGTCCCGGAGACCGCGGCGGCCGTGCCCCTGTCCGGGGTGCGGCTGCTCCCGCCGATCGATCCGCCCTCGGTCCGCGACTTCGTCACCTTCGAGGAGCACGTCGAGGGCGTCCGCCGCAGCGTGAGCGGCGCGGCGGGCGTCCCGGACGCCTGGTACGACGCACCGACCTTCTACTTCGCCAACCCGCACGCGATGGTCGGCGCCCACGACGACGTCCCCGTCCCGCCCGGCTGCCACGCCCTGGACTTCGAGCTGGAGGTGGCCGCGGTCATCGGCCGCGAGGGCCGCGACCTGTCCCCCGCGCAGGCACGCGACCACATCTTCGGCTACACGGTCTTCAACGACTGGTCGGCACGCGACCTGCAGTCCCGCGAGATGCAGGTCGGTCTGGGCCCCTGCAAGGGCAAGGACACCGCCACCACGCTCGGCCCCTGGCTGGTCACCGCCGACGAGCTGGAACCGTACCGGGACGCCGACGGCTTCCTGCGGCTCGCGCTGACGGCCGAGGTCAACGGGGTCGAGGTCGGCCGCGACCTGCTGTCCAACATGGGCTGGCCGTTCGAGGACCTGGTCGCCTACGCCTCGCGCGGCGCCTGGGTGCGCCCCGGCGACGTGCTCGGCTCGGGCACCTGCGGCAACGGCGGCTGCCTGGCCGAGCTGTGGGGCCTGCGCGGCCGCCAGGACCCGCCCCCGCTCAAGCCGGGCGACACCGTCACCCTCACCGTCGAAGGCATCGGCACCGTCTCCAACACCGTCGTGCCCGGCGCCGTGCCGCTGCCGATCCCGTCCGCCCGCAAGCGCCCGCGCAACCGCCCCTGATCACGCTTCCGGCCGCCGCCGACCGGGAAGGAGGTCGCCAGGACCCGCTGATCCGGCCGCCGGGCGGTCAGGCGGTCATGGCGACCAGGATCCGGCGGGGACCGGTGAACGGCTCCCTGCCGTGCGCGCACAGCATGTTGTTGATGATCATCAGATCGCCCCGGCGCCAGGGGAACCCGAAGGAGGCCTCGTCGTAGGCGGCCTTGATCGCGGCGAGGTCGGCCGGATCGATCGGGGCGCCGTCGCCCAGGTAGGCGTTCCGCGGCAGGTCCGCCTCGTCGTACAGCGACAGCAGCGCCTCCCGGACCTCCTCGTCCAGGCTGGTGACATGGAACAGGTTGGCCTGGTTGAACCAGACCCGCTCCCCCGTGAGCGGCTCGGTCTGCCAGGAGGGCCGGTGGTGCCTGGTGCGCAGGCCGTCGTCGGTCCACTCGAACGTCTGCCCGTGCCGCGCGCAGTACTCCTCCACCGCCGCGGGATCGTCGGTCTGGAACGACTCCTGCCAGGACAGGCCCAGCCCTTCCCGGAAGGCCCTGGCGTACACGACACCGCCTGCGAACCGGTTCCGCACCTCCTCGGGGAGCAGGCGGAGCACCGCCCTGCTGTCCGCGATCGGGGTGGCCCCGCCGGTGGCCGCGGCCACGTCGCAGTAGAAGAACAGGTGGCCCGGCCAGGTGTCCGAGTAGGAGTTCTCGTTGTGCATCGGCAGCGGCTGGTCGGCCGGGTACTCGGTGGAGGTGTAGATGGACTCGGTCACGGACGTGCGCGGGGTGGAGCGTTCGGTGTAGCGCAGCGGGTCGCCGCCGACGACCCGGACGATCCGGTCGAACAGGTCGAGGTCGGCGGGCAGGTCGCGGAGCAGCACGGCGCCGTGCGCGGCCAGGGCCGCCCGCAGCCCGTCGCGGTGGGTCTTCACCCAGTCGAGGTGATCGGTCATGTCGGGCCCGAGGCCGTACACCGCGATGGCGGTGTGCTCGTTGCCGTCCAGGCGGCCGGTCACCGGCCCGAGCCGGGCCGGGTCCGCGGGGGTGGTGACATCCGTCATGATGCGTCGGTTCCTTTCAGGCGGCGTTGCCGTTCCTGCATGCCGATGAGGTCGTCGGGGAGCGAGTCGGGCACCTCGGTGTCGAAGCGGCGCAGCAGCGGGATGGTCGACGCGCAGACGGTGACGGCGGCCATCATCAGCGCGAAGACGATGTAGGTCAGGCCGACCCCCCGCCCGTCCCCGGTGCCGATGACCGCGCCGACCGAGCCGGCCAGCGCGCCGTCCGGCCGCAGCATGGGGTTGAACAGGGCGGTGGCCAGGGGGGCCAGCACGGCGAACCCGAGCGGCAGCGTGGACCAGGAGATGGCCTGGTTGAGCGCGAGCACCCGGCCGTGGAACCGCTGCGGCACCTTGACCTGGATCAGCGTCACGTAGATGCCCTGGGAGATCGTCATCGCCATCGCCATGCAGAAGACGCCGAAGGCGACCACGGCCAGGGACGGCCGCAGGCCCATCACCAGGCACCCGGCGGCCATGCCCAGGTTGCCCAGGAACACGCCGACCATCCGGCGCCTCCGCGGGCCGCCCCAGAGCGCCATCACGATGCCGCCGGTCACCGCGCCCAGGGCCTCGGCCACCGCCACCTGGGCGACCTGGTCGACCGTGCCGAAGGAGAGCGTCAGCGGAACGGTCAGCACCAGGGCGGGCCCGAGGAAGACGTTGGCGACGGCGAAGTAGACGACCATGGACCGGAATCCGCGGAGGTTCCAGGAGAACCGCAGGCCCTCCGTGATCGAGGTGACCAGCGTCTCCTTGCGGCGGAAGCCGAGCGTGTCGGGGAAGCGGACGACCAGCAGCACCACGATGGCGAACAGGTAGCTCGCCACGTCGATGGCCAGGACGCCGGGCAGGCCGATCGCGACGTACAGCCCGGCGCCCATCAGGGGGGCGAACAGCATCGCGAACCCGTTGGTGAGCTGGGTGAGGCCCACCGCGTGGCCCAGGTAGCGCTTGGGCACCAGCTGCGGCACCGCGGTCTGGAAGGCCAGCCGCTGGTAGGTGCCGGCCATCGAGTTGAGCGGCAGCAGCAGGTAGATGGTCCACAGGTCCAGCCGGCCGGTCCACAGCAGCAGCGCGATGCAGAGCTGGATCGCGCCCGAGACGCCGCTGGCGGTGATCATGACGCGCCGCCGGTCGAACCGGTCGATGAGCGGTCCGGCGACGGGCAGCATCGCCACCCCGCAGATCAGCGTCAGCGCCCACAGCAGGCCGAGGTCGGCCACCGACCCCGTCCGGTCGAACAGCCACACCGGTACGGCGAAGCCGGTCAGCGCCGATCCGGTCGCCGACACCAGCTGCCCGATCGCGACGCTGAGGAACCTGCGGTTGCTCGGCTCCACCGCGCGCGTCCCGGCGGCCCGGCCGGGCTCGGCGGGGTAGTGCGTGTCCTGCAGCGCCCAGGCGGCGTCGGGGCCCCGTCCGGCGGGGCCGTACTCGGCGGTCTCCCGCCGGGCCATCGCCGGGTGGATGCTCGTGACGATCTCGGCCAGCTCCTCCGCCCGGTGCTTCAGGAAGAAGTGGCCGGCCTGGTCGAGCACCACCAGCCCGGTGGTGCCGGTGAGGAACTCCCATTCCCGGTACCGCTCGGTGTGGTAGTCGGTGACCGGGTCCTCGGAGCCGACCACCGAGATGATCGGGGCCCGCATCGGTTCCGGGCGCCGGTCGAGCAGCTCGGTGAAGTACTCCTCGGCGGCCCGGGAGTCGGCGCGCATGTTGCCGATGATCCGGTCGGCCTGCTCCGGGTCGAGCTCGTCGGTGTCGACGCCCATGCCCTTCAGCCAGTTGGCGTACTCGCGGTTGCTGCGCAGCTTCTCCAGCCGGGTCCGCAGCCTGCCGACGACCCCCTTGATCCGGGCGAACGGGAACATGGCGCCGATGTAGACCGCGTCCACGTCCCGGCCGGCCTCGGCCAGCTTCCGTGCCACGCCGACCGCGATGGCGCTGCCGACGCCGCAGTGCCCGTACAGGACCAGCGGGCCGTCCACCCGTTCCCGGACCTCCGCCGCGACCCGGTCCACCAGCTCGTGGAAGGGCAGCCCCTCCTCGTCCAGGCCCACGTCGTGGCCGGGGATGGCCACCGAGTACAGCGCGTGCCCGGCGGGCAGGGCGTCGGCGAGCGGCTGGTAGACGATCGCGCTGCCGCCGCCGTACGGCACGCAGACGTAGGAGAGGGTGCGCGCGGCGCCCTTCGGGGTCAGCTCGTACAGCAGCCGCTGCGGCCCGGTCGCCGCCTCGGCGCCCGCGTCGACGAAGGCGGCCAGTTCGCGGACGGTGCGGTTCTGGAACAGGTCCATCACGCCGACCGGGCGTCCCGAGCCGTCGGACGCCTTGCGGATCCTGGCCACCACCTGGGTGGCGAGCAGGGAGTGTCCGCCGGAGTCGAAGAAGTCGTCGTGGACGCCGAGCCGTTCCACGCCGAGGACCTCGGCCCAGATGCCGGCCAGCATCCGCTCGGTGGCGGTCTCCGGCTCGACCAGCTCCGCGGTGGCGTCCCGCGTCGCCTGCGGGGCCGGCAGCGCCCTGCGGTCCAGCTTGCCGTTGGGGGACAGCGGGAACGCGTCCAGGGTGACGAACGCCGCCGGCACCATGTAGTCGGGCAGGTTCCGCTTCAACGCGGCCCGCAGCCCGGCGGCGTCGGCCTCCGCCTCGCCGGAGGTCGTCAGGTAGGCGACCAGCCGCTTGTCCCCCGGCGTGTCCTCGCGGACCACCACCACCGCGTCGGCGACGCCGTCGCAGTCCCGCAGCGCCGTCTCGATCTCCCCGAGCTCGATGCGCAGGCCGCGCAGTTTCACCTGGTGGTCGATGCGGCCGAGGAACTCCAGGTCGCCGTCGTGGCGCCGGCGCGCCAGGTCGCCGGTGCGGTACAGCCGGGCGCCCGGGTCGGCGCCGAACGGGTCGGGGACGAACCGTTCGGCGGTGAGCGCCGGGCGGCGGTGGTATCCCCTGGCCACTCCCACTCCCCCGATGTGCAGCTCACCGGGCACCCCGATCGGGGCGGGCCGCCCGTGCCGGTCGAGGACGTAGAGGCGGATGTTGGCGATCGGGGCGCCGATCGGCAGGGACGCCGCACCGGCCACGGCCTCGGGGCGGCAGTGCCACGAGGTGACGTCGATGGCGGCCTCGGTGGGACCGTACAGGTTGTGCAGCTCGCAGCCCGGCAGCACGGCCGTGAACGCGGCCGCGGTGGCCGCGGGGAGCTCCTCCCCGCTGCAGATCACCCGGCGCAGGGCCGTGCAGTCCCCCGCGGCCTTCTCGTCGTCGGCGAGGAACACCGCCAGCATCGAGGGGACGAAGTGCGCGGTGGTCACGTTCTCGCTGATCAGCAGCTCGCGCAGGTACGCCGCGTCCTTGTGGCCGCCCGGCCTGGCGAGCACCAGCCGCGCTCCGGCGAGCAGCGGCCAGAAGAACTCCCACACCGACACGTCGAACCCGGCGGGGGTCTTCTGCAGCACGACGTCGTCGCCGCCCAGCCGGTAGGTCCGCTGCATCCACTGCAGCCGGTTCACGATGCCGCGGTGGGTGTTGGGCACGCCCTTGGGCCGGCCGGTGGACCCGGAGGTGTAGATGACGTAGGCGGCGTTCGCGGAGGTGGCCGGCGACCGGGGGGCGCCGGCGGGCCGGTCCGCCCACTCGCCGGGGTCGTCGAGGTCCAGGACGGTCGCCCCGGTGGCCGGGACCGTCTCCCGGAGCCGTCCCTGGGTCAGCACGACCGGGGCGCCGGCGTCGTCGATCATGAACGCCAGCCGGTCGGCCGGGTACTCCGGGTCGAGCGGCAGGTACGCCGCCCCCGCCTTGAGCACGCCCAGCAGCGCCACCACCAGCTCGGCCGACCGCTCGGCGTAGACGCCGACCAGGGTCTCGGGTCCCACCCCCAGCCGGCGCAACCGGTGCGCCACCCGGTCCGCCCGCTCGTCCAGCTCGGAGTAGGTGAGGTGGCGGCCCTCGAAGGTCACCGCGACCGCGCCGGGCGTCCGGGCGGCCTGGTCCTCGACCAGGCCGTGCAGCGTCGCCTGCTCGTCGAGTTCGGCGCCGGTGTCGTTCCACACGTCCACCAGCAGCGTCCGCTCGTCGGCGGGCAGGATCGGCAGTTCCGACACCCGGGTGGCGGGGGCGGCGACGATCGACCGCAGGAGGGTGACGAACCGGGCCGCCATCCTCGCCACGGTCGGTTCGTCGAACAGCGCGGTGTTGTAGACGAACTTGACGATCAGCCCGTCCGCGACCTCGATGACGTGCAGCTCGATGTCGAAGCGGGTGGCCGGCAGGTCCATCGGCAGCCACGCGATGCGCAGGTCGGAGCCGCCCGCCTCGGCGATCCGGCCCATCTGGTAGTTCTGCAGCGCGAACATCGCCTGGAACACCGGTGAGCGGCTGACGTCGCGGGGCACGCCGAGCGCGTTGACCAGTTGCTCGAACGGCACCTCCGCGTGGTCGAAGGCGTCGAGCACGCCGACCCGGGTGCGTTCGAGCAGCTCGTCGAAGGTGGGGTCGTCACCGAGCCGGGCGCGCATCGGGAGCATGTTGACGAACATGCCGACCACGTTCTCCAGTTCCGCCAGCGACCGGCCGGCCGAGGAGGACCCGACCGCGAAGTCGTCCTGACCGGAGTGCCGCGCCAGCAGCACCTGGTAGGCGGCGAGCAGTGTCATGAACAGGGTCGCCCCGCGTTCCCTGGAGAACCGGTTGACCGCGCCGGTGAGCTCGGCGTCGACCTCGACGACGTGCCGGTCGCCGTCGAAGACCTGGGTGGCGGGCCGCGGCCGGTCGGCGGGCAGTTCCAGGGCCGGCACTCCGGCGAGCCGATCGCTCCAGAACGCCAGCTGGCGGTCCAGTTCCGGGCCGGTCTGGGTCTGCCGCTGCCAGTGCGCGAAGTCGCCGTAGGAGACCGGCAGGCCGGGGAGCCCGGACTGCGTGCCGGTGCGCCGCGCGTGGTAGGCGGCGGCGAGGTCGCGCAGCAGCAGGTCCACCGACCAGCCGTCGCCGACGATGTGGTGGGTCGTGACCAGCAGGCGGTGATCGTCGTCGGCCAGCCTGACCAGCAGGGCGCGCAGCAGCGGCCCTTCCGCCAGGTCGAAGGGCTCGGCGGCCGCCTCGTCGATCAGCGCCTGCGCCGCGGCCTCGTCGCCGGCCGCCGCGACGCGCAGCGGCACCGCGGCGGAGGGCTCGACGCGGACGACGGGCCGGCCCTCCGCGTCGGCGGGGAACCGCATCCGCAGCGCCTCGTGCCGGGCCGGGAGCGTCTGCAGGGCCCGGTCCAGCAGCTCGATGTCGAGTTCGCCGGTGAGGCGCATCGGGACCGGGATGTTGTACTGGCTCGTGCCCGGCGCGAACTGCTCCATGAACCACACCCGTTCCTGCTGGTAGGACAGGGGCGGGGCGGTTCCCTCGGGGCGGGGCGTCACGGTGGTGGCGGCGCGCCTGCGCAGCCGCCGCTCCAGCAGCGCCCGGCGGGCCTCGGCCGGGGAGGGTCTCGGGGGGGTCTCCGGGGTGGTCGTCATGTCCGGCCGTCACCTTCCGCTGCGAGTAGCCGCTCGACGGCCTCGTCGCTGAGTCCGTCGAGGTCTTCGGTGAGCCGCCGCTCGATCTCGGCCGCGAGGTCGGCGACCGTGGTGTGGGAGAACAGCCCGCGGACCGGGATGTCGACCTCGATCTGGCCGCGGATCCTGGCGATGGCCCGGATCGCCAGCAGGGAGTTGCCGCCGAGCTCGAAGAAGTCGTCCTCGGCGCCGACCTTCTCCACCTTCAGCAGCTCGGCGAACACCTCCGCCACCAGCTCCTCCGCGGCGGTGCGGGGCGCGATGTACCTGCGCTCCGGGGCCGTCGCCGGGGCGGGGAGGGCGGCGTGGTCGAGCTTGCCGTTGGCGGTCAGGGGCAGGGCGTCCAGGACGACGTAGCCGGACGGGAGCATGTGCGCCGGCAGGGTGGCGGCGAGCGCGTCGCCCACCGCCGTGACGTCCGTCTCGCCGACCAGGTAGGCGACGAGCCGCCTGCCCTCGGAGGCGTCCTCGCGGACGCCGACGGCGGCGTCGCGGACACCGGGCAGCGCGCGCAGAGCCGTCTCGATCTCGCCGGGTTCGATGCGGTGGCCGTGGAGCTTGATCTGGTCGTCCGCGCGGCCGGCGAACTCCAGGCTCCCGTCGGCACGCCGGCGCGCCAGGTCGCCGGTGCGGTACATCCGGCCGCCGGGAGGCCCGTAGGGGCACGGGATGTAGGCGGCGGCGGTGGCGCCCGGCCGGTTCAGGTAGCCGCGGGTCACCTGGGGGCCGGCGACGTAGAGCTCGCCGACGACGCCGGCGGGCACCGGCCGCAGCCCGCCGTCCAGCACGTAGGCGGCGGTGCCGGGAGCCGGACGGCCGATCGCGACCGATCCCGCCCGGTCGACCGGGAGCTCCTCGCCCGGGGCCACGCCGGCCGCGACGCAGCCGACGGTGGCCTCGGTGGGACCGTACTCGTTGACGACGGTGACGTCCGGGTGCCGTTCCCGCCAGGCGGTGAGCGCGTCGGCGGGCAGCGCCTCACCGCCCAGCACCAGGTCGACGCCGGGGGCCACCCGGTCGGGCAGCGCCGCCAGCAGCGTCAGGTGGCTGGGGGTGGCCTTGAGGAACGTCGGCCGGTCGCCGGCCGCGGCGCCCTCGTCGAGGGCGGCGAGCCGTACCGCTCCCCCGACGGTCAGCGGCCCGAACAGGCCGGTCACGGTCAGGTCGAACGAGATCGGGGAGTGCAGCAGCGCCTGCCCGGCCAGGCCGGGGTAGGCGGTGCCGGCCCACGCCAGGTAGGCGGCCACCGAACCCTGCTCGACCACGACCCCCTTGGGGGTGCCGGTCGAACCCGAGGTGTAGATGACGTACGCGACGTTCCCCGGTCCGGCCGCCTGCGGGGGGCCGGCGTCCGGCCGCCCGGCCCGCTCACCGGCGTCGGCAGTGTCGGCGGCAGCGGCGTCGTCGACGGTGAGCACGGTCGCGCCGCCGGCGGGCAGGGCGCCCGCCAGGTGCCGCTGGGTGAGCACCACCGCGGCGGCGGAGTCCGCGAGCATGTACGCCACCCGGCCGGCCGGGTAGGCCGGGTCCACCGGCACGTAGCCCGCTCCGGCCTTCCACACCCCCAGCAGGGCGGGGAGCAGCTCCAGGCACGGCTCGGCGTACACCGCGACCAGCGACTCGGGGCCGACGCCCGACCGGCGCAGCCGGTCCGCCACCCGGCCGGCGGCCTCGTCCAGCTCCGCGTAGGTCAGCCGCCGGTCGCCGGCGATCACGGCGGTCGCCTCCGGAGTGCGCGCGGCCTGCGCCTCCACCATCCGCAGCGCCGTGGCGTGCTCGCGCGGCGGCTCCTGCGTCCCCGCCTCCAGCAGGGACGCGCGCTCGGCCTCGTCCATCAGCGGCAGGTCGCCGATCCGGGTCTCCGGATCGGCGACGCCGGCGGCCAGGAGGCGCAGGTAGCGTTCGACGAACGTCTCCGCGGTCCCCCGGTCGAACAGGTCGGTCCGGTACAGCAGCCGGCTGACCCCGGTGGTCAGGTCGAACGCCAGGTCGTCCTTGGAGGTGACGTAGGGGATCGGCTCGATGCCGGAGTCGGGGATGTAGTTGAAGCCGATCTGGTAGAGCGGCTGCACCCCCGGGTCCCGCTGCGGCGTGACCGCCTCCACGACCGCCTGGAACGGGACCTGGCCGTGCTCCATGGCGTCGAGCAGGGTCGTGCGGACCCGGCCGAGCAGCCCGGCGAAGGTCGGCTCGCCCGAGGTGTCCGTGCGCACCGCCATCTGGTTGACGAACATGCCGACCAGCCCGGCGACCTCCGGCAGGTCCCGGCCGCTCATGGTCACCCCGACCACGATGTCGTCGTCGCGGGACAGCCGGGACAGCAGCACGGCGTACGCGGTCAGGTACACCATGAAGGGCGTCGCGGCCGCGCGGCGGCCCGCCGCGGCGACCTGCTCCTGCAGCCCCTCCGGCACCGTGAAGCGGACCTCGTCGCCGGCGTAGCCGAGCCGGGCGGGCCGCGGCCGGTCGGTGGGGAGCGCGTGCACGGCGGGCAGCCCCGCCAGCCGCGCCCGCCAGTGGTCCGTCTGCTCGGCCAGCGCCGGCCCGGTGAGCCGGTCGCGCTGCCAGGCGGCGTAGTCGGCGTACTGGACGGGCAGCTCGGGCAGCTCGGCCGGGCGTCCGGCCGCCGCGGCCGCGCACAGCTCGGTGATCTCCTCCGAGAGGATGACGGACGAGGCGGCGTCGAAGACGGCGTGGTGGACCACGAGGTACACCACCCAGCGCGCGTCACCGGTCCTGATCAGCGCGGCCCGCCACAGCGGGGCGCGGTCGGTGCGGAACGCGGCCTCGGTGGCGGCCAGGGCGTGGCCGTACGACCGGGTCCTGCGCTCGTCCTCCGGGAGCGCCCGCAGGTCGTGTACCCGGACGTCGGGTTCGACCTCGGCGTGCACCACCTGGCGGAGGGCGCCGTCGACGATCCTGAGGGACGTGCGGAGCGCCTCGTGCCGTTCCGTGACGGCCTGCAGCGCCGCGACGACCTCATCGGCCTCGAGCGCGTGCAGAACCTCGACCGGGCACTGCAGGTTGAACACCGGCGAGCCGGGTTCCATCTGGTCGGCCAGCCAGATCCGTTCCTGGCCGAACGAGGCGGGGGCCTCCCATTCCTTGGCGGTCACCCCCGTCACCCGCCCTGGCGCAGGCTGAGCGGGCGCATGTCGGTCCACACCGTCTCGATGTGGTCCAGGCACTCCTGCCGGGTCCCGCTGAAGCCGGCGTCGTACCAGCCGGCGGGGAGGGTGCGCCCCTCGGCCCAGATCGAGTACTGCTCCTCGTCGTTGCGCACGACCAGGTAGAGGGGGTCGGTCATGGTTCCTGCCTCGTTCATCTGCGGTCCAGCTTGGGAATGGTGGTGGCCGGGCGGGACTGCCCGGCGTCGCCGTCGGCGGCCCGCAGCCGTTCGACGACGACCGCGAGCTCGGCCACGGTCGGAGCCTCGAACAGGCTGCGCATCGGCAGCTTCACGCCGACGGCCTTGCGCAGCGCGGAGACGAGCTGCACCGCGATCAGCGAGTTGCCGCCGAGCTCGAAGAAGTCGTCGTCGACGCCGACTCTCGGCACGCCGAGGCCGTCGCTCCACACCCGCGCGATGGTCGCCTCCAGCTCGTTGCGGGGCGCGGCGTGGTCGTCCCCGGCCGCCTCGGCCCCGGGGCGCTCCTCCGCCCCGGCGTCGCCCGCGATGGCGTCGGCGGTCCTGGCCCTGACCCGTTCGGCGAGTTCGGCCACCGGCAGCGGGTTGATCACGACCTGGGGGCCGAGGCGCGCGGCCAGCACCCGGCGGAACGCCTCGGCGCCGTCCACGGGGGCGATCCCGCCCTCGGCCGGGGAGGCCGGGGCCGCCGGGGACGCCGGGGACGCCGCCGCGGCGGTCTCCCCGGTCGCGGCGCCGGTCGCGGCAACGGGGGCGGCGGCGAGGCCGCCGGTGACCGCGTCGCGGTCCACCCGGCGCAGCGTGAAGTCGCCGATCTCCACCAGCACCCGGCCGTCCTCGTCGAACAGCGTCAGGTCCGCCGAGACCACGTCGTCACCGCCGTCGGCGTAACGCAGGTGGCTCCAGAACCGCGCGGGCAGCGCCCCGCGGACCAGCACCCTGCCGTAGGAGAGCGGCAGGTAGCTGCCCTCGCCGCGCCCCTCGCCGAACGCGGTCGCCACGTCGAGCAGCGCCGGGTGCAGCACCCAGCGGTCCAGGTCGGCCGCGGCGGCCTCGGGCGCGACGATCCTGGCGAGTTCCTCGTCCGGGCCCACGTGGTGCTCGCCCAGCGCGTCCCAGCGGGGGCCGAAGGCGAGCATGCTGGTGCGTCCGGTCCCGGGCCCGCCCCCGCGCGCGGAGACCGGCCGGCAGCGGGCCGCGATCGGCCGGGCGTCCGCCTCCGCGGCCGGCTCGGGGCGGACCCACGCGGCCGAGCCGCGCACGTGCGCGGCGGAGCGGCCCGCCGTACGGCTCACCACCCGGAAGTCGGCGCCGTCCGGCGAGGCGGTCAGCTCCACCCGGTACTGCGCGGTGCTCCCGTCCGGGACGGAGAACGGCTCCAGGAACGCCACGTCCCGCAGCTCCACGACGTGGTCGGCGTCCGGGGCGGGCAGGCACGCGGCCACGGCGGCCCGGACCGACTCCAGGTGGCCGGTGCCGGGCACCACCGGGACCTCGCCGATGCGGTGCTCGTCGAGCAGCCAGTGCGTGGCGGCGGACACCGGCCCGTGGCACTCGGCCTTCCCGTCCGGGCCGGTCACCCGGGTGGACAGGACCGGGTGGTCCACCGCCTCGGCGATCCCGCCGCGGGCGGCGCGGAACCCGTCGGGCGCGGACACCTCGACGGCCATGCCGACCTCGGTCCAGCCGCCCCAGTTCTGCGAGACGACCGGGGCGCGCCAGCCGTGGGCGCCGCGGGCGTAGGCGTCGAGGAAGCTGTTGGCCGCGCAGTAGTCGACCTGCCCGAAGCCGCCGACCACCGAGGTCACCGAGGAGCAGAGCGCCACCCAGTCGAGCGGGAGGTCGCCGAAGGCCTGCGCCAGGGCGAGGGTTCCCGCGATCTTGGGTGCCAGCACGGCGGTGGCCGCCGCGCGGTCCTTCACCTCGGCCATGCCGCCGCCGGGCAGGCCGGCGGCGTGCACGATGCCGTCCAGCCCGCCGAACTCGGCGTCGATCCGCTCGCGCACCGCGGCCAGCTCGGCCGGGTCGGTGACGTCCGCGGCCAGCACGAGCACCCGGGCCCCGGCCTGCTCCATCCGCCGGATCGCGAGGATGGCCCGGCCCGCCCTGTCGGTGCCGCCGTGCACCGCCAGGTGGGCGTCCCACTCCTCACGCGGCGGCAGGCCGCCGCGGCTGAGCAGCGCCAGCCGGGCGCGGGCGCGGTGCGCGAAGTCCTCGGCGAGGGTGATGCCGATGCCGCCGGTTCCGCCGGTGATCAGGTACCGGCCCTCCTCGCGGACCACCGTGCGGTCCGCGGCCTCCTCCGTCAGGGACACCTGCGTGTGGTCGGTGACCCAGCGGCGTCCGGCGCGCAGCGTCACCTCCGGCTCGTCGGCGGGCCGCAGCAGCTCGGCGACGAGGTCGGCCGTCTGCGCGGCGCCCGCCTCCGGGTCGGCGTCGATGTGGCGGACGGTCAGGCCGGGCAGTTCCAGCGGGACCACCCTGACGATGCCGGCGAGGGTGGCGTGTTCGGGACGGACCAGGTCGCCCTGGGCGTCCGAGGTGCCCGACGACACCACGTCGAGGTGGACGCCGTCGGCCGCCCCGGCGCCGGCCAGGGCCTGGACCAGGCTCAGCAGGCTGAAGAAGCCCCGCTCCTGCGCCTCCCAGGTGGCGGCGATCCCGCCGTCCGCGGGCGGGCCGTCCAGCGCCAGGGCGTGCACGATCCTGGCCGGGACGCCGTCGGCGAGCAGCGACTCGTGGTCGCCGGTTCCGGCCGTCCGCACGGTGGCGCCCCGGGCGCGCAGCTCCGCGACGAGCTCGTCCCCGCGGGGCCCGTCGGCCAGCACCAGGCAGTCGCCGAGGCCGGTCCGCCGGGGATCCGGGGCGGCCTGGCGCCAGGTGGGCACCGCGAACCAGTCGGCCAGCGGCAGCGGGCCGCCGCGCCGCACCGGGGCGGCGGCGGCCTGGTCGGCCGGGTCGGGGTCGATCCAGTAGCTCCGGCGCTCGAACGGGTAGGCCGGCAGCGGCACCCGGCGGCCCGCCGCGCCGAAGCCCGGGGCCAGCGGCACTCCGGCGGCCCACAGCGTGCCCGCCGCGTCGTGGACGGTGACGGCATCCCCGGTCCGCTCGCCGGGCCCGGGCAGGCTGGGCAGCGGCGCGGGCGCCCCCTTGGGCAGCTGCATCCTGGCCAGGCCGGCCAGCTGCCGGCCGGGCCCGCACTCCACCAGCAGCGGCGGCGTGTCGCCGTACGCGGCGAACAGCCCGGCGACGCAGTCCCCGAACCTGACCGGCTGCCGCAGGTGGTCGGCCCAGTACGCCGGGTCCGTCGCCTGCTCGGCGGTGATGGGCCGGCCGGTGACGTTGGACCAGAACGGCAGGCGCGGGGCGTGCCGCGGCACCGAGGCGACCAGCGCGGTGAACTCCGCGAGGATCGGCTCCATCATCGGCGAGTGGAACGCGTGCGACGTGCGCAGGGCCTTGCAGCCCACCTTCTCGGCCTTCAGCGCCTCGGCGAACGCCTCGATCGCCTCGACAGGGCCGGCCACCACGCAGGTGCCGGGACCGTTGACCGTCGCCACCGACACCCCGTCCGGCAGCCGGCCGGCCAGCTCCGACTCGTCCCGCTGGACGGCGAGCATCGCGCCCGGCGGCATGGACTGCATCAGCGCGCCGCGGGCGGCGACCAGCCGCACCGCGTCGGCCAGGCTGAAGACCCCGGCGACGGTCGCGGCGACGTACTCGCCGATGGAGTGGCCGATCATCTCGGCCGGCCGTACCCCCCAGCTCTGCCACAGCCGGGCCAGCGCGTACTCCACGGTGAACAGCGCCGGCTGGGTGTAGCGCGTCCGCCGGAGCGTCTCCTCGGCGTCGGGCGCGGCGCCGGACATCAGCTCACGCAGGTCGAGGCCGAGATGCCCGGCGAGCAGGTCCGCGCACTCGTCGACGGCGGCGGCGAACACCGGCTCCGTCCGGTACAGCTCCGCGCCCATGCCGGCGTACTGCGCGCCCTGCCCGGAGAACAGGAAGGCGACCGCCGGGGGGGCGGCGCCGGCCTCTCCGCTGCGGCGGCGCCTGCGGTCCCGCAGCGCGGCGACCGCGTCGGCCCGGTCGGTGGCCGCCACCGCGGCCCGGTGCGGGTACTCCGTCCGGCCCGTCCGCAGCGTGTGGGCCACGTCGGCGAGGTCGAGGTCCTCGTCGGCCGCCAGGTGCCCGGCGAGCCGCTCCACCGCCGCGTCCAGCGCGGTCGCGGTCCTGGCGGACACCTGCAGCAGGTGCGCGGGCCGCGGGGGGCGGGCGCCGGCCTCGGTGCGGGGCGCCTCCTCCAGGACCACGTGCGCGTTGGTCCCGCCGATGCCGAAGGAGCTGACCGCGGCGCGGCGCGGGCCGCCGTCCGTCTCCCACTTGCTGAGCGTGGACGCCACGTAGAACGGGGTGTCGCCGAAGTCGATCGCCGGGTTGGGGCGCTCGTAGTTGATCGTCGGCGGGATCAGCCCGTTCTCCAGGGCCAGCACCGCCTTGATCAGGCTGATGATGCCCGCGGCCTGGCTGAGGTGGCCGATGTTGGACTTCACCGAGCCGATGCCGCACCAGCCGCGGTCCCGCGTGTGCCGCGTGTAGACCGTGGACAGCGCGGTGACCTCGATCGGGTCGCCCATCGCGGTGCCGGTGCCGTGCGCCTCGACGTAGCCGATCGTGCGCGGGTCGATCGCGGCGACTCCGAGCGCCTGTGCGACCGCGGCGGCCTGCCCGTCGACGCTGGGGGCGGAGAAGCCGACCTTGCCGGCGCCGTCGTTGTTGATCGCGTTGCCCCGCACCACCGCGCGGATGTGGTCGCCGTCGGCGAGGGCGTCCTCGAGCCGCTTGAGGACGGCGACGCCGACGCCGCTGCCCCAGACGGTGCCGTTCGCGTCGGCGTCGAACGGCCGGCAGTGGCCGTCGGGGGAGGTGAACCCCTCCACGCCGATGTAGCCGGTGGCCGGCGGGTGCTCCACGTTCACCCCGCCCGCCAGGGCCATGTCGCACTCGCCGTTGCGCAGCGCCTCGCAGGCGAGGTGGAGCGCGACCAGCGAGGTGGAGCAGGCGGTGTGCAGGGTCAGGCTGGGCCCGCGCAGGTTCAGCCGGTACGACACGGTGGTGGCCACGTAGTTCGGCGAGTTGGCGGTGGCGAGTCCGATGCCGTGGCGGGTATCCCACACCCGCCGGTTGCGGGCGAGGTTCTCCCAGAGGTACTGGTTGCCTCCGGTGCCCGCGTAGACGCCGATGGCGCCGTCGTAGCGCGCCGGGTCGGTCCCGGAGTCGTTCAGCGCGGCGTAGCACGACTCCAGGAACAGCCGGTGCTGCGGGTTGAGGATCTCCGCCTCCCGCGCGGTCAGGCCGAACAGCCCGGCGTCGAACTGGTCGTACCCCTCCACGTAGGGCGCCTTCGACACCCAGCTCGGGTCGTCCACGTCCTCCTCGGAGACGCCCCTGGCGATCTGCTCCTCGCGGGTGAAGGCGGTGATCGACTCGACGCCGTCGACCAGGTTGCGCCAGAACTCGCCGATGTCGGCCGCGCCCGGCACCCGGGCGGCCATCCCCACGATCGCGATGGGTTCGACGCCTTCGTCGTTGACGTCACTGATCATGGTCGTTCTCCTGTCCGGTGGTGCTGTGGACGCGTCGTGCGCGTCGGGTGCGGTTGCGCCGCGCCTCGGCTCGCGAGATCGCGCGGGCGAGTTCGGAGTCGCCGTCCGGGGGGTCGTCCGCGGAGCCGCCCGCCCGGGCGTCGAGGTGGGCGGCGAGGGAGCGGACGTTCGGATAGCGGAACAGGTCCACCATCCGCAGCTCGCCGCCGAGCCGGGCGCGCAGGCGGGCGTGCACGGCGGCGAGGGCCAGCGAGTGGCCGCCGATGTCGAAGAAGTTGTCGTCGGGGCCGACGCCGTCCCGTTCCAGTACCTCGCACCAGATCGCGGTGATCAGCTCCTCGGTGGCGGCCGACCCGGTGCCCCGGCTCCCGGGCGGCGCCACCGGGTCGGCGACCCGCATGGCGCCGGGCGCGCCGTCCGGTGAGACCCGTTCGGGCAGGTCGACCGCGCTCATCGGGACGAAAGGGTCGGCGGCCAGCGCGCCGACCGTGTTCACGTAGTCGGCGAGCATCGCGTCGACCCTGGCGGCGTCGAACAGGTCGGGGTTGTAGACGACCTCGACGGAGAACCCGCCGTCCCGCTCCGCCACGTACACGGTCAGGTCGAACGGCGACCCCGGCTTGTCCACCCCGATCGCCTGACTGCTCACCCCGGGCAGGTCCAGCCGGGGCTCGGCGAGGTTCAGCACGTTGAACACGACCTGCACCAGCGGGGCGCGGGAGGGGTCCCTGGGGATGCCGAGCTCCTCGACCACGCGCTCCAGCGGTGCGGCCGGGTGCGCGGCGGCGTCCAGCAGTTCGCGGGCGCACCGCCGTACCTGGGTGGCGAAGTCGTCGCGGTGGTCCGTCCGGAGCCGGAGCGGGACCATGTCGACGAAGAACCCGACCAGGTCGTCGAAGGCGGCCACCCGCCGGTCGGCGACGACCGCGCCGATCATGTGGTCGGCCGTGCCGGTGAGCCGGTGGAGCAGCCGGCCGAGGCCGGCCAGCAGCACCCCCGCCGGGGTCGCCCCGAGGTCGGCGGCGAGCGCGCGGACCGCGGCGTCGGCGGCCGGCGGCAGGAGCACGCGGGCCTCGGCGCCGCGGTAGGTCTGCACGGCCGGGCGGGGCCGGTCGCGGGGCAGGTCCAGCACGGTGGGCGCCCCGCTCAGGTGCCCGGCCCACCAGGCCAGGTCCGCGTCGCCGTCGCGGCGGTCCCGTTCGGCCCGCCAGACCGCGTAGTCGGCGTACGACGCCCGCAGCGGCGCGAGGTCCACCGGCCGGCCGGTGACGGCGCCCGCGTAGGCGGCGGACAGATCGGTGTAGAGCGTGTCCCGGGACCAGCCGTCGAACACCGCGTGGTGCAGGGTCAGCGCCAGCACGTGCTCGCCGGGACCCAGCGCGTACAGCCGCGCCCTCCAGGGCGGGCCGTCCGCCAGGTCGAACGGCTCGGCCGCACCGGCCGCCAGCCGGGCGCGCAGCTGCGCGTCCCGCTGCGCCGGGCCGTACCCGGTCAGGTCCACCACGGTCAGGTCCACGTCGGACGGCGGCTCGCAGACGGCGTACGGCACGCCGGACTCCTGCCGGATCCGCCAGCGCAGGACCTCGTGGCGCTCGGCGACGGCCCGCAGCGCCGCCCGCAGCGCCGGCACCTCCAGGGGGCCGCGCAGCCGCTCGGCCAGAGCGATGTTGTACGGCGCGGCCTCGGGCGCCAGCTGGTCCAGGAACCACAGGCGGCGCTGCGGCGGGGCCAGGGTCGGCGGGTTGCCGAAGGTGAGCTCCGGCCCCGGCCGCCGGGCGGCCTTGTCGAACCGCGCGGCGATCTCCCGCAGGGTACGGCCCGCGAACACGTCCTCCACCGACGCGTCCAGGCCCAGTTCGTCGCGGGCGGCGGCGACCAGCCGCATCGCGGTGATCGAGTCGCCTCCGCTCGCGAAGAAGTCGGCGCCGACGCCGAGGCGCCGCCACACCGCCGCGAGCGCCCGTTCGGTGGGCGTCTCCCCCTCCGGTGCGCCGCCGGCCGGGCGTCCTTCCGCGGCCAGCTCCCGCAGCCTGGCCCTGTCCACCTTGCCGGAGGGGTTGAGCGGCAGCTCGGGCAGGCGCAGCACGCGTCCCGGCAGCATCGCCGCGGTGAGCCGCGAGGCCGCGTACCCCGGATCGGCGGGGGCGGTTTCCGGCGTGAGGAACGCGACCAGCTCCAGGCCGCCGCCGGGCCGCGGGACCGCCTCCACGACCGCCCGCGCCACGTCGGGATGCTCCTCCAGGACGGACTCGACCTCGCCGAGCTCGATCCGCTGGCCGCGGATCTTGACCTGTCCGTCGCGGCGGCCCAGGTAGACGAGCCGCCCGTCGTCGGCGTACCGCACGATGTCGCCGGTCCGGTAGAGCCGCGCGCCCGCCTCGCCGGAGAACGGGTCGGGCACGAACGCCTCGGCGGTCAGCGCGGGCCTGCCCAGGTAGCCGCGGGCCACGCCGGGACCGCCGATCAGCAGCTCGCCCTCGGCGCCGGGCCCGACCGGGCGGAGCCGGTCGTCGACGACGTGGCAGCGGTGGCCGGGCGTCGGGTGGCCGATCGGCACCGGCGCGGCCTGCGGCGCGGTCAGGTCGCCGGTGACGGCCAGCACCGTGGTCTCGGTGGGTCCGTAGGAGTCGATGAACCGGCGGCCCGGCGTCGCCCACCGGTCGACCAGCGCGGGTGGCACCGCGTCGCCGCCGCACATCACCAGGCGCCAGTCGGGCAGTGCGGCGGGGTCGAGCAGGGACAGCACGGCCGGGGTGACGAATCCCCAGGTGACCCGGTGCTCGGCGATGAAACGCCGCAGCCTGGCCGGGTCGGCGCGGTCGGCGTCGCCGACCAGCTGCACCGCCCCTCCCACGGTCAGCGGCACGAGCAGGTCGATGACGGAGGCGTCGAACCCGAAGGACGCGATCCCCAGCGCGCGGGTGGTCCGGTCGGCTCCGGTGCTCGCGGCGCACGAGACGACGAAGTCGGCCAGGTTGCGGTGGGTGACGAGCACGCCCTTGGGCCGGCCGGTGGAGCCGGAGGTGTACAGCACGTAGGCGAGGTTGTCCGGTGCGGCCGGGCAGGCGGGCACGGCGGGCAGGTCGGCGGCTTCGGCCGGGCCCGGTACGGCGACGCACCGCAGGCCCGCCTCGCCGGCCGCCTCCGCTCCCGCCCGGTCCGCCACCACGATCTCCAGACCGGCGTCGGCGGCCGTGTCCCGCAGCCGCAGCCGCGGACCGGCCGGATCCAGCGGCACGTAGCAGCCGCCGGACAGCAGCACGCCGAGGATCGCGACCGCCGCGGCGGGCCGCCGCTCCACGCAGAGCCCGACCCGGCTCTCCGGCCCGACGCCGAGCGCGCCGAGCCGGGCGGCGAGCGCCGCGGCGCGGCCGACCAGCTCGCGGTATGTGATCTTCTCGTCCCACTGGGCGACCGCGACCGCGTCCGGCACGGCGCGGGCCCGCGCCGTGACGAGGTCGGCGACGGTCGTCCCGGGAGGGGAAAGGTGGTCGTTCATCGCGCACCGCCTGGGGTTTCGGGGTCGGTGATCTGCAGACGGAGCTCGCTGAAGTAGCGGTTGCCCGCGTGGTCGGGGACCCAGGCCTGGTCGGGGGCGGGCAGGGCCTCGGTGATCGTCACGGACGCGCCGTCTCCGGCGGTGCGCAGCATGGTGCACAGGACGCCGATGTAGTGGGGACTGGTCAGGTCGGAGTAGCAGGGCTTCACCTCGGTGCCGATCTTGATGAAGACCTGGTCGGGCAGGCCGAGGCGGCCGCGCCAGGCGCGGGCGGCGAGGTAGCGCTCGCGTTCGCCGGTGACGGCGGCCAGTCCCGTCTCGGCGACGGTGGTCCGCCAGGTCTCCCGGGCGATCACCAGCCGGTCGATGGTGATCCGCGGAGCGTGGGGCGCGGGCGTGGTGAGCTTGAACGCGTCGACGGCGAGCCCGTTGAGCATCCCGGCGAACATCTCGATCAGCGGCCACCGATGCCCGTCGGGCGCCGTGGCGACCAGCTCGCCGCCTTCGTCCGAGACGGTGACCGCGGTCGCGGGCAGCAACCGGTCCGGGTCGGCGCCCGGTGCCGCGGCGAACCCCAGCAGCCGGTCGGTGACGCCGGTCAGCGACGCCGCGACCCGTCCCGTCTGCCGGGGCCAGGTGGCGGGGTACAGCAGCCGGACCCGGTGCTCGCCGACGTCGGCGGACAGCTCGTCCCGCAGCCGGTCGACCTCGGGGTGCCAGGCGGTGAAGAGGTCGCAGTCGAACGTCGGCCACGCCGCGTGCAGTTCACCGAGGACCACCAGGTGGTCGCCGCGGTTGATCGCCTCGACATCGGTGGCGCAGATCTGCAGGTCGGGGCTGTGCAGCCGGGCGGTGGACCAGCCGGGCCGCCTCGCGGGGAACAGCCGCGCCACCGCCTCGGCCAGGTCCGCGGCGGACAGCTGGACGCGGGCGCCGTCCTCCTCCAGGCCGAACAGGCTCTCCCAGCGCCGGGCGAACGCCTCGGCGACGTCGTCCGCGGGACGTCGCCCCTCGCCCCAGAACAGCCCCTGGGCCAGCGACATCAGGTCGGCCAGGCTCACCGGGCCGTCGCCGGTGTCCTCCCGCAGGTCGTCGTGGAGTTCGCGCAACGCCGTGGCGTAGGCGCCGGCGAGTTCGGCGGTCAGCCAGCGGGCCGCGGTCAACGTGATCGCCAGCGGCGCCGCGACGGTGTCCAGCAGAGCCGCACCGACGGTCACGTCGAGATCGCGGGCGGTGTCCTCGTAACACAACGTACGGCCCGCGTACATCTGCCCGTCCCGACGCCGCGGCACACCCCCCGTCAACGCCGTGAACTCCGCATCCAGCCCCGCCAGCGCACCCTTCAACGCCTCGGCATCCCCCGCCGCCGCCGCGACCGCCTCCCGCGCCGCGCACAACCGCTCCAACCCCGCCGCGGCCTCCCGCCGGACACCGGGATCACCGATCGCCGCGATCTGCTCCCGCAGCACCTCCTCCGCGCCACGACCCACCGGCAAAGCCGCGTCCCAGGTGATCAGCTCACGCTCCACCAGCCGCTCCAGCAGCAGATAACCGTCCTGCGGCCGGTCCAGCCCCGCCACGACCTGGGCGGCCGGGGTGCGCCCGTCGCAACGGGCCAGCACCTGCGCCTCCACCGCCGACAACGGCAACGGCGGCTGCAACGGCCGCAGCAGCGACCGCCCCCGCAGCGTCAGATGCGGCAACAGCATCGGCGGCCACCAGCACCGCACCCGCGCATCGGCCGCCAGACGATCCGCATACGCGGCCACCGCCCAGCCCTCCAGGAACACCCGGCGCTCCCGCAGCAGACCCGAGCCGACCCGCACCTGCACCGCCCGCCCGGAACCCGGACCGACACCCGGGCCGACCTCGGCACCGGCACCGGCACCCGGATCGAGGTCGACACCAGCATCGACACCGGCACCCGGATCGAGGTCGACACCAGCATCGACACCGGCACCGGCACCGGCACCGGCACCGGCACCGGCACCGGCACCGACCCTGACCCAGCAGACCGGCCCGAAGAAACCGATCGTCTCGTTCTTGGCGCAGTACCGCTGCCAGTACCGCACCACCGCCCGCTCACGATCCCGGCGGCGCACGTTACGCCGAGCCCGCGGACCACCCGCGACGATCCCATCCAGAGCGACGAGCACCCCGGGGTTCTGCCAGGTCACCGCCTCCCGGAACAGCGGATCAGCCGCGATCTCCCAGATCCTCTCCGCCCCCGCCGACACCGCCTCGGCCAGCGCCTTGTCGAACACCTCCGCCGAACCCCGGCCCGCCAGCAGATCATCGGCCGCACCCGCCGCCTCCGGCGCCGCGAACACCCCCAGACCAGCCGCCGGGAAACCCGTCGTGCGCAGCAACGCATCCGACCACACCGACCAGCCCGTCCCACCCAGCTCCACCTTCGTCACCGCACACCTCCCGCGGTGTCGGCGTCGGTGATCTGCAGACGGAGCTCGCTGAAGTAGCGGTTGCCCGCGTGGTCGGGGACCCAGGCCTGGTCGGGGGCGGGCAGGGCCTCGGTGATCGTCACGGACGCGCCGTCTCCGGCGGTGCGCAGCATGGTGCACAGGACGCCGATGTAGTGGGGGCTGGTCAGATCGGAGTAGCAGGGCTTCACCTCGGTACCGATCTTGATGAAGACCTGGTCGGGCAGGCCGAGGCGTCCGCGCCAGGCGCGGGTGGCCAGATAGCGTTCGCGTTCGCCGGTGACGGCGGCCAGGCCCGTCTCGGCGACGGTGGTCCGCCAGGTCTCCCGGGCGATCACCAGCCGGTCGATGGTGATCCGCGGAGCGTGCGGGACGGGCAGAGCGAGTTTGAACGCGTCCATCAGCTGCGTGCTGAGCATCCCGGCGAACATCTCGATCAGCGGCCACCGGTGCCCGTCGGGCGCCGTGGCGACCAGCTCGCCGCCTTCGTCCGAGACGGTGACCGCGGTCGCGGGCAGCAACCGGTCCGGGTCGGCGCCCCGGGCCCTGTCGACGCCCAGCTGCCGATCGCCGGGGCCGTTCAGGCCATGAGCGGCGCGGCCGGTGTTGCGGGGGTAGTCCTCCGGATACAGGATCCGGATCCGGTCCGGGCCCAGGTCGAGGTCGTAGTGGGCGCGCAGCCGATCGGGGTCGGGGTGGAACGGGCTGAACAGCGCGCTGTCGAACGGCGTCCACGCCGGGTGCAGTTCACCGAGGACCACCAGGTGGTCGCCGCGGTTGATCGCCTCGACGTCGGTGGCGCAGATCTGCAGGTCGGGGCTGTGCAGCCGGGCGGTGGACCAGCCGGGCCGCCTCGCGGGGAACAGCCGCGCCACCGCCTCGGCCAGGTCGGCCGCGGACAGCCGAACGCGGGAACCGCCCTCGGCCGCGGGCCGTACGCCGATCAGTTCGGCCCAGCGCCGGGTGAAGTCCTCCGACACCGCGTGGAACGGGCCCGCGCCCGGGGCGAACAGCAGTCCCTGGGCGAGATACCACAGGTCGGCCAGGCGGACCGGGCCGTCGCCGTCCTCCCGCAGCTCGTCATGGAGCTCGCGCAGGACCGTCTCGCCCGCGCCGGCGAGTTCGGCGGTCAGCCAGCGGGCGGTGGTGAGGATGATGTCCAGCGGCGCCGCGACGGTGTCCAGGAGGGTCGCACCGATGGTCACGTCGAGATCGCGGGCGGTGTCCTCGTAACACAACGTACGACCGGCGTACATCTGCCCGTCCCGACGCCGCGGCACCGCCCCGGTCAACGCCGTGAACTCCGCATCCAGCCCGGCCAGCGCACCCTTCAACGCCTCGGCGTCACCCGCTGCCGCCGCGACCGCCTCCCGCGCCGCGCACAACCGCTCCAATCCCGCCGTGGCCTCCCGCCGGAGACCGGGATCACCGATCGCCGCGATCCGCTCCCGCAGCACCTCCTCCGCGCCACGACCCACCGGCAAAGCCGCGTCCCAGGTGATGAGCTCACGCTCCACCAGCCGCTCCAGCAGCAGGTAACCGTCCTGCGGCCGGTCCAGCCCCGCCACGACCTGGGCGGCCGGAGTACGCCCGTCACAACGGGCCAGCACCTGCGCCTCCACCGCCGACAACGGCAACGGCGGCTGCAACGGCCGCAGCAGCGACCGCCCCCGCACCGTCAGATGCGGCAACAGCATCGGCGGCCACCAGCACCGCACCCGCGCATCGGCCGCCAGACGATCCGCATACGCGGCCACCGCCCAGCCCTCCAGGAACACCCGCCGCTCCCGCAGCAGACCCGAGCCGACCCGCACCTGCACCGCCCGCCCGGAACCCGGACCGACACCCGGACCGACCTCGGCACCGGCACCCGGATCAAGGTCGACACCAGCATCGACACCCGCACCCGCACCCGCACCCGGATCGAGGTCGACACCAGCACCGGCACCAGCACCGGCACCGGCACCGGCACCGGCACCGGCACCGACCCTGACCCAGCAGACCGGCCCGAAGAAACCGATCGTCTCGTTCTTGGCGCAGTACCGCTGCCAGTACCGCACCACCGCCCGCTCCCGGTCCCGCCGCCGCACGTTGCGCACCGCCCGCGGACCACCCGCGACGATCCCATCCAGAGCGACGAGCACCCCGGGGTTCTGCCAGGTCACCGCCTCCCGGAACAGCGGATCAGCCGCGATCTCCCAGATCCTCTCGGCCCCCGCCGCCACCGCCTCGGCCAGCGCCTTGTCGAACACCTCCGCCGAACCCCGGCCCGCCAGCAGATCATCGGCCGCACCCGCCGCCTCCGGCGCCGCGAACACCCCCAGACCACCCGCCGGGAAACCCGTCGTGCGCAGCAACGCATCCGACCACACCGACCAGCCCGTCCCACCCAGCTCCACCTTCGTCACCGCACACCTCCCGCGGTCATGAGGTCCGCTCTCAGGAGGGCGGCCAGTTCCACCAGGCGGTCATGGAGGAAGAAGTGGCCGCCGTCGATGCGGTGCAGGACGAACCCGGCAGTGGTGTGCCGCTCCCAGCCGGCCGCCTGCTCCACCTGGACCGCGTGGTCGAGCGCGCCGGCGAAGGCCGCGATCGGCACCGGCAGCGGCGGTTCGGGACGGTACTCGTAGCCGTCCAGCCAGGCGAAGTCCGCCCGCAGCGCGGGCAGCACCAGCTCCAGCAGTTCGGGCTCGCCGGCGACCGCCTCGGGTACGCCGCCCCCGGCCACGACACGGGCCACCAGTTCGTCGTCGGAGACGCGGGAGAGCCCGTCGAACGCACCGGATCCGTGCAGGTGCGGCGCGCGTGCGGCCCCCGCGTACAACCGCACCGGCAGCGGCGCACCGGCCCGGCGCAGCCGCCGTACCACCTCGAACGCGAGCCGCGCGCCCAGCGAGTGCCCGTACACCGCGTAGGGACGCCCGTCGGCGGCCACGGCGCCGGCGACCGCGGCGGTCAGCTCGTCCAGGTCGATCCCGGCCGGTTCGGCGATCCTGTTCTCCCTTCCCGGCGGCTGGACGGCCAGGACCTCCACGTCGGGGGCGAAGGAGTCGGGCCACGGATGGAACACACCCGCGCCCGCACCGGCGTACGGCAGGCAGAGCAGCCGGATCCCCGCCCGGGGCAGTGGCCGCGGGCACCGGAACCAGCGGGCCGTCAAGGTGTTCATCGGATGCCTCCCGGCGGGTCGATCCAGTGGCGCTGCCGTTGGAAGGGGTAGGTGGGCAGCGGTATCCGCCGCCCCGGGGCGGCGGAGCCGGACGGCGGCGTCTCCGGCGCACCGGCCGAGGAGGGCAGCCGGTCGGGGTCCAGTGCCGTGATCGCCTCGGCGAGGTCGCGGCATTCCACGACGACCCGATGGGCGAAGGAACGGCGTCCCGCCGTCAGGGTGTGCGCCACGTCGGCGATCCGCAGCCCCGGATCGGCGGCCAGGTGGTCGCGGAGCCGTGCGATCGCGGCGCGGAGCGCCCGGGGTGAGCGGGCGGAGACCGGGAGCAGGTACCGGGCGCCGGGAGCGGGTGCCGGGGCCGGCGGCCGCGGCGGCGCTTCGGCCACCAGGACGTGCGCGCCGGTCCCCCCGATGCCGATCGCGCTGACCCCGGCCACCCGCCTGCGGCCGTCCGGCCAGTCCGTCGTCTTGGTGGGCAGGTGGAACGGTCCGCGGTCCAGGTCGAGTTGCGGGTGGGGCGAGTCGACGTGCAGGTTGCCGGGGATCTTCCCGTGCCGTACCGACAGGACCGCCTTGATGAACCCCGCGATTCCGGAGGCGGCGTCGGTGTGGCCGATGTTGGTCTTGACCGAGCCCAGCGCGCAGTAACCGGTGCCCCGCGCACCGGCCGCGCGGAACGCCCGGGTCAGCGCTTCGACCTCGATGGCGTCCCCCAGCGGCGTGCCGCTGCCGTGCGCCTCCACCATGCCGATCTCGTCGGGGGGGATCCCCGCGTCACCGAGGGCCTCGGCCACCGTGGCCGCCTGCCCGGTCAGCCCCGGTACGGCGAAGCCGGCCCGGGCGGCGCCGTCGTTGCCGACCGCCCATCCGGGGATGACGGCGTACACGTGGTCGCCGTCGGCGACGGCGTCGGCGAGCCGTTTCAGCGCCACCACGCCGCTGCCGCTGGAGAATCCGGAACCGTCGGCCGCGGCGTCGAACGCCCGGCACCGGCCGTCGGGAGAGACCATCCCGCCGGGGGTGTGCCGGTGCCGGGGCCAGGTGACGGTGGCGCCCCCGGCGAGGGCCAGATCGCAGCGGTGGTCGGCGAGGCTCTGGGCGGCCATGCACACCGCGACCAGGGAGCTGGAGCAGGCGGTCTGCACGGCGACCGCCGGGCCGGTCAGGCCGAACCGGTAGGCGACCTGCCCCGGCAGGTGATCGGAGCCCTGGTGGGGCAGGATCCGCCCCTCCCAGTCGTCGGGGTCGTGGGGGGCGCCCGCGGCGGGGTTGCCGAACAGGTGGAACAGGAAGTACCGGTTGACGGAGGTGGAGGTGAACACGCCGATCTGGCCGTCGAACCGGTCCGGATCGCATCCGGCGTCCTCCAGGGCCTCCCACGCCGTCTCCAGGAACAGCCGGTGCTGCGGGTCGGTGCGGGCCGCCTCGTCGGGGGTGAATCCGAAGAACTCCGCGTCGAAGTCCTCCACTCCGTCCAGCCTGCCCCCGGCTCTCACGTGCGCGGGGTCGGCGAGCAGCGCCGTCCCGATGCCCAGCTCCCGCAGTTCCGCCTCCGAGTAGTCGTGGACGGCGTCCACTCCGTCGGACAACACGGACCAGAACGCCGCCGGGTCGGGCGCGCCGGGAAACCGGCAGCCCAGACCGACCACCGCGATGTGACCGTCGAACTCACCGGGATCGTCGAACTCACCGGGATCGTCGGGCTCGCCGGGCTCGTCAGGTCCGCCGGGGCCTTCAAGGTCACCGGGGCCTTCCAGGCCGCCCGGACCGCCGCTCGTACCGGTGATCAGGGGACCGGAGGTGAGAGGACCGTTCCTGCCGGAGGTGAGAGGACCGGTGGTGGAGTCCGCGGCCGGTGGTGCGGCCAGGAAACGGGCCTGCGCCCGCACCGTGGTGTGCTCGAACAGCGCCATCATCGGCACCGGCGTCCCGAACACGGCGGTCAGCCGCTGCTGGAGCCGCCCGAGCAGCAGGGAGTGTCCGCCGGCGTCGAAGAACGGCTCGGTCACCCCGACCCGGGTCACCCCGAGCACGTCGCACCAGGCGTCGTGTACCGAGGCTTCGGCGGGTGTGGCCGGGCGTTCGCCGGTGCGGGCGGCCTCGGGTGCGGGCAGTGCCCGGACGTCCACTTTGCCGGTCGGGGTGAGCGGCATCGTGTCGAGCACGGTGATCACCGCGGGCACCAGATGGTCCGGAAGGGTCTCGGCCGCGGTCCGCCTCAGGGCGGCCGGGTCCAGGGTCGCCCCTCCGGCGGGCTGGACGTGGGCCACGAGCCGGTCTCCGTGGAGCGTGACAACGGCTCTGGCCACCCCGGGCCGTCCCGTCAGGTGCGCTTCCACCTCGGCCGGTTCGACGCGGAACCCGCGCACTTTGAGCTGCCGGTCCAACCTGCCCAGGCAGACCAGGGTGCCGTCGGGCAGCCTCCGGCCGAGGTCCCCGGTGCGGTAGATCCGCCTGCCGCCGTCGTCGGCGGCGAACCGTTCGGCGGTGCGTTCCGGGTCCCGCCAGTACCCCAGTGCCAGGTGGGGGCTGCGGATGGCGATCTCGCCCTCGTCCCCGTCGGGGTTCAGCAGCACCGTCTCGTAGCCCGGCAGCGGACGGCCGATCGGCACGAGGGGACCGGCCGCCGGATCGGCCGGCGCCCCGGAGCCGGATGCCGGTTCCGCGTCCGGCCCGGCGCCCGGCTCGGCGTCCGCGGCGAACTCGGGCGAGTCGAAAGTGGTCCGGTAGTGCGTGACGAAGGTGGCCTCGGTCGCGCCGTAGCCGTTCACGAACAGGCAGGCGTCGGCGAAACGCCCCCGCCCCGCGGTCACGTCGGACCTGGTCACGCGCTCTCCGCCGAGCAGTACGGCGCGTACGGAGGGCAGCCGCCCGGCCGGTCCGAGGGCGTCGAGCACGTACCGGTAGAGCGTCGGGGTGGAGTGGTAGACGGTCACCTCCCGGTCGGCCAGGCGGCGTACCAGCTCTCCTGGTCCGAGGGCGCGGACGTCGATCGGCACCAGGGTCGCGCCGGTCAGCAGCGCGGGGTAGATGTCCGGTATGGAAGCGTCGAAGCTGATCGAGGCGAGCAGGCTGAGCCGGTCGCCGGAGGTGATCGACAGGCTTTCGACCTGGTTGCCGACGCAGTGCACCAGGTTGCGGTGGCTCTGCGCCACCCCTTTGGGCGTCCCGGTGGATCCGGAGGTGTACCGCAGGTAGGCGAGACCGTCCGGGTCGATCGACGCGGCCGTCGGCGTCGCCGGCGTCGCGTCCTCGACGAAGACCACCGGGCAGTGCCGGCCGGCGAGGAGGGTGCGGGCGAGCGTCTCGCGTTCACGAGTCGTGACCAGCACGGCCACATCGGCGTCGCCGACCATGTACGCCAGACGCGGCGCCGGATACGAGGGGTCCAGCGGGACGTAGGCGCAGCCGGAGAGCAGGGTGCCCATGATCGCGGCGATGGTGCTCGCGTCATGGCCGAGCAGCAGGCCGACGCGTGCGCCCGGGTGTCCCCCCGCCGCAGCGACGAGCCGCTGGATCCCCCCGGCCGCCAGAGCCAGCTCCGCGTAGGTTAACGGAGAGTCACCTGAATGCACCGCAATACGGTCGGGACTTCCGCTTACAACGTCGAGGAATCGGCTGGTTACAATGTGTTGCATTACCGCAATTCCTGCATTTTGCTAACGATCTGGATCCGCCGTTAACCCGTGCCACCTCGCCTGACCCCCGAGGCACGTCTCGCGGCCCACTGACACAGGGAACGCTAAAGGCCGGGCATTTCGGATCATTAGCCGTAAGATTGCGACGCCCGCAATCGCGGCCACATATCGCTAAGAGTGACCTTTTCGTGACGATCTCACGGAGGGTCCAAGGCGGAGGAACAGCCATGACCCCTGACGAAACTGTTCCCGTTTACAACTTCCAGGTCCTCGGACCGCTCCGCTTCACCCTCGACGGGGTGACGGTGGCACTGCCCGCCCGTCACCCCCGTATGCTCCTGGCCGTCCTCCTCCTGCACAACGGCGAGGCCGTCGCCGAAGGACGGCTGCTGGGGCAGGTGTGGGGCCCCGGCGCCAGCAGCACGATCGCCCTGCGCACCGCCGTATCCCGGTTGCGTTCCTGGCTGCACGACGAAGCCCGCGGGGTGGCGTCCATCGACCACGCCGACGGCGGCTACCGGCTGCGTCTGCCGGACCACTACGTCGACGCCGCCCGGTTCCGCGCCGCCCTGGCCGCCGATTCCGATGCCGCCGGGCTCGACCCCCACCAGCGCATGGCCGTCCTGATGAACGCGCTCGAAGAGTGGCGCGGACCCGTCCTGGACGGCGCCCCCGAGGAGATACGGGAGGATCCGGCGGTACAGACGCTGGACGACGACCACGCCAGGTGCCTCCAGAGGCTGGCCGCGCTCGCCATCTCCCTGCAGACCCCCGACCTGCTGCTGTCCAGGACCCGCGCCCTGGCCTGGTCCCGGCCGTTCGACGAGCCGCTGCACGCGCGCCTGATCGAGCTCTACGCCGCCTGCGGCCGGCCCGCCGAGGCGCTCATGGAGTACGAGCGGCTGAGGTCGCGGCTGGCCGACGAACTGGGCGTCGCCCCCAGCGCGGAAGCGCAGCGCGCCTACTTCACCGTGCTGGCCCAGGACCCCCCGCAGCCCCCCTCGGCCGATCCGGCCTCCGGCAAGGGGTGGAGGCACCGGCTCGTCCCCCACCAGATCCCGGCCGACATCGCCGACTTCGCGGGGCGGGAGAAGGCGACCGCCACGCTCCTGGACCATCTCGGCGGCCTGCTGAACGCCCCGGAGCGACCGGCCACGCTGGTCGCGAGCATCACCGGCCCCGCCGGAGTCGGCAAGACCACCCTGGCCGTGCACGTCGCCCACCGGCTGATGCCGGCCTACTCCGACGGCCAGCTCTACGCCGATCTGCGAGGCACCACCGCCGTCCCCGAATCCCCCGCCCGCGTGCTCGGACGGTTCCTGCGGGCACTCGGGGTCGGCAAGCACGACGTCCCGGACGACCTGGCCGAACGCACGGCCCTCTACCGCAGCCTGGTCAGCGGCCGCCGCCTCCTGGTGGTCCTGGACGACGCCGCCCGGGAGACCCAGGTGAGACCACTGCTGCCGGGCTCCTCCCCGTGCTCGGTGCTCATCACCAGCCGGCACCGGCTGGGGGCCGTCGGCGGCGCGAAGACCGTGGACCTCGACCGGCTCCGCGAGGACCACGCCGTCCAGCTGCTGGCGAGCATCGCCGGTCACGAGCGGGTGGCCGCCGAGCCCGATGCCGCGGTCGAGCTGGTCCACCTGTGCGGCGGACTGCCCCTGGCGGTACGCATCTGCGGTGCCCGGCTGGCCGCCCGCCCCCACTGGCCGCTTGCCAAGCTGGTCGTCCTGCTGCGTGACGAGCGCCGCCGGCTGAGCGAGTTGAGCATCGGGGACCTGGCCGTGCGGAACGGCCTGGAGCAGAGCCACGGCCGGCTCGGGGAGGAGGCCCGGCGGGCGCTGTCCGCGCTGGCCAAGCTGGGGCCGGTCGAGTTCTCGGTGGGTACCGTCGCCGCTGTCTGCGGTCTCGACCACACCGTCGCCGGCGACCACCTCGACATCCTCATCGAGGCCGGGTTCGCCTCGGTGGTCGGCTCCGGCCGGACCGGTCAGGTCCACTACCGTCTCGACGATCTGGCCCGGTCGTTCGCCCTCGGCCTGGACCCGGTACGGCTCTCCCACCCCGGGAACGACAGACCGGCTCGCCTGTACCGCTTCGGCACCCGCCGCACCGGGCCGTCGGATTCCGGTCGCCGGCCCTGATCGTCGCCGTGGTACCGTCGCCGTCGAAGCCCGTAAGCGCTTGCCCCGGACGAGACGCGCACCGTACCCGGCCTGGCAGGACGACGCACTCGAAGGAGGCGTCATGGACGCAGGCACACCCCTGATCGATTTCACCGCGGTGACTCCGCGGCCCCGTACGCTGGACGTCCGGTGGATCCACGGCTCGCCGTCGGCCAAGCACAACACCGATCCGGACATCCAGGTCCACGCGTACGACGAGCACACGTTCATCCTGCGGCAGAACATGGCGATCGACTACGAGGCGCCGTTCCTGTTCCTGCTGTTCGGGAACGCACGGGCGGTGCTGATCGACACCGGCGCCACGGCCTCCGCCGAGTTCTTCCCCCTGCGCCGGGTGGTCGACGAACTCGTCACCGGCTGGCTCGCCCGCCACCCCCGGGAGGAGTACCACCTGCTGGTGCTGCACACCCACCCGCACGGCGACCACGTCGCCGGCGACGCCCAGTTCGCCGACCGCCCCGACACCACGGTGGTCGGCGCGGACCTGGTCACCGCCTGGGAGTAC
Source organism: Planomonospora antibiotica (assembly GCF_014647955.1). Lineage (NCBI taxonomy): Bacteria > Bacillati > Actinomycetota > Actinomycetes > Streptosporangiales > Streptosporangiaceae > Planomonospora > Planomonospora antibiotica. The sequence continues at coordinate 31,157 of NZ_BMQE01000035.1, read as the reverse complement.
TTCGGGTTCGGCGAGGATCCCGACGCCGTGGCCCGGGTCGATCTGGGCGGCCGCGTGCTGGAGTGCCTGGCCACCCCGGGCCACCACGAAGCGGCGGTCACGTTCTACGACCGGTGGACCGGGTTCCTGCTCACCGGCGACACGGTCTACCCGGGCCGTCTCTACATCCAGGACTGGCCGGCCTTCGCCGGGACCATCGACCGCCTGATCGACTTCTCCGACCGCCGGCCGGTCACCCACGTGCTCGGCTGCCACATCGAGATGACCGGGCAGCCGGGCGTGGACTACCCGATCCGCACCACCTACCAGCCCGACGAGCCCCCGCTGCAGATGACCACCGGGCACCTGCGCGAGATCCGTGCGGCGATCGAGGAGATCGGCGACCGGCCCGGCCGGCGCGCCTGCCCCCTCTTCGTCCTCTGGCCCAACCCGTGAGCGGCATCCCCTGGCCCAACCCGTGAGCGGCATCCTCTGGCCGAACCCGTGAGCGGCACGGGCGCGTCGGACCTCCTGCCCGGTGCGCCGTCGTCCCCGGCCGCGACGCCCGCGGGCCCGTCCGGCGGCACCTCGTCACGCCGCCGGGCCCCGGCAGGGGAGGTCACGCATCGGCCGGCAGCGGTTCGCCGGTCTCCAGCAGCGTCTTCAGGCTCGCCACCACGTTCGGCCAGCCGTGGCCGACCATCTCGGCCAGGCCCGATCCGGGCTCGAAGCCGTCGTGCACGACGGTGAGCTTCACGACCTGCGCGGCCTCCTCGATCGTGAAGGTGACCTTCGAGCGGGCCTCGCCGGACAGCCGGACGAGCAGTTCCCCGTCCCAGCCGAAGCGCTCGGCGAGCTCCGGGGTGATGGCGTGCCAGGTGTAGGAGAGCCGGCTGTAGGGCTCGGCCTCCAGCACGACCTGCTCCGGGTCGCTGATCAGCACGCCGTGGTTGTCCCAGGTCATCGGTGAGCCGGCGAACCAGTCCGTGGTGAACTCCGTGGCCCAGTAGCGGCGGGTGAAGGCGGGCTCGGTCAGCGCCTGCCAGAGCTTCTGCGGGGTGGTGCGGATGTAGGTGGTGTAGACGAAGGTCGGCGCGTCCATCGGGGGTTCCTCCAGGGCGAGTTTCAGGTCCGCCAGGGCTTGGACCCTGGCCCGGTCGTAGCGGCTGATCCACCGGTGGGCGATCTCGTGCACGGGCGCGGCGTTGAGGTAGTGCAGCTTCTCCCGCCCCCGCCGCACGGTGGCGACGAGCCCGGCCTCCTCCAGCACCGCGAGGTGCTTGCTGACGGACTGCCTGGCCATGTCGAGCCCGGCCGGGGCCGGCGCCCGACCGGAACCGCCATGGGCGTCAGGGTCCGCTCGGAGCCCGGATCTCGGCAGGCCGCAGGCTTCGGCTCCGCACGACGGCGCCGTGCGGGCGGAGCCCGGTTTTCGATCTCCGCCCTCGGACAGTGGCACATGAAGCCGACTTTCCGAAAGGACCGAATATTCAGGTGTGGTACCGCACGAAATGGGACTAGCCTCTTGCCGTGACCAAGCTCAACCAGATCCTCGCCGTCGAGAAGGGCGTCAAGTCCGACGTCCAGCGCAAGGTGACCGACGCGTATCACACGATCCAGAAGACGCCGCTGCTGTCGGGCATCTCCCGGTCCTACCAGCCGATCGACGACGAGGGTGAGCAGCTTCCGCCCGAGTCCGCCAAGGTCCAGGTCCAGGCCGAGGGCGTTCTCAAGGACGTCGGAGCGGCTCTGACCCGGCTGTTCGACGTCACCGCGACGAAGGACTGGGCGAACTGCGAGGCCAGGGCGGACGTCAGGATCGACGGAACCGTTCTGCTGGCCGACGTGCCGGTGACGTATCTGCTGTTCCTGGAGAAGCAGCTGACCGACCTGCACACGCTCATCGCCAAGCTGCCGACGCTCGACCCGTCCGAGACCTGGACGCTGGACGAGAACACCGACACTTGGCGGACCGAGCCGGTCAAGACCACCCGCACCAAGAAGGTCCCCCGCAACCATGTCCTGTCCGAGGCGACCGACAAGCACCCGGCGCAGGTGCAGGTCTACAACGAGGACGTCGTCGTCGGCTACTGGACGAAGGTGTCGTTCTCCGGTGCGCTGCCGCAGCGCCGTGTCAACGAGCTTCTGGGCAGGGTCCAGAAGCTCCAGGACGCGGTGAAGTACGCCCGCGAGGAGGCCAACGGCATCGAGATCACCGACCGGCGGATCGGTGCGACCGTGTTCGGCTATCTGCTCGGGTAGCCCCCATCAGATCTAGCGAGGGGACTGCCGGGTTCACCCGGCAGGGGAATCGCTTCCCTGTTACAGTTTTTTTGCTTGAAACGGGCAGGGCTTGTCCGTCGCCTACCTCGGCAGAGGAAAGCGAGAAGCCGCTCTCTTCAGGGAGCGGAGGAGTCACGAACCCCCGTCCCTGAGCGGACGGGTGCGCGAGGAGTGCAAGCTGAAGATGAACGTCAGACTGAACGACGGTGACAGCGGAGGTTCGACCCCTCCCCCGGGCACGAACGGGCCCGGGTAGCCCAACCGGTAGAGGCAGCCGATCAAACTCAGACTCTCGCTCCAGAATCAGCATCGCCGTCGAGCGCCAGATCGACCGAGGTGGACTGTGATCGTTGAGATGCCGGTTCGAATCCGGCTCGGTGCTCTACCGTGCACCGGTGGCTCAATGGCAGAGCGCAACGTCGTTACGACTGATCCACGCTCTTAAACGCCGCTGGCGCCGTGATGTGGCGGCTTCGACAGACCCCCGGGGACATGGACAGGTACCCGGGGGTCGCTCCTTCTCCGGCGTGTCACCGCGGGAGCGGACACCCGTTCGCCTGCCCGTCCGTCCCGCGCGCACCTGTGACGTGGTCACTTCCCGATTCCGTCGGCGAGTCCTCTGACGATGTAACGCTGCCCGAGGAAGAACAGCAGCACCACCGGCACGGCCGCGATCACCATGCCCGCGAAGACCACGGGGAACTCGGTGCCGTGCTTGCTCATCAGGCTCGTCAGGCCCACCGGCAGGGTCTGCACGCCGCTGCCGCTGGTGAAGACCATCGCGAAGAGGTACTCGTTCCAGGTGAACAGGATGTGCAGCAGGACCGTCGAGGTGATGATCGGCCTGCACATGGGCAGGGTGATCCGCCAGAAGGCGGTCCACCGGCCGGCGCCGTCCATCTCGGCGGCCTCGTCGACCTCGCGCGGCAGGTCGATCATGTAGGCGCGGATGAGGAAGGTGGTGAAGGGGATGCGGAAGGCCGTGTACAGGATGAGCAGCGCCCAGAAGCTGTTGTACAGGCCCATCGCCTGGAACATCTTCACCAGCGGGACGAGCGCCACGGTGGGGGCGAGCATGAGCCCGCCGAGGATCAGCGCGGTGATCGTCCGGTTCATCGGGATCCGCACCCGGGTCAGCCCGTAGGCCGCCCAGGCGCTGACGAACACGGTGGCGATCGTGGACGTCACGGTGACGAGCACGCTGGTGGTCAGGTAGTCGCTCACCCCCCGGTTCCACGCCTTGCGGTAGTTGTCGAAACTCCAGTCGACGGGCAGGGCGAAGGGGTTCCCGAAGAGCTCGGCGTTGGTCTTGAACCCGTTGAGCAGCATCCACAGCAGCGGGTAGAGCACGACCACCGCGAGGCCGAGCAGGAAGGCCCACATGAACACGCGGACGATCACCCCGAGAAAGCTCAGGCGACTCACCATTCCACCCTTCTGCTGCGGGTGAACCACAGCTGCAGCAGGGCGATGCCCAGCGTGATCACGAAGAGCACCGTCGCGATGGCGGCGGCGTAGCCGAAGTCGTTGCGGACGAATCCGCTGCGGTACAGCCAGGTCCCCAGCACCTGGGTCGAGTTGTTGGGCCCGCCGCCGGTCATCACCATGACCTCGTTGAACACCTGGAACGATCCGGAGACGGTCACGATCGCCATCAGGCCGGTCATCTCCCGCACCAGCGGGAGCGTCACGTGGAAGAAGCGGCGGATCGGCCCGACGCCGTCGATGGCCGCCGCGCCGTGGATGTCGGCGGGGATGCGCTGGATCGCGACGGCGAACAGCAGGGTCGAGTAGCCGAAGCCCTGCCACTGGCTCATCGCGATGATCGCGCTCATCGCGGTGCTCTCCTGGCCCAGCCAGGCCTGGGCGAGCTCCCCCAGCCCCGCCGAGCGGAGCAGGTGGTTGAGCGGGCCCAGGCTCGGCTCGTAGACGAAGTAGAAGAGCAGGCCCGCGACGGTCAGTGAGATCGCCGAGGGGACGAAGTAGACCGCCCGCAGGCCGCGCCGCCACCGCTCGCTCCGGATGCTCTCGATCAGCGCCGCGAGCACGAGCGCGCCGAACACCTGGACGGCGATGGAGACCGCCGCGTACAGCAGGTTGTTGCCGAACGCGGACCAGAAGACCGGGTCCTGCAGGAGCCTGCTGTAGTTGTCGAGCCCGATGTACTCCCGGCTCCCGCTGTAGATGTCCCATTCGAGGGTGCTGAACTGCAGGTTCTGCACGAGCGGCAGGTAGACGAACACCCCCACCAGCACGAGGGCCGGGACGGCCCACGCGAGCCCGATTGTCCTCCGCACGATGGCGCGCACCGGCTTGCCCTCCTTCCGGCCGCTCGGCTACTTGGCCGCCGCCGAGGCCCGGCGCACGCTTTCGAGCACCTTCTCCGGGGCCGAGCTGCCGGTGATGAGGGCCTCACCGCCGGCCAGCCACGCGTCGGCCACCTCCGGGACGGTCACCATGTCCAGCCAGACGGCCAGCTGCGAGGCCTTGTTGACCATCTCGATGCCCTCGAAGACGGCCTTGCCGGAGGTCTCGGCGGTGACGGCCCCGACGACGGTGCTGGGCTGGGCGTACGGCGCCGCGGAGAGCTTCTCGGCGTTCTCCCGGCTGGTGACGAACTTCATGAAGTCGACGGCGAGCGCCACGCGCGGCGACCTGGCGTTGATCAGGTAGCCCTCGGGCGCGCCCTCGATCGCCTCGGGGTCGCCGCCGGCGCCCTGCGGGATCGGCAGCGGGAAGATGCCGAAGTCCTCCGGCTTGAGCTCCCGTTCGTCGGTGACGTTCGCGAACTCCAGGATCTCCTGGTAGTACATCGCGGCCTTGCCGTTGAGGAACTTCTCCTGTGCGGTGCTGTAGAGCACGCCGTTGGTGCCGTCGCGGGTGTCGGTGCAGTCGTCGACGAGGGTCTTGAACTGCTTGAGCGCGGTGACGTAGCCGGGGTGGTCGAGCTTGGCCGTCCCGGGGTCGAAGTCGGCGTTCAGGACGTCGCCGGGCACGTGGTAGGCGAACAGCTGCTGCAGGTAGTGCAGGGCGGGCCAGCCGTCCTTGTTGCCGAAGGTGACGGGCTCGTACCCGGCCTCGCGCAGCGGGGCGCAGCTCGCCAGGAGCTCCTCGAAGGAGGTGGGCACCTTCACTCCGGCCTTGTCGAAGGCGGCCTTGTTGTAGCCCATGAACTTGCCGTTGTTGTAGAGCGGGATCCCGTAGTACCTGCCGTCGTAGGCGAACGCCGACAGCGCCGCCGGGCTGAAGGTCCCGCCCCACGGGGTGCCGGGACCGATCACCGCGGTCAGGTCGGCCGCCAGGCCGCCGCGGACGAAGTTCTCCGCCCAGTTGCCGGTCCAGCTGAAGTAGATGTCGGGCAGGGCGTTCGACGCGGTCAGGGTCTTGGTCTTGTCCTTGATGCTCTGGTCGGTCTCCTGGATGAGCTCGACCTCCACCTCGGGGTGCATCTTCCGGTAGTCGGCGATGACGCCCTCGAAGTAGGGACTCAGGGAGTCGCCGGCGAACTTGGTCAGGATGCTCAGCGTCCCGGAGAACTCCGGGGCGGCGGCGGCGTCGACCGCGGGGGCCTTCGCCGCAGGCTCACCGGCGCAGCCGGCGAGGGTGAGCACCGAGGTCCCGACGAGCACCGCGAACGTCGTCAGCGCGCGAGAGCGCATGGGCTCTTCCTTTCTCTCGGGGAGAGGGGACCGCCGGTGCGAGGCACCTCAGATCCGCCGTGGGGTCCGCGACACGAAGCGCTTGGTGTGGGCCGACTGTACAGACCTTCTGATACCGGTACCAGGCCCAAGCTCAAGATCTTTTACTGGAAACTCGGCGCGGCTCCGTCCTTGCCGGATAAAACCAGGCCAGCAATGGATCACCATCGAAGGGAAGTGCGTGTTGACGGCGCGCCCCAGCCTGTGTCAGCGTGACCTCCGCGTGATACCGGTATCAGCATGCAGAGCGGCACCGGCCGCGGACACCCCCGAAAGGACGCAAGATGCTCCGATTCGACGAGCCGGAATTCCTCCGGCAGATGACCAGCACCGTGGCGCTGCGCCCGCAGATCGAGGAACTCGTCGACCGGCTCGTGGACGAGGGATTCGACAACCTCCTCCTCGTCGGCGCGGGCGGCACCTACGCCCAGATGTGGCCGTACGAGCACCTGGCCCGGCGCTCCTCCACCCTTCCGGTCCGCGCCGTGATCGCCGCGGAGTTGATCGCCTCCGGTGACGCGTCCCTCGGCGGGCGCTCCGTGGCGGTCTTCCCCTCGGTCTCGGGCACGACCGACGACGTCGTCCGCGCGATCGGGTACTGCCGCGCCCGGGGCGCCCGCACCGTCGGCCTCACCGGTTACCCCGACTCCCCCGTCGCCCGCGGCGTCGACGTCGCGCTCGTCTCCGAGCCGAAGGCCTGGCCGTTCGACGCGCAGATGCTGCTGTTCATGGGCCGGCTGCTGGAGCGCCGCGGCGAGTTCGACGGCTACGGCAGGCTCGCCGACGAGCTCGCCGACCTGCCGCGGATCCTCGTCGAGGTGGCCAGGCAGGCCGATCCGGTGGCCGCCGCCTTCGCCGAGGCCCACAAGGACACCGACTACCATTTCCTGGTCGGCGGCGGGAACCTGTGGGGGTTCACCTACCTGTACTCCATGTGCATCCTCGAGGAGATGCAGTGGCTGCGCACCACCCGGGTGCACAGCGCCGAGTTCTTCCACGGCTCCCTGGAGCTGATCGAGGAGGACACGAGCGTCGTCGTCTTCCAGGGCGAGGACGAGACGCGTGCGCTCACCGACCGCGTGGAGTCCTTCGCCAGGCGCGTCTCCAAGGACGTCACCGTCTTCGACACCCGCGACTACCCGCTGGAGGGGATCAGCCCCGAGTTCCGCGGCCTGATCGCCCCGCTGGTGCTCGACACCGTCCTCGGCCGGGTCAGCAAGCACCTGGAGCGGGTCCGCGACCACTCGCTCGACCTGCGCCGCTACTACCGCGTCATGGACTACTGAGCACCGTCCCGCACGCCCCCGGCCTCCGCGGCACGCGCGGAGCCCGCGCACAGGAGAATCCATGAGAGTCCTCGGTTTCGGCGACAACATCGTCGACCGGTTCGTCGACCGCGGCACCGACTATCCGGGCGGCAACAGCGTGAACGTCGCCGTCTACGCCCGCCGCCTCGGCCTCGAAGCCGCCTACCTGGGCGTCTTCGGCGACGACGGCCTCGGCCGCTTCCTCGGCGAGGCGATCACCGCGGAGGGGGTGGCCGTCGACCACTGCGTCGTGCGGGCCGGTGAGACCGGGCTCTCGCTGCTGCGCGTCGAGGACGGCGACCGCGTCTTCCTCGGCTGGAACGGCGGCGGGGTCACGGTGCGGGAGCCGCTCGCGCTCGACGGCGGACTGCTCGCCTACGTCTCCTCCTTCGGCCTGGTGCATTCGAGCGTGTACTCCCGCAGTGAGAGCGAACTGCCGAAGCTGGCCGGGCTCGGCCCGCTGGTGAGCTTCGACCTCTCCAGCGAGGAGGAGTTCCGCACCCCCGCCTATCTCGACCGGGTCTGCCCGTACGCCGACCTGGTGCTCCTGTCGTGCTCGCACCTCGACGAGGCCGGCACGCGCGGCCTGCTGGCCGAGGCCGTACGGCGGGGCGCGGGGATCGCGCTCGCCACCCGCGGCGTGGACGGGGCGATCGCCTTCGACGGCCGTGTCACCCTCACCGCCCCGGCGCTCCGGGTGGCGGGCCCGCGGAGGATCGTCGACACGATGGGCTGCGGTGACGCCTTCCTCGCCGGCTTCGTGGTCTCGCTGCTGCGTGACGGCTGGGCCCCGGACGCCCCGCCGCGGCGGCGCGCGATCGAGGGCGCGCTGCATGCGGGGGCGCGCACGGCCTACGAGCAGTGCTTCGTCGAAGGCGCGTTCGGCCGCGGCCGCCCCGCCGTGGCTAGCATGTGGCGAGCCTCCGGACACGAGGAATGAGGGAGGGGCGCGACCCATGCCGTCTGACCGGGACGAGACACCGGCGCAACCGACGATCTCCGAGGTGGCCGCCGCGGCCGGTGTCGGCCGCGCGACCGCGGCCCGCACGCTCGGCGGGTACGGGTACGTCAGCGCGGAGATGCGGGAACGGGTGCTGGCGGCGGCCGACCGGCTCGGCTACCGCGCGAACGCCCTCGCCCGCAGCGTGTCGACCGGTGTCAGCCACACCCTCGGGGTGATCGTCGCCGACATCGGCAACCCCTTCTTCGCCGGGGTGATGCGCGGCATCTCCGACACCTCCCGGGCCCGGGGGTTCGACACGATCGTGCTGAGCACCTACGAGGACCTCGAGGAGGAGGTCGCGGCGGTGAACGTGCTCATCGACAAGCGCGTCGACGGCGTCATCGTCGCGTCGACGGCGGTCGGCCGGGGGGAGGTCGCGCACATCCGGGCGGCCGTGGACCGCGGCGTCCCCGTCGTCCTCGTCGACCGGGCGGTCGCCTCACTCGATCTCGACGCGGTCGTCATCGACAACCGCGACGCGGCGCGGGAGGCGGTCGAGACGTTCATCGAGGCCGGACACCGCCGCATCGGGTTCGTGTGGGGACCGCCCGCGGCACAGGTTCCCGCGACGCGGCGGGAACTGCTGGCGGAGGCGTCCCGCAACCTGTGGACCGACGGCGAGCGGTTGCGCGGCTATCTCGACGCGCTCGACGACGCGCGCATCCCCTTCGACCCCGAACTGGTGATGGTCGGCCGGAAGACCGAGGAGCGGGTGACCCGGGAGGTCGCCCGCATGCTCGCTCTCCCCGACCGGATGACCGCGCTGTTCTGCACCGAGACCGAGGCGGTGACGGGAGCCCTGCGGGCCCTGCGGGCGGCGGGGCTCACCTACCCGCGCGACGTCGCGCTGATCGGCTTCGACGACAGCGCGTGGGCGGCGGTCATGGATCCGCCGCTGACCATGATCGAGCAACCCGTGCACCAGCTCGGCGCGAAAGCCGCCGAGGTGCTCCTCGACACGATCGGCGGCGCCGAGCCCGGCCGGAAGATGCACACGCTCCGTTCACGCCTCGTCGTGCGCTCCTCGGTCGCTCCGCCGCCCCGCCCCTGACCGCCCGCGCCGGAAAGGCCCGCCGAACCGCCCGCCAGAAGGGTGCACGAGCAGGTCTGGGAAGACGTGGAAAGCGTGGTCAGCATCACCTGTATGAGCGAGCCCCAGACCGTCACGCTTCCCCACGGCGGCAGACTGAGCTGCGACACGTGCCAGAACGAGCTGTTCGAGCACCACCGGTGGAAGCTCCAGACCACGGGGATGTCGTTCATGAACCTCGACTGGGCCAACCGCGACGCGACGTGTTTCGTGTGCACGACGTGCCGCCGCATCCACTGGTTCCACCTCTGACGTCCTCCCCCTCCTGAGGAGGGGGATTCCGGCCCTCTCCTCCACGCGGTGAGCGGGGGCGCGACGCTGCGCGCGATCGGTTCGCACGCCGCCGCGGGGTCACGCCGTGTCGTCGTCCCGGGCGTGGTGGTCGTGGTCGGTCTCCCCGCGCTTCCAGTAGCCGTCGACGTCGACCTGCTCCTTGGCCAGCCCGCGCTCCCGGCGCAGGTGGCGGCGGATCGGCTTGAGCGTGTTCGCCTCGCCCGCGACCCAGGCGTAGCCCGTGCCCGGCGGGAGGACGGCCGCCCGGACGGCCCGCTCCAGCAGGTCGGTCGTGCCGGGGGCGGCGTCGCCGCGGTGCAGCCAGGTCAGGGCCAGATCGGCACGGGTGGCGAACCGCTGCTCCTCCTGCGGGCCGGAGACCTCGGCGAACGCGACGGCCTTCACCCCGGCGGGCAGCGCCTCCAGCCAGCGGCCCAGCGCGGGCAGCGCCGTCTCGTCCGCGGCCAGCAGGTACCAGTCGTGCACCAGCGGCACGACCTCCGAACCGCGCGGGCCGAGGACCCCGATCCGCATGCCGGGCTCGGCGCGGTCCGCCCAGGCGGAGCCCACCCCCTCGCCGTGCACGACCATGTCCACGTCCAGCTCCAGGACCTCGGGCCGGTGGTGGCGGACGGTGTAGTCGCGGGTGATCGGCCTGACCGGGGCGTCCACCCACATGTCGTCCTCGATGACGGGCGGCGTCGGCAGCTCGGCGCCGGGCTCGGCGAAGCAGAGCTTCACGTGGTCGGTCGGCGCCTGCTCGCGGAAGCCCGCGAGTTCGGGGCCCGTCAGGGTGACGCGCACGGTTCCGGGGGTGATCCGGACGACGCGCCTGACCTCGAGCAGCCGGTAGGCGAGGGGGTGGCGGACGATGGCGGGGCGCGGCACGGTCACGGTTCTCGCAGTCCCTTCGGGAGACCGACTCGCCCGCCGGGCGCTGCGGCGGTCCCCTCGCCACCCCGCCGACGGGGCAGCCGATCACGATCTGCAACGCGGAGGATCAATGAATTAAGGCGAGCCTATCCTTATCGCTCTCCAGGAGGTGATCGAGGGGTGCCCGCCGCGGAGCGCTGAAACCCGTTTCTGTGGGTAGAGTGCGCGTTCATGACGGCCACCGCGAGGACGAGCCGGTGGACCGGCGGGCTCACCAGAGGATGGACCGGGGCGCGGCGCCGGTACGGCTGGCTCGACCACCTCGTCCGGGCCGGCGTCCACTACGACCGGACCGACGCGGGCCGCCTCTCGGCGGGGATGACCTACTACGCGTTCTACGCCACCTTCGCCCTGGCCCTGCTCGGTTTCGTGATCATGGGCCACGTGCTGGACACGCCCGCCGCGATCAGCGAGGTGGAGCGCTACCTGAGCGACACGTTCCCGCGTCTGGACGTGCAGGCGCTGCGCGACGCACGCGACACGGCCGGGTTGATCGCCTCGTTCGGCCTCCCCCTGACCGGCCTGTTCTGGATCGACTCCATGCGCTCCTCCATCCGCGCGGTCTGGGGCCTGGAGCAGTATCCCGGCAACTTCTTCCTGCGCTGGCTCATCGACCTGGGCGTGCTGGTCGCCCTCGGTCTGCTGCTGTCGATCTCGCTGGCCCTGTCGTTCGGCGCCCAGACCGCACTGGCCTGGCTGATCGAGGCGACGGTCGGGACCGAGGCGGTGCCGGCGCGCTGGACGCTGTCGGCGGCCGCCTTCGTCCTCGGCATCTGCGTGAACCTGCTGCTGTCGACGGCGCTGCTGACGCTGACGCCCCGGCTGCACCTGTCGCCCCGCCGCGTCGTCGTGCCGGCCCTGGTCATCACGGTCGGGCTGGAGCTGCTGAAGACGGTCGGGCAGGTCTACCTCAACATCAGCTCGGCGAACCCGGCGTACCAGGTCGTCGCGGGCGCGGTGGGCATGCTGCTGTTCCTGAAGCTGCTCAACATGCTCATCCTCTTCGCCGCCGCCCACGCCGCGACCGGTCGCCACGGCACGGCCGTCGACCTGACCACCCGGCGGCGCGTCGGCGAACCGCGCACGGAGGTCGTCGACGCGCCGGCGATCCCCGAGGTCAAGGCGCGGCCGAGGCGGACCGCACCCCGCCGGTACGACCTCAGGTCCCGGCGGGTCCGCTGAAACGCCGGTACGACGTCAGGTCCCGGCAGTGCGCTGAACCGGCGGTCTCCGCCCGGCGGGTGGTCGGTCGGCGGGTGGTCGGTCGGCGGCGGTCAGTCGGCCGTCAGCGGGCCGAACTCCTTGCGGGTGTCGATCACCTCGCCGAAGAGCTCCCACCGCTCGCCCTCGAACCGCATGAGCCGCATGGACTCGATGGGGAAGCCGTCGCCGGGGCCGGTGCTCATCGTCACCCCCGGCAGCAGCATGCCGACCTCGACTCCGGAGAGGTTGCGCATGGCGTCGCGCAGCCCTTCGCGCGTCGGGCACTTCGCCGCCTCCATCGTCTTGTGGAAGCTGCTGGCCACCGCCCAGCCGAAGGCGTGGTAGGGGACGCTCGGATCGGCGTCGGGCGCGTACTGCTTCAGTTTCGCGTGGTAGAGCGTCATCTCCGGGTCGTTCTTCCACTGCGGGTCGACGGGGTCCTTGTAGTAGGTGGCGGAGACGACGCCCTGCACGTTCTCGAAACCCACCGGCCGGAGCACGGTGATCGAGGCGGCGACGTTGTTGACGATGTGCAGCGGGTTCCACCTCGTGTTCCTGGCGTCGGCGGCCAGCGCCTGGGAGCCGAACCTGGGCGTCGTCACGTTGAGCAGCACGTCGGCCCCGGACTGGGCGAGGTTGCGCATCTGGGGGTCGACGCTCGGGTCGGAGACCTCGTAGCTCTGCTCCGCGACCACGGTGACCCCGCTGCCCTCGATGGCCTTTTCGAACCCGCCGAGCAGGTCCTTGCCGAAGTCGTCGTTCTGGTAGAGCACCGCGACCTTGGCGTCCGGCCGCTCCTGCTTCAGGTACTGCGCGTAGACGCGGGCCTCGGAGACGTAGTTGGGCTGCCAGCCGATGGTCCACGGGTGCCGCGTGTCGGTGCCCCACTTCGACGCGCCGGTCGCGACGAATACCTGCGGCACCTTCCGCTGGCCGGCGTAGTCCCAGGTCGCCGTCGTCGAGGGGGTGCCCAGCGTCTGGAAGAGCGCGAACACCTGCTCCTGCTCGACCAGCCTGCGGGCCTCCTCGACGGCCTTGGGCGGCTGGTAGCCGTCGTCGCGCACCACGAACTCGACCCTGCGCCCGCCGATCCCGTTCTTCTCCGCGTTGACGTAGTCGAAGTACGCCTTGATGCCCTTGGGGATGGCGCCGTACGCGGAGGCCGGTCCCGACAGCGGGTAGATGCCGCCGAGCTTGATGCCCGTGTCCGTGATGCCGGTGGTCTGCTGGCCCTGGCACGCGCCCGCGGCCGTCGCGCCCGCCCCCGCTCCCGTGTCCTCCCGTCCTCCGCAGGCCGCCGCCGCGAGCAGCAGGCCCGCCGTCACCGCCGTACGGCCGATGGCAGACAACCGCATGTCCTACCCCTTCCGGAGGATCCTCATGGTCGAGCGCGCCAGGCGTGCCGCCAGTCCGGCGAGACCGGCCGGGGCGACGTACATCACCGCGATGATCAGCAGCCCGAAGACGACGCCGGGCGCGGCCTCGTTGACGTCCTGGGAGACGCTCGGCACGAACATCACGAACAGCCCGCCGAGCAGCGGGCCCGCCAGGGAGCCGAGGCCGCCGACGACGATGCCCGCCAGCAGGGTGATCGAGAGCGTGACCGAGAAGGAGTCCGGGGAGACGAACCCGATGACCCAGGTGTAGACGGAGCCGGCCGCTCCGGCGAACATCGCGCTCCAGGCGAAGGCGAGCGTCTTGTGGAACGACAGCCGCACCCCCATGACCTCGGCCGCCGCCTCGTCGTCCCGGACGGCGTGCAGGGCGCGGCCGACCCGCGAGCGCAGCAGGCCGCGGGCCAGCAGGAAGGCGGCGGCGGCCACGGCCAGCGCCAGGAAGTACAGCCACTGGTCCTCGGCCAGTCCCGTCCACGCCGGCGGCACCGGCTTGCCGAGCGTCAGCCCCATGGAACCACCGGTCACCGGCTCGAACCGCTTGAGCAGCGGCACCAGGAAGACCGCGATCGCCAGCGTCACCAGGGCCAGGTAGAGGCCGTGCAGCCGTACGGCGGGCAGCCCGAACGCCAGGCCGAGCGCGAACGCCGCCGCGGCGGCGACCGGCAGGGTGGCCAGGTGGGGCGCGTCCCACCGGTCGATCATGATCGCGGTCCCGTAGGCGCCCACCGCGAAGAAGGCGCCGTGGCCGAGGGAGATCTGGCCGGCGTGGCCGACGAGGAGGTTCAGGCCGAGCAGCGCCACCGCGTAGACCAGCACCATGGTGAGCTGGAAGACGTGGAAGGGCGCGAGCCGGAACGGCAGGTGGCAGGCCACCGCGAGCAGCGCCGCCGCCGCGAGCCACCCCCGGTGCGCGGTGGCGGCGCGGACCAGGGCGCCGCGCCGCCCGGTGGCCGGGCCCGTCTGCACCGGCTTCCCCGCCGTCCCCGCCGTCCCCGCCGTCTCCGCCGTCTCCGGCTTCTCCGCCGTCATCGGTTCCCCCGCCGTCTCCGCCGGTCCGCTCATGCCCGCTCCACCGCCGCCCGCCCGAACAGGCCCTGCGGCCGCAGCAGCAGCACGCAGAGGATCACGGCCAGCGGCACGCCCACCTTGAGGTCGGATCCGACGAAGCCGACGTACGCCCCGGCCAGCGTCTCGGCGACGCCGACGACCAGGCCGCCCAGCACCGCGCCGCCGGGGCTGTCGAACCCGCCGAGGGTCGCCGCGGCGAAGGCGTAGATGAGGACGCCGCCCATCATGTTGGGCTCCAGGAAGAGCAGCGGGGCCACCAGCACGCCCGAGACCGCGCCGACGGTGGCGGCCAGCCCCCAGCCGAGCGCGAGCGTCCGGCCCACCCGGACGCCGACCAGCCGGGCCGAGACGGGATCGGCCGCCACGGCGCGCATCCCCAGGCCCATCTTGGTGTGCCGGAACAGCAGGTACAGCAGGCCCATGACCGCACCGACCACGGCCAGCACACCCAGCGTCGAGTGGCTCACGCTGAGCCCGCCGGCCTCGACCGCGCCGCCGGGGAACGGGTTCGGGAAGTCCTTGATGAGGAACGACCAGATCCATCCGGCGGCGGCGTTGACGAAGATGAACAGCCCCACGGTGACGATCACCACGGTCAGCTCGGGGGCGCCCTCCACCGGGCGGATGACGACCCGCTCGATCAGCATGCCGCCGGCGAAGGACACCGCCAGCGTGAGCGGCAGGGCCGCCCAGAACGGCAGGCCCGCGGCGGTGAACTGCCAGGCGACGTAGGTGGAGAACATCGCCAGCTCGCCCTGGGCGAAGTTGACGATCCCGGTGAAGCGGTGGATCAGCACGAGGGCCAGCGCCAGGCTGGCGTAGATCGCGCCGGCGCCCAGCCCCTCGATGACCTGCTGCAGGAATCCGGCCACGGCTACACCCCGTATCCGAGGTAGGACCGGGCGACCTGCTCGTCCGCCCGGAGCCGTGCCGCCGACCCCGACAGGACGATCCGGCCGCTCTCCAGGACGTGCGCCTGGTGGGCGACGTCGAGGGCGAGATGGGCGTTCTGCTCGACGACGACCACGGTGGTGCGCTCCTGCTCGTTGACCGTCCGCACGATGCGGAACAGCTCCGCGGTGACCAGCGGGGCCAGCCCCAGGGACGGCTCGTCCAGCAGGAGCAGGCGCGGCCGGAGCATGAGCGCCCGGCCGATCGCCAGCATCTGCTGCTCGCCTCCGCTGAGGCTCCCGGCCACCTGCCGCAGCCGCGCCCGCAGCACCGGGAAGTAGGTGCACACGCGCTCCAGGTCGGCCTCGATCCCGTCGCGGTCCCGGCGGGTGAAGGCCCCCAGGCGCAGGTTCTCCTCGACGGTCAGCGGAGTGAACGTGCCGCGGCCCTCGGGCACGTGCGCGACGCCCAGCCGGGCGAGCGCGTCCGGCGGGCGCCCGGCCAGGTCGGTCCCGTCGAGCCGGACGCCGCCGCGCACCCGGACCATGCCCGACAGCGCCCGCAGCAGCGTCGTCTTGCCCGCGCCGTTGGGCCCGAGGATGGCGCAGACCTCCCCCCGGCCCACCGCCAGGTCCACCCCGTGCAGCACCCGCGCGTCCCCGTACCCGGCGTGCAGGTCCGCGACCTCCAGGAAGCCGGCGCCGCGCCCGCCGCCCGGCGGGGCGGCGCCGGCGTCCGCGGGCGGGCCGGACCGCCCGCTCATACGGCCGCCCCCAGGTAGGCCTCCATGACCCCGGGGTCGCGCCGGACCTCCTCGGGCGGCCCCTCGGCGATCCTCCGGCCGAAGTTCAGGCAGACGACCCGGTCGCAGGTCCCCATGACGAAGCCCATGTGGTGCTCGACCACGACCACCGTCACGTCGAACTCCTCGCGGACGGCGCGCAGCGTGCCGGCGAACTCCCCGACCTCCGCGGAGTTGAGCCCGTTGACGGGTTCGTCGAGCAGCAGCAGTCGGGGGCGGCTGGCCAGCGCCCGGGCCAGCTCCACCCGTTTGAGCGTGCCGAACGGCAGCCCCGCCGCCGGGTGGTCCGCGACGGCGGCCAGCGCCAGCCGGTCCAGCAGCCCGTCCGCCTCGGCGCGGAGCCGGGCCTCCTCGCGGCGCACCCGCGGCAGCCGGAGCGACGCGGCGAGGAATCCCGCCCCGCCGCGGTGGTGCGCGCCGACCAGCACGTTGTCCCGCACCGACATGCGGGGGAACAACCCGAGGTTCTGGAAGGTCCGCGCGATGCCCGCCGCCGCGATCGCGTGCGGCGGTACGGCCAGCAGGTCCCCTCCCTCGTACCGGACGGTCCCGGAGCCGGCGTCGCAGCGCCGGGTCAGGCAGTTGAACAGCGTGGTCTTGCCCGCGCCGTTGGGTCCGATGAGGCCCACCATCTCGCCGCGCCGTACGGAGAACCCCACGCCGTCCAGCGCGGTGATGCCCCCGAAGCGGACGGTGAGATCGCGCACCTCCAGCATCCGGCCTCCTGAGCGCGGCGAGCGGAAGAACAATGTTCTGAAGTTGGGGTCAGCGTAGGTTCCGGTTCCGGGGACCGCATTGGGCGCGGACGCCCAAGATGCGCCGGAAGTGTTGTCCGCCGCGCACAGCCCGCCCTTCGGACCGGTGACGAATCGTTGACCGCCCGGCTACGAAAAGGGATCATCCCGACATGCACCGTGGTTCCGGCACGGAAGCGCTCACCACCGCGGCCACCGCCGCGCCCGCCACCGCGGCCACCGCCGAGGCGGTCCGCGTCGAACGCGCACGCATCCTCGCCGAACTCCTCGGTGACCTGGACCGGCTGGCCGGCGCCGCGGTCGAGGTGATGCGCGCCGAGATCCCCGCCTACGAGGCCCGGGACGGGGCGTTCTGCGCCGACGTGCGGGAGCAGGTGGCCCGGCACTACCGCAGCAAGCTGGCCGTCCTGCTCGCCGACCGCACGGTGACGCCCGAGGACGTCGCCTTCACCCGCCGGGCGGCCATGCGGCGGGCACGGGCCGGGGTCGCCCTGGCCGACTACATCAACGCCTTCCGCGTGGGCCAGCAGGTCTTCTGGGAGTCGGTGATCGAGCGCGCCGGCGCCTCCCCGGCCGGTCACGACGCGGCGCTCTCGCTGGCCGCCCCGCTGATGCGTTACTGCGACTTCGCCAGCACGCACGCGGCCAACGCGTACATGGAGTTCCAGCAGTACGCCGCCGCCGAGGCGGTGCGCGAGAGCAGGGACCTGCTGGAGACGCTCCTGGCCGGGGACCCGCCCGCCCGCGGCCGCCGGCTCTCCGCGGCCCGGGCCCACGGCCTGGGGCCCGACGCCTGTGCGCCGCTGCTCGTGGTGGTCGCGGTCCTGCTCCCCCGGCCCTGCGGGGCCGGCGGGCAGGACGCCGTGCCGGCCGGCCCGGACCGCGGCGCCGACGCGCGGCACGCGGCGTGCGCGGCGATCGCCCGCGCCTGGGGGAACGGCGTCAGGACGCTCTCGGTCGTGCGGCACTCGGAGATCGTGGCCGTCCCCGTGCTCGGTCCGGGGACCGGTCCCGCGGAGCTGTGCGACCGGCTGCAGGCCGTACGGGAGAGCCTGCTCTGCGAGGAGATCGCCCTGGCCATGGGCGTCAGCACCGTGGTCGCCGGGACCGCCCGGATCCCGCGGGCCTACCGGGAGGCCCGCACCGCGCTGGAGCTCCTGCCCGAGGAGGGAGGGGTGGCGGCGCTGCCCAGGATCACGCCCTTCCAGTATCTGGCGCTGCGGGCCGACGACACCGCCCGGCACCTGGTGGACCCGCGGGTCTCCGCGCTCCTGGCCGAGGACCGGGCCCGCGACGGGGTGCTCACCGCCACGATCCGGGCCTTCGCCGCCGCCGACCTGAACCTGCGCGCCGCCGCGGCGCGGCTCCGGATCCACCCCAACACCGCGCAGTACCGCCTGCGGCGGATCCGCGAGCGCACCGGCCGGAACCTGCGCCGCATCGACGACCTCGTCGACCTGCTCGTCGCCATCGGGCTGCACGACTCGCTGCCGCCGGGCGCCCCCGCGAGGGAGCGCCCGGGGCGGGGGTGACTCAATGCCCCGAAATATTTCGGTCACGTTCGCCCTGCTGGTGGGTGGATTCGCGAAGCCGACCGGACTACCCCGCCCCGCTCCGGGCAGGGGAGGCGGATGCGCTTCCACGCCGACCTGCACATCCACTCGAAGTACTCCCGGGCCTGCAGCCGGGACAGCGATCTGGGGCGCCTCGCGTGGTGGGCCCGGCGCAAGGGCGTCACCCTCCTGGGCACCGGCGACTTCACGCACCCGGCCTGGTTCGAACACCTCCGGGAGAGTCTCGTCCCGGCGGAGCCGGGGCTGTTCCGGCTCCGCGAGGACCTGGAACGGGAGACCGCCCGCACCCTGCCCCCCGCCCTGGCCGCCGGCCCGCTCCGGTTCACCCTGTCCGTCGAGGTCGCCACGGTCTACCGCCGGGGCGGGCGCACCCGGAAGATCCACCACCTGGTGCACGTACCGGACTTCGACGCGGCGGCGGCGTTCAACCGCGCGGCCGGGCGGGCCGGGGATCTCGGCTCGGACGGACGGCCCGTGCTCGGGATGGACTCCCGGGACCTGCTGGAGGCGACCCTGGCCTGCGGCGACGGCGCCTACCTGGTGCCCGCCCACGTCTGGACGCCGTGGTTCGGCGTGTTCGGCTCCAAGTCGGGGTTCGACACGGTCGAGGAGTGCTACGGCGACCTCTCCGGCCACGTCTTCGCGCTGGAGACCGGCCTGTCCAGCGACCCGGCCATGACCCGGCGGGTCTCCGGCCTCGACCGCCACCGGCTGGTCAGCCACTCCGACGCGCACTCCCCGCCCCGGATCGGGCGCGAGACCACGGTGTTCGAGACCGACCTGGACTACTTCGCGGTGCTGCGGGCGCTGCGGACGGGCGACGGATACGCCGGGACGGTCGAGTTCTTCCCGGAGGAGGGCCGGTACCACCTCGACGGGCACCGCAAGTGCGGGGTCCGGATGGAGCCGCGGGAGACGCGCGAGCACGGCGGGGTCTGCCCGGTGTGCGGGAAGCGGCTCACGATCGGCGTGCTGAGCCGGATCGAGGAGCTGGCCGACCGCCCGCAGGGCGCCCTGCCGCAGGACGCCTCCGGTTTCCGCAGTCTCGTGCCGCTGCCGGAGGTCGTGGGCGAGGTCCTGGGCGTCGGCCCGCAGAGCAAGAAGGTCCTGCGGGAGATGGACGGGCTCACCGCCGCGCTCGGACCCGAGCTGGCGATCCTGGAGGACGTGCCGGTCGGTGACATCGCGGCGCACTCCCCGCCGCTCGCGGAGGCCGTCGACCGGTTGCGCCGCGGCGAGGTCTTCCGGGACGCGGGCTACGACGGCGAGTACGGCACGATCCGGCTCCTCGGCCCCGGCGGGCGGCCCGGCAGGACCGGCAGGACCGGCAGGACCGGCGGGACGAGCAGGGCAGGCGGGACCGGCGGGACGAGCAGGGCAGGCGGGACCGGCGGGACGAGCAGGGCAGGCGGGACCGGCGGGACGAGCAGGGCAGGCGGGACCGGCGGGGAGTCCGCTCCCGCGCTCTTCGAGGTCGGCGAGGCCCTCTCCTCCGCCGACTGAGGCGGCGGAGGAGAGGGATCAGACCCGGGAACCGCCCAGCTCGAAGCTGGAGGGCAGGTCCGCCCGTCTGGTGATGTTCAGCTTGCGGTAGGTCCGGGTCAGGTGCTGCTCCACCGTGCTGACCGTGAGGTAGAGCTTCCCGGCTATCTCGCGGTTCGTGTAGCCGGAGGCCGCCAGAACCGCGACCCTGCGCTCGGCGTCGCTCAGGACCACGGCGGGCTCCCCCTGCTCCAGGACCGGCGAGTCCTCGCCCCCGCCTCCGCCGTCCGACCGGGAGAGCCCCCTGACCAGAGGCTCCGCCCGGCACTCCTGAGCCACGGTCCGGGCCCTGCTGACGATCATCTCGGCGCGCCGGAACTCCCCCAGGGCGTGGTAGGCCTCGGCGAGGTCCACGAGCACCCGCGACAGCTCGTAGCGGTCCCCGGCCGACTGCAGCAGGTCTCCCGCCTGGTGCAGCAGCATCGGGCGGTGCCGCAGCTCACCGGTGGCCGCCAGCAGCCGCATGGCCATGCCCTGGGCACGCGGCGTGGCGGGGCCGCAGCGCCTGAGCTGCTCCTCGACCAACCGGCGGGCCTCCTCCTCCCGTCCCATGCGCAGGCAGGCCTCGGCCGCCTCGACCCGCCACGGGATGAGCCCCGGCACATCGATGCCCCACTCCTCCATCAGCTCGCCGCAGAGCCGGAAATCCCGCAGAGCCAGCGCGGGGTGGTCGGTGGCCAGGCTGTACCGGCCGCGGGCGTGCAGGTAGGTCAGGCCGTAGCGCGTCTGGAACATGGCGTCGAGCACGGGACGGTCCAGCTGCGCGTGCGCGACCTCGTATCTGCCCATCGCCGCGGCGGCGACGACGAGACTGCCCAGCGGTCCGCCCGCGGCCACGCCCCAGCTGCTCGGCGGGATGATCTCCAGCGCCGTCCGCGCGTGCTGTTCGGCGCTCGGCATGTCCCCCTGGCGGATCGCCATCTCGGCGCGGATGGCCGCCAGCCTGGCCTGCCGGCTGGGGGCGTGCCGTGAGGACGCCTCCACGCTGAACAGGTCGCACCAGGGCGCCGCCTTGTCGGGACGCTCGCCGTACGTCAGGGCGAGCAGGGCGCTCTCCACGGTGTCCATCGACATCTCGTCCAGGCGGCAGCCGCGCAGGATCCGCTCGACCGTGTCCACCGCCTTGTCCTGCGGGCCCTTGGCGAGGACCTCGGAGAGCGCGAGCGCCGTGTCCAGCCGGCGGATCGCCGCCACCGACACGATGGCCGCGTGGCCCTGCTCCGCGGTCACCGGCCGCATGTGGGATAGGAAGACGGGATGGGTCGAGCGCAGCCACGGGCGGGCGATGAGCAGCTCCGTCACCGTCTCGGGGTCCGCGGCGGCCCCGGACTCGTTCAGGTGCTCGAACACGTCCCTCGCGTCGTCGAACCTGCCGTGCCACAGCAGCGCGCGGGCGAGCACCACCGCGTCGCCTCCCCGCAGGCTGCCCCGCTGCATCGCGTCGGTCAGCTCGGCGAGATGCGCCGCGGGAGCCCCCGGGTTGATCCGCCACTCGGCCCGCACGAGCATCGTGGTGATCCGCACCCGGTCCTGCTCGTCCGTGCACTCGTGCGAGGCCAGCCGCAGGTACGCCACCGCGGACTCGACGCGGCCCTCCCGCAGCGCGCTCCTGGCCGCGTCCTCCAGGACGGGCACGACCCAGGGCCGGTCCACCCGGTCCGCCTGCAGGAGGTGCTCGGCGACGGCCGAGGCCGGCGCCCCGCCCTCGTAGGCGAGCTCGGCGGCCCTGCGGTGCAGGTCCATCCTCTCCCTGGTGTCCACCTCGGCCAGCACGGCCGCGCGCGCCGCCTCGTGCCTGAACCGGCCCAGGCTGATCAGGCCCGCGGTGGTGAGGGAGCGCAGCCCCTGGGCCACGTCCCCCCGGCCGCCCCCGAGCAGCCGGTCCAGCACGTCGAGCTCGCCGAGGACCGCCAGGCCGCGGGCCACCCGGACCATCCGGGGCCCGCCGCGGTGCAGGCAGGACAGCACGGCCTTGCCGTACCGGTCACCGACGGCGGGCCCGTCCGGCGCACCGCCGGAGGAGCGCACGGCGTCCCGGTGGTCCTCCACCAGCGCCGTGATCAGCAGCGGGTTCCCGCCGCTGAACGCGTACCAGTCCTCGGAGAACCGCTCGGCCGGCTCCTGCCCCAGCTCGCGGGTGACGAACGCCGTCACGCCCTCCCGGGACAGGAGGGTGAGCGCGACACGGCGGCAGTGGGGCTGGCGGAGCAGCTCGGTCTGGAAGAACGTCTCCGCGGAGCGGCCGTGGTCGGAGTGGCTGAAGACGACGACGATCCGCGCGAACCTGACCCGGCGTGACAGGTAGGCCAGGCAGAGCAGGGACGCGCGGTCGGCGTGGTGCACGTCGTCGACGACGATCAGCAGCGGGCAGCGCTCGGACAGCTCGAGCAGCACCATGCAGAGTGCGTGGATGATCTGGGCGTCGGCCTGCCCGAGGGTCTCCGCCTGCGGATCGCCGGACGGCACGCCGTTCATCCCGTCCGCGCCCTCGGCCAGCAGGGCCGTGGCCCGCTCCCGCTCCTGCGCGGTCAGCGGCGCGTCCTGGATCAGCTGCCCCAGCACGCCCAGCGGCAGGTCGCGCTCCAGGCGGGAACCCGTCGCCGTGATGGCGAGGACGCCCAGCTCGATGGCCTGTTCGGCGAAGCGGTGCAGCAGCTCGCTCTTGCCGGTCGCCACGGTGCCGCTCACCAGTGCGACCCGGCCTCTGCCCGTCGCGGCACCGGCGAGCAGCTCTTCCAGGGAGGCCAGCGCCTCGTCTCGTTCGATCAGGGCCACAGTCGGCCTCCCCCTCGTGCGGAGAAACGGTTGACGCGGATCAGAACCGCAGTTGACGGCCGGACGGGGTCCGCAGGTCCAGCTCCGCGCACACCCTCCCTCTCGGCTTCCTGCGCCGGATGCGCCGCATGGGATCACTTCTTTCCATCATGGCCGCCCCGGAGCGAGGCGACACGGAGAACGCTAGGCGGGCGCGGCTTCGGTTCGTTATCGCACCGCTATCAGCGGTGCCGGATGCCCGCCGCCGCGCCGCCGTCAGCAGCACCCGAGGCCCGCCGTCGCACCGCCGTCGCACCGCCGTCGGCCGTGCCCGAGGCCCGTCAGCGCGCCGCCATCAGCCGCGCCGGAGCCGTGGCGGCTCCCGCGCTCCCCGCCGCGGGCGCGCGCCGCTGACGCGATCTGGCGACCGCGGAGCGCACCGCCGCCAGCGAGGCCGCCTCGATCTCCCCGCCGGTGCCCGCCCCCCAGGAGGTCCGGCCGTCCAGCCTGCACTCGGCGTAGACGGTCACCTCCGCGCCGGGGGCCCGCCCCGCGTCCGCGCCGTGCCCGGTACGGTGCACGGCGCGCACGTCGAAGCCCCAGCGGGCCAGCGCCGTACGGACCGACTGGACGGAGTCGGCCCGCGCGGCGCCCACGTCGAACCCCGCGCCGTCGAGGTGCAGGGAGGTGGTCACCGGGTCGCCGCCGAAGGCGAGCGGGACCGGCAGGCCGGCGGCCGCGAGGTACTCCCGCTCGAAGAGCTCCATGACCCGGTCCGGGGTGATCTCCCCGCCCGCCGCGTCGGCGTGCGCCTGGACCACGCCGGCGAACTCTATCTGCAGGTCGCGGGGGAGGTCGAGGCCGTGCCAGGCGCTCATGACGTAGGCCACACCCCCCTTGCCCGACTGGCTGTTGATCCGTACGACGGCCTCGTAGGTGCGGCCCACGTCCTCGGGGGCGATCGGCAGGTAGGGCATCTCCCACGGCGGTTCCGTCCCCTCCGCCGCGGCGCGCTCCTGCACGGCGAAGCCCTTCTTGATGGCGTCCTGGTGGGAGCCGGAGAAGGAGGTGTAGACCAGGTCCCCGCCGTAGGGGTGGCGCGGGTGGACGGGGATGCCGTTGCAGTCCTCCACGACCCGGCGGATGCCGTTGATGTCGGAGAAGTCGATGCCGGGGTCGACGCCCTGGGTGAACATGTTGAGTCCCAGCGTGACCAGGCAGACGTTGCCGGCCCGTTCGCCGTTGCCGAACAGGCAGCCCTCGACGCGCTCGGCTCCCGCCAGGAGGGCGAGTTCGGTGGAGGCGACGCCCGTGCCCCGGTCGTTGTGCGGGTGGATCGACAGGCAGACGTGCTCCCGCCGGGAGAGGTTGCGGTCCAGCCACTCGATCTGGTCGGCGAACACGTTCGGCAGCGAGCGTTCGACGGTCGTCGGGAAGTTGAGGATGATCCCCCGGCCCGGCTCCGGCTGCCACACGTCCATGACCGCCTCGCAGACCTCCAGCGCGAAGTCGGGCTCGGTGTCGTTGAACAGCTCGGGTGAGTACTGGAAGCCCAGGTCGCAGTCCGCCAGCGTCCGGTCGGCGTACTTCATCATCAGCCGGGTCCCCTGGACCGCGAGGTCCTTGCACTCGTCCCGGTCCATGCCGAACACGACCCGCCGGAACAGCGGCGACGTCGCGTTGTACAGGTGGATCGTGGCGCGCGGCGCGCCTTCCAGGCTCTCCACCGTGCGCCGGATCAACTCGTCGCGGGCCTGCACGAGGACGGAGATCCGCACGTCGTCGGGGATCCTGTCCTGCTCGATCAGCACCCGGAGGAAGTCGTGGTCGTCCTGGCTGGCGACCGGGAACCCCACCTCGATCTCCTTGTAGCCCATCCTCACCAGGAGCTCGAACATGGCGAGCTTGCGGGCCGGTGACATCGGGGCGACCAGTGACTGGTTGCCGTCGCGCAGGTCGGTGGAGAGCCAGCGCGGCGCCGAGGTGATGGTCTTGCCCGGCCACGTGCGGTCAGGGAGGTTCACCGGCGGGAACGCCCGATAGCGGCTCGCCGAAGGTCTGATGGTCTTCACTTCCGGGGTCCCTCTCTGCCGGCCTGCGTCCGTCTCAGCTGTTTCGACCTCGTACTGTCGGCTCTGGCGGCCGGAGGAGGCCGGCCGCAGGGCTGCTGTCGCCGCAAACGTAGGGAGGGCCGCCATCCCCTCGTTATCCGATCGCTTCCGGCCGGGCATCAGCGCAGCTCAGACGCCCGGCCGGGCGAAGGGGCGGGGTAGGGGTGCCCTTAGCCCGGCCGGACCACCCCGTGACATCCTTCCGGATCGTTCTGTTATGAGCGGAGCGTCCGTACGGTCCCATATGTGACCGCCAGTGAGATGCCCCGTGGCCGCCCGCCCGCGAGCGGCGCCCTGCACGCGTCCCGCGCGGAGGACCACCGGGGCGGGCGGCGCCGGCGGACCCGGACGGGCCCGCAGGCGCCGCCCGTGCCCCCACCCCGGAAGTCATCATGATCAAAAGAATCCTCCCCTCCAACGTGGTGTCCGTCGACACCTTCGAGGACTTCCCCGACGGGAAGCTCTTCCCCGGCGAGGAGGCCGTCGTCGGCCAGGCGGTCGAGAAACGCCGCAGGGAGTTCACGACGGCGCGCACATGCGCCCGGAAGGCGCTGCGCATGCTCGGCAAGCCGCCGGTGGCGATCCTCCCCGGCGTGCGCGGGGAGCCCCGGTGGCCGACCGGCGTCACCGGGAGCATCACGCACTGCGCGGGATACCGCGGAGCGGTGCTCGGGGAGTCGGCCCAGGTGGCGTCGATCGGGATCGACGCGGAGCCGAACGAGCCGCTGCCCAACGGCGTGCTGGACGCGATAGCCCTGCCGGTGGAGAGGGAGGAGGTGGCCCGGCTGGCCCTGGCCCATCCCGAGGTGCACTGGGACCGGTTGCTCTTCAGCGCCAAGGAGGCGGTGTACAAGGCGTGGTTCCCGCTGACCAACCGGTGGCTCAGCTTCGAGAACGCCTCCGTCACCGTGAACCCCCGCGACGGCTCCTTCTCGGCCCGCCTCCTCGTCGGCGGCGCGAACGTGTACGGCGAGCCGCTCAAGGGCTTCTCCGGACGCTGGCTCGCCGACCAGGGACTCCTGCTCACCGCCATCGTCGTGCCCGCGCCCGGCGCCACGCCCGCGTGACGCGGCGCTCCGCCGGAGGCCATGGCTCACGCCGAGGGAAAACGTCATAATGATCGCTACTGGCCATGTTCCTACAGACCAGGAGAAACCGTGAAGACACCGAAAAAGTGCCTCATTGGTCTTGTCGTAGGACTGGTGTTCACCCTCGCCTCCTGCGGCCTCGAACGGGCCTCGGCGGGCGCCCCTCCGGGAGAGGCGACGATCGGCGTCGGGTCGATGTACGAACCGCAGAACCTCGACAACGCCGGCGGCGGCGGGCAGGGCGCGACCGAGGCGCTGACCGGCAACGTCTACGAGGGCCTGTTCCGGCTCACCGACGGGGGCGGGGTCGAGAACCTGCTCGCCGAGAGCCACACGGTCAGCCCCGACGGGCTCACCTACACCTTCCGGATCAGGGACGGCGTGACGTTCCACTCGGGCGCCCCCCTCACCCCCGACGACGTGGCGCACAGCATCCGCCGGGTCACCGCCGCCGGCTCCACGTCCTCGCGCAGGGGCACGCTGGACATGATCGAGAGCATCCGGGGCTCCGGCCGGGACACGGTCGTCGTCAAGCTGTCGAGCAGGTCCATCTCCTTCGTCTACAACCTGAGCCAGGTGTGGATCGTCAACGACGCGCACGAGGACCTCTCCGCCTCCGAGGACGGCACCGGCCCCTACCGGCTCGGCACCTGGAAGCGGGGGTCCTCCCTGAGCCTCGACCGGTTCGACGGCTACTGGGGCCGGAAGGCCGCCAACGCCCGGGTGGTGTTCCGCTACTTCACCGACGCGAGCGCGCTCAACAACGCGCTGCTGACGGGCGCCGTCGACGTCGTCACCGGCATGCAGAGCCCGGACGCCCTCGCGCTGTTCGACGGCGACCCCGGCTACCGGATCAGCAACGGCAAGTCGACGACCAAGCTCCTGCTGGCCTTCAACAACCGCCGGGCGCCGTTCGACAGGATGCTCGTCCGCAAGGCCGTCAGCTCCGCGATCGACGAGCGGAAGCTGCTCGACTCCATCTGGAACGGCTACGGCAGTGCGATCGGGTCGATGGTCCCGCCGAGCGACCCGTGGTACGAGGACCTCACCCACGTGAACCCGTACGACGTGGAGCTGGCCAGGAGGCAGCTCGCCGAGGCCGGCTACCCCCGGGGCTTCACCTTCACGCTCGACACGCCCACCTACGACCCGCACCCCACGGTCGCGACCTTCGTGAAGTCGGAGCTGGCCAAGGTCGGCATCACGGTGGAGATCAACATGATCACCGCCGACGAGTGGTACACCAAGGTGTACCGGAACCACGACTTCACCGCGACGCTGCAGGAGCACGTCAACGACCGGGACGTCCGGTGGTACGGCGACCCCGGCTTCTACTGGGGCTACGACAACCCCCAGGTCGCCCGGGAGGTGAAGCGGGCCGAGCGGGCCGGCACGGTAGAGGAGCAGACCGCGCTGCTGAGGAAGGTCGGCCGGCGGATCGCCGCGGACGCGGCCAGCAACTGGCTGTTCCTCTATCCGCAGATCGTGATCGGGTCCTCCGGCGTGTCCGGTTACCCGGTCAACGGCCTCAACGCGCAGTTCTACGTCTACGACATCGTGAAGCGCTGATCCCGCACGATGCTCCCCTACCTGCTGCGGCGGACGCTGCTCCTGGCCGCCTCGCTGCTCCTCGCGAGCGCGGTGCTGTTCGTGCTGCTCCGGCTGCTGCCGGGCGATCCCGCCAACGCCCTGCTCTCGGTCGGGGCCACCCCGGAGCAGATCGCCGCCGTCCGGCGCGAGATCGGCTCCGACCGCCCGCTGACGGAGCAGTTCCTCTCCTGGCTCGGCCGGATGGCGGTCCTCGACCTCGGCACGTCGTTCGTCAGCGACCTCCCGGTGGGGCCGGAGATCTCCGCGCGCCTGGTCGTCACCGTGCCGCTGACCCTGCTGGCCTTCACCCTCTCCCTCCTGGTCGCGGTGCCGGTCGGCTTCGTCGCGGCCCACCGCCCCAGGACCTGGTACGGCCTGCTGCTCAACGGCGTGTCCCAGCTCGGGGTCGCGGTGCCGGTC
The DNA here is from genome assembly GCF_014647955.1 of Planomonospora antibiotica. Classification (NCBI taxonomy): domain Bacteria; kingdom Bacillati; phylum Actinomycetota; class Actinomycetes; order Streptosporangiales; family Streptosporangiaceae; genus Planomonospora; species Planomonospora antibiotica. The sequence goes on along the minus strand of NZ_BMQE01000035.1, from coordinate 3,396 downwards.
TTCTGGATCGGGATGCTGCTCGCCACCGCCTTCTCCCTGCACCTGCGGTGGCTGCCGGCCGGGGGGTTCCCGCAGGACGACTGGGCCGACCCGGCCGGGGCCCTCGCCTCGCTGGCGCTCCCCGTCGCCACGGTCGCGCTGGTCATGTCCGCCTCCCTGATCCGCTACGTGCGCTCCGCCGCCCTGGACGTCCTGGACAGCGACTACCTGAGGACGGCCAGGGCACTGGGCTGCTCGCTGCCCGGGGCGATGTGGCGGCACGGCCTGCGCAACGCCGCGGTGCCCGTCGTGTCGGTCCTCGGCCTCGAACTCGCCACCACCTTCCTCGGTGCCGTCGTCGTCGAGAGCGTGTTCGCCCTGCCCGGCCTCGGCAGCATGCTGGTCAGGGCGTTCGCACAGCACGACTACCCGGTGGTCCAGGGCGTCCTGGTCGTCAGCACCCTCGCCGTCCTGCTGGCCGGCCTCCTCGCCGACACGGTCCAGCGGATCATCGATCCGCGGTTGCGCGACACCGCGGGGGGCGGCCGATGGTGAGCGCCCGGCGCGAACGGGGTCCCGGCACGGACCGCCGGGTGCGCTCCCGCACCCTCGCCGCCGGCTGCGTCCTGGTCGGCGCGGTCGCCCTGACGGCGCTCGTCTCGCTGGTCTGGCTCCCCTACGACCCGGCCGACACCTCGGGAGGACGGCTCGCCCCTCCCGGAGCGGCCCACCCGCTCGGCACCGACAGGCTCGGCCGGGACCTGCTGACCCAGGTGATGATCGGGGCCCGGATCGCCCTGGCGGCCGGGCTGGGGGCGACCGCGGTCGGCGGCGTGCTCGGCGTCGCCGCCGGGCTGGCCGGCGGGTTCGCCACCCGCTGGCTGGACGACGCCTTCGCGGTCCTGTCCGACATCCTGATCGCCTTTCCCGTCCTGCTCCTGGCCATGCTCATGGTCGCCGCCCGGCAGGCCTCCCTCGGCCCCGCGATCCTGGCGATCGGCCTGGCGATGTCCGTCACCGTCGCGCGGCTGACCCGGATACTGGTCAAACGGGTGCTGGCCCGGGACTTCATCACGGCGGCGCGCACCTCGGGCACGTCCTGGCCCCGGATCGTGGTCGAGCACGTGCTGCCCAACATCTGGCCCACGCTCCTGGTGAGCCTGGCGCTGCACCTGGGCGTGGCCGTGCTCGCCGAGGCGAGCCTGTCCTACCTGGGACTGGGCGCGGCTCCGCCGAACGCCTCCTGGGGCCGCATGCTGCGGGAGGCCCAGACGACGGCGTTCACCGCCCCGGTCGGCGTCGTCGCGCCCGGCGTGCTGCTGGCCGTACTCGTCATCGGCGCGAACCTGGTGGCCGACGGGGTCCGGGACGTCGCGGACCCGGCCAGGAGGAGGTCATGACGGAGCTGCTGGCGGTCGACGGGCTGGGCGTGCGCTCGGCGACCGGCCGCGCGCTCGTCTCCGGCCTGTCCTTCTCGATGCGCGCCGGCGACCGGCTCGGCCTCGTCGGCGAGTCGGGCTCCGGCAAGACGCTGACCGCGCTGGCGATCGCCGGCCTGCTGCCCCCCGGGATGACGGCGTCCGGCAGCGTCGTGCTGGACGTCCCCGGCCTGCCCGGGACCGAGGTCGTCGGGGCGGCGGAGCGGCGCCTGAACCGGCTGCGCGGGCGCGGCGTGACCGTCGTCTTCCAGGAACCCCTGGCCGCGCTGGACCCGCTGATGCCGGTCGGCCGCCAGGTCGCCGGACCGCTCCGGCGCAGGTCGGGGCTGCGCGGCGCCGCCCTGCGCCGCGCGGTCGTCCGGGCGCTGGCCGAGGTACGGCTGGCCGACCCGGAGCGGATCGCCGGCGCCTACCCGCACGAGATCTCCGGCGGGCAGCGGCAGCGGGCCGCGATCGCGATGGCCCTCGCCTGCGAACCGGCGCTGCTGATCGCCGACGAGCCCACCTCGTCCCTCGACGTGACGGTGCAGGCCGAAATACTGGCGCTGCTCGACGACCTGGTCCGCGCGCGGGGCACGGCCCTGCTGTTCATCGGCCACGACCTCGGGGTCGTCGCCGGCGTCGCGGACCGGCTCCTGGTGATGAAGGACGGCGCGGCCGTCGAGTCGGGAACCGCGCGGGCCGTCACGTGCGAGCCGTCCCACCCCTACACCCGCGAGCTGGTGGCCGGTGCCCGCCGGCTCGACGACGCGCTGGGCGGGATCCTGCGATGACCCCTCCCCTCCTGGAGGCCCGCGGCGTGGGCTTCGCCCACCGCGGCGGGCCGCCCGTGCTCACCGACGTGTCCGTCTCCGTCGACGCCGGGGAGAGCGTGGCGCTGGTCGGCGAGTCCGGCGCGGGGAAGAGCACCCTGGTGCGGCTGCTGCTCGGCCTGGGCAGGCCCGGCAGCGGCCGGATCCTCTTCGAGGGAGCCTCGGTCTCCCTGCGGGACCGGCGGTTCCGGCGCGCGGTCCAGCCCGTGTTCCAGGATCCCTACTCCTCCCTCGACCCCCGGCAGCGGGTGGACAGGATCGTCTCCGAGCCGCTCCGCTCGCTCGGTCTGCTCCCGGGGAGGGCACGACGCGCCGAGCGGGGACGCCGGGTCGCGGAGGCGCTGCACGCGGTCGGACTGCCCGAGGAGGCCGCGCGCCGCTACCCGCACGAGTTCTCCGGCGGGCAGCGGCAGCGCATCGCCATCGCGCGGGCGATCGTCTGCCGTCCCCGGATCCTGCTGGCGGACGAACCGGTCAGCGCGCTGGACGTCTCCACCCGGGTCCGCCTCATCGACCTGCTGGCCCGGCTGCGGGAGGAGCACGGCCTGGGGATGCTGGTCGTCTCGCACGACCTGGCCGTGGTGGCGGCCCTGTGCCGGCGCGTCGCGGTGCTGGAGCGCGGACGGATCGTGGAGCAGGGGGACACCGCCGCCGTGCTCGGCTCCCCCCGCCATCCCTACACGCGGCGGCTCGTCGCCGGCGTGCCGAGGCTGCCTCCCCGCGCCTGACCGGGTCGCCTCCGTGCGCCCGCTCGCGCGATGGTCCGGGTCAGGCGTCCTTGATGTCGCAGAGCACCGCCCCGGAGGTCACCGTCTGCCCCACCTGCGCGCCCAGCCCGGTCACCGTGCCCGCCTTGTGCGCGGTCAGCGGCTGCTCCATCTTCATCGCCTCCAGCACCACGATCGTGTCCCCCGCCGCGACCACGTCACCGTCGGCCGCCACCACCTTCACGATCGTGCCCTGCATCGGGCTGATGAGCGCGTCCCCGCCCGCGGCCTTCTTCACCGCACCGCCGCCCCCGCGCCGCCGCGGCGCGGTCGCCCCGGAGGCTCCAGGGGCACGGCCCGCACCCGCAGCGGGCAGGCCCAGCCCGGCCGGAAGCACGACCTCCAGCCGCTTGCCGCCCACCTCGACCGTGATCCGCTCCCGCTCGGCCGACTCCTCCG
>NZ_BMQE01000034.1:0-77081 GCF_014647955.1 Planomonospora antibiotica | reverse complement strand
TCTCGACCTGCAGAAACAGCCAAGTCGACAGCAGGGATCACGGCTTAACTACGCGGCCTTGGCCCTTGTCCTGGCGAGCGGATGGATCGCCTGCCGCGCCTGGCTGTACATCACCCTTGAACATCGACGGCATACCGCCGACAAGTACGAAGTCGATCAAAGATCGAAGAAGAGCTGGGCGGCCTTCGACCGATGGAAAGAGAAGCTGGCCGACAAGCCTGACGACCGGGAAATATCCGCCTGGCTGGACTGCGACCGGAAAGTGCTGCTGGACGAGGCGTTGCAACACTACAAGCTGACCATGAGCAACGTCATTGCTCACGCATTCATCGAAGCACCCGTTCCCTCGATTAAGCGTGCCCGGGTGCTGAATGGGCCTTGGCGCTATAAGAAATACCAGCTTCTGGTCTTCCTTCTCACCGTGGACGGAGTGCGCCAGCTCGCCGTCACCCTCGACTTCGAGCGGGGTACGTTCCACGACCGGCAGCGGACGAACTACCGCTTCGAAGCGGTCGCGGCCGTACGAGTAAAACAGACAGATAGCGATGAACGGACTTTCGAGCTCGCGCTCGTCGACGGGCAGAAGATCACTGTTCAGGTGACAGGTCCGGGAATGGAGGAGCTTCAGCAGGGCGAGAAGCCTGGAACGGTGTCCGAGATGACGCTGGATGCTGCAGGTCTTCGCCATACTCTGCACGTTCTGGAGGGGATTGCCGCGGAAGGGAAGGAGTGGATTTCGCATGAGCGCAGGCGTGGAGAGGAGCGAGCGGGGAAACTCGCATCCGCCATGCAGGGCTCCGAGTCCTGACTGCGAATGATGCAGCCGCCGCATTTTCTTTCAGGATCAAGATGTTCGGATGGGTGATACCGCCGGGACGAAGCAGAACAATCAAGAACGCCAAGATTGTGGCACTCCGTCGTGATGCGACGGTGTTGCGGTATCAGACCCTTGTTCCGTGCCGAACCGGGCTGCGGCGCAGGGCCTGAGCGATTCGACCGCCTGGTTGTTTTCAGTGTTGAGAGGTCGGCGGGGTCTCTCTGCCGCCGAGGGCATGAGAGGGCAGGGGTGCTCGCAGAAGCACTGCGGGCTCGGAAGGCGCTGTGACGGACGAGGACGGAGGGTCGCACTCCTGTCGATCATGGTGTGTGCACGGTCCGTGCACGCGAGCACGCCAGGAGCACGCAGGGGCCGGAACTTCATTCCAGAAGAGACCTGTCCTCCGAGTTTCCCCAGGTCAGGCCATGATCAAAAGCGCGCCCTGCAGGATTCGAACCTGCGACCGTCGGATTAGAAGTCCGGTGCTCTATCCAGCTGAGCTAAGGGCGCTCCTGCCTAATTGTGCATGATCCGGCGAGTGCCCATGCATCGGTTTTCCCACCGTGTCAGGAAGATCACTCCGCGGGGGCGCCGGAGTGCCCTCCCGGCAGGGGAGCAGAGCCGGAGAAGTACGAGGTCGAACAGGGTGGAAGGAGGCGAGGCGGTGGCGGTCCGGCTGTCGAGCGGTCTTTCAGTGAAACAGGTACCGGTCCGGCCGGAACAGGCCCGACCACCGGACGGGCCGGTCTAGGCTCAATTGCCATGTTCGTCGCCACGTCCCACGAGGAGATCCCTCTGCTGGGCGGCGATGTGACGGAGGGCGTGGTGCGCGTCGGGGAGACCGTGCGCAGGCCCACCCGGCCGTCCACGCCGTCCGTGCACGCGCTGCTGCGACATCTGGAGGCCGAGGGTTTCGACGGCGCGCCCCGGGTGGTGGGCCTCGACGAGCGAGGACGGGAGATCCTCACCTATCTCGACGGCGAGTCCGGAGTCCGGCCGCTGCCGGAGTACGCGGTCACCGACGAGGCTCTGGCGGCTCTGGCCGGTCTGCTGCGGCGCTTCCACGACGCCGCCGAGACCTTCCGGCCGCCCCGCGACGCGGTCTGGGAGGACGGGTCCAACGACGATCGGGCCCCAGAACTGGTCGGCCACTGCGATGTCAACCTCGACAACGTGCTCTTCCGGGATGCCCTGCCGTACGCGTTCATCGACTTCGACCTGGCCCGGCCCACCACCCGGCTGTTCGACGTCGTGACCACGCTGCGCCACTGGGCGCCCCTCGCCGACCCCGTCGACCTGGACCCCGTCCAGCGGGAGCTGGAGGTCGGCCCGCGCCTGCGCCTGTTCTGCGACGCGTACGGCCTGCCGCCCCGCGACCGCAGGCGCCTCCTCGACCTCGCCCGCCTCCGCTTCAGCCGCTCCTACGTCATCATGCGCACCAGGGCCGCCGCGGGCGGCGGCTGGGCCCGGATGTGGGACGAGGGCGCGGGGGCGCGCATCCGCAGGGCCGGGGCATGGCTCGACGAGCACCAGGACGAGCTGCATGCCCACCTCGTCTAGCGGGATCCGCGCCCGAAAGAAGCCCGGAGGGATCCGCACCGGGCAGGAGCCGCACCGTCCGGTAAGAACCGCCTCGCCTAGGAAGATTCGCCTTGTCTAGAAGGACCGCCGCACCGGGGAAGAACGCATCGGGAAGAACTGCAGGCGGAAGAACCGCGGACGGAAGGACAGGGAGAGCCGGTGCGCGGGCCCACGCCCTCGGGATGCTCGCCGGGGTCGTGCTCGACGCGCTCTTCGCCGACCCGCGCCGCGGGCACCCGGTCGCATTGTTCGGCACGGCCGCCGCGGCGCTGGAGAAGAGGACGTACGGCGACGCCCGGGCCGCCGGCGTCGTCCACGTCGCCCTCTGCGTCGGCTCCGTGGCACTGCTCGGCGCGGCCGCGTCCCGGGTGCGCGATCCGCTGGCACGGGGGGTCGTGAGCGCCGTGGCCACCTGGTCGGTGCTGGGCGGGACCACGCTGGGGCGCGAGGGCGCGGCCATGGCGTCCTTCCTGGAGGCCGGTGACCTCGCCGGGGCGCGGGGAAGGCTGCCGCACCTGTGCGGGCGCGACCCCTCCCGCCTGGAGCCGCCCGAGCTGGCCCGGGCCACGGTCGAGTCGATCGCCGAGAACACCTCCGACGCCGTGGTCGCGCCGCTGCTGTGGGGGGCGGTGGCGGGGGTCCCCGGGTTGCTCGTCTACCGCGCGGTCAACACTCTGGACGCCATGGTCGGCCACCGCAACGCCCGCTACGAGCGCTTCGGCTGGGCCGCCGCCCGGCTGGACGACGTGGCCAACGCCGTACCGGCCCGGATCACCGGGGTGCTCGCGGCTCTCGGCGCCCCTCTGGTGAGCGGTTCGGCCGGCCGGGCGCTGGCCGTGCTCCGGCGGGACGGCCACCGCCACCCGAGCCCGAACTCGGGCCGGTGCGAGGCGGCGTTCGCCGGTGCGCTCGACGTCACGCTCGGCGGCGTGAACGTCTACGGGAACCGCGTGGAGCACCGGCCGGAGATGGGTGACGGGCCGAAACCCTCGGTCCCGGACATCCGCCGCTCGGTACGGCTGGCGCGCGCGGTAGGGTTCGCCGCTGCGGGACTCGCCGTCCTCGCCGCGCTGCGCGGTTGACCGCCGCGCCGGACCGGACGGGGCCGGCGGGATCGCAGCCGGTGCCGACGAGTGGTGGCCGGCGGGACCGGAGCCGGTGCCGACGGGCGGCGACCGGCGGTGAGGAAGGGCGGGCGGGCACGGGGATGAGAGGCGCGCTGCTGGTCGCCGGGACGACCTCCGACGCGGGCAAGAGCGTGGTCACCGCCGGGATCTGCCGGTGGCTGGCGCGCCAGGGGGTGAAGGTCGCGCCGTACAAGGCGCAGAACATGTCGCTCAACTCCTTCGTCACCGCCGACGGAGCGGAGATCGGCCGGGCGCAGGCGATGCAGGCCGCCGCGTGCGGTCTGGAGCCGAGCGCCGACATGAACCCGATCCTGCTCAAGCCGGGCAGCGACCGGCGCAGCCAGGTCGTGGTGATGGGCCGGCCGCTCGCCGACGTCGACGCGATGGAGTACTGGCAGGTCAAGGACCATCTCCGGGAGACGGCCGTCGAGGCGCTGCGGCGGCTGCGGGAGCGGTACGACGTGGTGGTCTGCGAGGGGGCGGGCAGCCCGGCGGAGATCAACCTGCGCCGGGGCGACATCGCCAACATGGGCCTGGCCCGCGCGGCGGACCTGCCGGTCATCGTGGTCGGCGACATCGACCGGGGCGGGGTCTTCGCCTCGCTCTACGGCACGGTGGGGCTGCTGGAACCCGCCGACCAGGCGCTGATCGCCGGATTCGTGATCAACAAGTTCCGGGGCGCGCGCGAGCTCCTCGAACCGGGGCTGGACATGCTCAGGAACCTGACGGGCCGCGAGGTGTACGGCGTGCTGCCGTGGCTGGACGGCCTCTGGCTCGACGTCGAGGACTCCCTCGCCCTGGACGACCGGCCCGCCGCCGCGGCGCGCACGCCGTACGGCCGGCAGACGCTGCGGGTCGCGGTGGTCCGGCTGCCGCGCATCTCCAACTTCACCGACGTCGACGCGCTGGCCTGCGAGCCGGGCGTGGTCGTGCGCTTCGTGACCTCCCCGGCGGAGCTGGACGACGCCGACCTGGTGGTCCTGCCCGGTTCCCGCGCCACGGTCTCCGACCTGGCCTGGCTGCGGGCCGCGGGCCTGGCGGAGGCGCTGCGCGGCCGGGTCGTGCTGGGCATCTGCGGCGGCTACCAGATGCTCGCCCGGACCATCCGCGACGACGTCGAGTCGGGGGCCGGGCGGGTCGAGGGGCTCGGGCTGCTGCCCGCCGAGGTCGAGTTCGCCGCGGACAAGACCCTGGGCCGACCGGTCGGGAGCGCGTACGGCCACCGGGTGGCCGCCTACGAGATCCACCACGGGACGGTGACCCCCGACGACGGGGCGGAGCCCTTCCTGGACGGCTGCCGGGCCGGGACGGTCTGGGGGACCACCTGGCACGGGGCGCTGGAGAACGACGACTTCCGCCGGGCGTTCCTGCGCGAGGTCGCCGCCGTCTCCGGCCGTGACTTCACCCCCGCGCCGGGGATCTCCTTCGCCGCGCTGCGTGAGGAGCGCCTGGACGCCCTCGGCGATCTCGTCGAGCGGCATGTGGACACCGAGGCCCTGATCCGCCTGCTGGAGGGCGGTGCTCCCAGGGGCCTGCCGGTGCTGCCTCCCGGCGGAGCCCTCCACGAAGCGCCGGATTTCTCGCAGAATGGAGGCATGGACGGTGAACGGTGATGGCCCGGTTCGCGGTGGCGCTCCTCGTCGTCGCCGTGATCGCCGCGGTGGTGTTCGGTCTCGCCCTCATGGTGCGCGCCTCCAGGACGCGCCGCGGACCGGCCCCCGACGACCCCAGGGAGATCCTCAGGCGGCGCTACGCGGCCGGTGAGATCGACGAGGACGAGTACCTCCGCCGCATGTCCGGCCTCTCCCAGGACTGGTAGCCCCTTCACCCCGGGAACCCCGCCTGGTCCGGCCGGCTCCTCGGAACCTCCGGGACGGTGTACGGCCGCCGGCTCCGGCGGAGGCCCGGCGCGCGCCGCCCTTCCGCCGCGCCCGCGCCGCCGTGCGGAGAACGGGAGCGGCGAGGCCGCGGAGGCCGTGTGTTCCGGAACCGGGCAACGAACGCGGGCGCAAGTGTCAAGAACAGGTCATGGTCCGGTGGATCGGGCACAGGGCACGATCTGAGGCATGACAGCGGTAGTGGAGACCGAGGGACTCACGAAGTTCTACGGAAAGCGCCGGGGACTCGAAGATCTCGACCTGGAGATCCGGCCCGGAGAGGTGTTCGGGTACCTCGGCCCGAACGGCGCCGGCAAGACGACCACCATCCGGCTCCTCCTCGACGTCATCCGGCCCACCCGCGGCCGGATGAGCGTGCTGGGGGCGGACCCGCGCGACCCGCGCGTGCGGGGCCGGATCGGATACCTGCCCGGAGAGCTCGCGCTGGAGGGGCGGGAGCGGGCGAGCGAGTACCTCGCCTTCCTGGCCGGGGTGCGCGGCGGCGTGTCCCGGGACCGGATCACGGCGCTGGCCGAACGGCTGGAGGCCGACCTCTCGGTGCCCATGGGCAGACTCTCCAAGGGCAACAAGCAGAAGGTCGGGCTGATCCAGGCGTTCATGCACGAACCGGAGTTCCTGATCCTGGACGAGCCGACCGGCGGCCTGGATCCGCTGGTCCAGCAGGAGTTCCTCGCCATGGTCCGCGAGGTGCGCGCGAGCGGCCGGACCGTGCTGATGTCCTCGCACGTGCTCGCCGAGGTGGAGGACGTCGCCGACCGGGTCGGCATCGTGCGGCGGGGGAGGCTGGTCGCCGTCGAGGACGTCGCCGCCCTGCGGGAGAAGGCGGTGCGCCGGGTGGAGTTCCACTTCGACGCCCCGGTGCCCCGCGAGGAGTTCGAGGGCCTCCCCGGCGTACGGGACCTGAGGGTCGAGGGTGCGAACCTGAGCTGCACCATCGACGGCCGCCCCGACGCGCTGATCAAGGCGGCGGCCCGGTTCACCGTGGTGCACCTGGTCAGCGCCGAACCCGACCTGGAAGAGATCTTCCTGACCTACTACAGCGAAGAGGAGGCCCACCATGCCCGCGCTGGTGTCCAAGAGCCTGCGTGACCACCGCAGGTCGCTGGTCCGCTGGACGGTCGGCATCAGCGCGTTCTTCGCGCTGTACCTGTCGTTCTACCCCAACATCTCCCAGAACCAGGAGCTGTATGGGGATATGGCCCTGAAGAAGTTCCCCGAGGCGATGCGCGACCTGATGGGCGGGCTGACGGGTTTCACCACCGGGGTCGGCTATCTGCACGGCGTGGTCTACCAGCTGTTCGGGCCGATGCTGTTCGTCGTGTGCGCGGCGGTCCTGGGAAACCAGGCGATCGCCCGCCCCGAGGAGTCCGGCACGCTGGAGCTGACCGTCACCCTTCCGATCGACCGCAGGCGGCTGGTCTTCGAGCGGTTCGCCGCGCTCGCCCTCGGGCTGCTCGGCGTCGCGGCGGCGACGTTCCTGCTCGCCTGGGGTCTGTCGGCCGCCGTGGACATGGGCGTCGCCTTCGACAGGATCCTGGCCGCGCACACCGGGATCTTCCTGCTCGGCCTGCTCTTCGGCGCGCTGTCGTTGGCGGTCGGCGCCGCCGCCGGCCGCAGGGGCCCGGCGATGGCGGTCGTCGGCGTGGTCGCGGTCGGCGGCTACATCGTGGAGACCATGGGCAAGAACGTGGACGCGGTCTCCTGGCTCCGGTGGGTCTCGCCGTTCCACTACTACCTGGACGGAAAGCCGCTCTATCAGGGCTTCCCCGCCGGGGACTATCTCGTGCTGGCGGGCGCCGCCGCCGTGCTGCTGGTCGTCGCGATCCTCGCCTTCGACCGGCGCGACGTAGGGGTGTGATGGACGGGGCCGCCGGGGTGCCCGCCGACCTGCTCGGCGGGCACCCGCGGATGCTGAGCGAGGCCGCCGCCACCGGGCGGCTGCCCGGCAGGGAGGCGCTCGACGGCTACCGGGCGGCGGGGGCGCGGGCCGCCGAGCTGGGCCTGCCGCTGCGGGAACTGGTCGACGCCGCCCTGGCCATGGCCGAGACGGCCGTCTCCGGGCCGTCCGGTCCGGGATCATCCGCGCCCGGAGACTCAGGTCTCGGCGGGTCCGCTTCCGACCCGGCCGCTTCCGACCCGGCCGCTTCCGACCCGGCCGCTTCCGACCCTGTCTGGCCGGGGCCGTCCGGGCAGGGACGGACGAAAGGGGCCGCCCCGGCGGTGCTCTCCGCGCTGAGGCGGGCGGTCTCCGCGCTGATGGAGGGCTATGAGAACGCCCAGCGCCTGGCGATCCGCCAGGAGGAGGCCGCCCGCCGGGAGTTCGTCGACGACCTGCTGCACGGGCGGGCCGACCGGCTCGCCGAACGCGCCGAGCACTTCGGCCTCCGGCTGGCGGAGTCCTACGTGGTGGCGGTCGCCCGCCCGGCCGGATCCGTGCGGGCGGGTGGAGGGTCCGCTCCCACCGGGTCCGGCGGCACGGGGACCGGGTCCGGTGGGACCGGGCCCGGTGGGAAGGCGGCCGCGCCCGATGCCGCGCGGAACCCGGGACTGCGGGACGGCGATCCGGTGGCGAGGCGGATCGAGGAGGCGCTGGTCGCCCGGTTCGGGTCGCACAACGTGCTGGTGGCGGTCCGGGACGGGCTGCTGGTGTGCGTCGCGCCGGGCAGTCTCTCCGCCGCGACCGGGGAGTTCACCCACCACGTGCGGCAGGCCTTCGAGCCGGGTTGGTGCGTCGGTGTGGGCCGGGCGCACCGGGGGCCCGGTGGGGTCGTCGCCTCCTACCGGGAGGCGGGCAACGCGATCGAGCTGGGCGACCGGCTCGGGTTGCGGGCGCCCGTCCTCAAGGCGGCCGACCTGCTGGTCTTCCCGGTGCTGCTGCGGGACCGCGAGGCCATCGACGACCTGGTGACGACCGTGCTCAGCCCACTGCTGGAGGCCCGGGGCGGGCCCGGACCGCTGCTCGACACGCTGGAGGCCGTCTTCGCCGTCCAGGGCAACCAGGCCGCGGCCGCGCGAAAGCTGGGCGTCAGCACCCGGGCCGTGACCTACCGGCTGGAGCGGATCCGCCGCCTCACCGGCTTCTCGCCCGACGACCCCACCCAGCGCTTCACCCTGGAGACGGCGGTGCTGGGCGCCCGCCTCCTCGACTGGCCCGCTCAGCCCCTCGGACCGGTGGCGCGGGCCTGAGAGCCGGAGACGGGACCGGAGACGGCGGATGAGCTCTTTCATCGGGCCCTCCTGGTTCGTCGAGTCCTTCTCGGAAGGACGGGGCGTCGGCGTATTCGACGGCGGGTTCGGGGATGAGCGGGCCACCGGTCCGGGCGTCGACGCAGAAGGCAGCGTGCGTCTCCGTACCGCTCAGGGACCGGAGCTCACCGTCCCGGATGGACCAGCTGCGGACGATCTCGAGGGGGAGATCGGTGGCGGGATCGGTCCTCCGGGTGCGGAAGCGCATGATCAAGCTGCCTCGGGCCCTCACCGCGCGGGCGAGGACGAGCATCTGGGCGAGCACCAGGGGATCTTCTCCGCGCAGCAGCGTCTTGTTCGGGCGGACCTCGATCTCGGCCGAGACCTCCAGCGGATCGCCCCGCCCGGCCTCCACCAGGCAGGTCAGGACGTGCAGGCCCGGCCCTTCGCGGCTCAGCAGCCACAGGAGCAGATCGGCCGTGTGCTTCCGCGCCGCCATGACCTGTCCGGCCGGGACGCGGGCGAGATGTCCCTCGATCCTGGAGGACAGTCTGCGCGCCCTCTCCCGGCGGGCGAGCACGGCGACGAACTCATCGATGGGCTCGCCCCGGTAGGCGAGGGGGTCACCCTCCTCGCACACCAGCGCGGCGTACCGGGCCCGGCTGGCGGCATCACCGGGATCCAGCCCCGCTTCCCGGCAGAGAGCGAGGTATTCCCCGAGATCGAACGCCTCCGCCACCACCTTGCCGGACGCCCGCATGGAGCGCATGTCCCGCTCACATGAAGCCAGATAGCCTGCGTAGTCCCGGTGGACGAGGGAACCGTGACCGCGGAGCGCGGCGAGGTCGCGCTCGTCGGTCAGCAGCGCCACCCCCAGCGCGGGTCGTCCGCCCGGCGACCTGCCGGTCCGGTGCCGTGACGACCGGCTGTGCTTGTTTCCCATCCCCGCCCCTTCCGCCCGGACGGCAAAAGTAGCCGTGCCGCCAGGGGCGGTTCTGGTGCACGGTGTTCCCTGGGGACAACCCCACCGCATACGGCTCCCTGTGGATAACCGTCCCATCCCGGCGAAAGAATGATCGTTTCCCGGGAAGTGCATGTGACGAGCGCGGGCGGACGACACGTACTTCCCGGAAAACGACCTCGGTTCCTCAGGCGGGCGCGGGCCGGACGACGGTATCCGCTGCAGACTCGGCCTCGGCGACCGAGCGGGTCGTGACGCTCCGGCAGGTGAGGGCGACGGCCAGAACGTACAGCACCGAGGCCGAGGTGAACACCGCGGGCAGCCCGGCCGCCGTGGCGAGGGCACCGCCCGCGGCCGCGCCCAGCGGTGTGGACCCCATGCCGATCAGGCGGATGGCCGAATTGACCCGGCCGAGCAGGTGACCGGGGACGAGCCGCTGCCGCAGCGAGACCCGCAGGACGTTGGTGGTGGCGCCGGCGGCGCCCAGCAGTACGGCGGTGAGGCCGATGGCGGCGGGGGTGGGGACGAGGGCGGGCACGAGCAGCAGGACGCCGCCGGCCAGGTCGGCGATGACCAGTGTCCTGACCTGACCGGCCTTCTGCGCGACCCGGTCGGCCAGCAGCGACCCCGCCACGGCCCCGGCGGCGAGCGCCACCATGAGGAGGCCGTACTGGCCGGGGGTGAGCCCCACCCGGGACTCCTCCCCGACGACCCACAGGACGAAGACCGCGAAGTAGGCCGAGTTCGCGAAGTTGAGCGCACCCGACAGAAAGGCCAGGTCCCGCAGCACCCGGTGGCTCCACAGGTGGCGCACCCCTTCTGCGATGTCGTGGCGGAGCGGTCGGGTGGAGGGCTCCTCCACCCGGAAACGCCCGCGCATGCCGAGCAGGGCGATCCCCGCCACCGCGTAGAGCAGGGCGGGTGCCCCGAACGCGGCGGCGGCGCCGAGCCCGGCCAGGAGTCCGGCGGCGGGCCCTCCCAGGAAGTTGTTGCCGATGGTCTGCGCGGCGACGAGCTTGCCGTTGGCGTCGCCGAGCCGTTCCCGCGCCACGGTCATCGGCACCACCGACTGCGCAGAGGTGTCGGCGAAGACCTCTCCGGCGCCGAGCAGCAGGGCTCCGGCCAGCAGTACGGGCAGGGGGAGCGTCCCCAGCCAGGCGGCCGCCACCAGGGCGGTCAGGACCGTGACCCGGGCCCACGTGGTCAGAACCAGGATCCGCCGCCGGTCGTGCCGGTCGGCGAGCGCGCCCGCGTGCAGGGACAGCAGCAGCCAGGGGAGGGTGGCCGCCGCGCTGACGAGAGAAACCAGCAGTGGTGAGCGGGTCAGCGTGATCGCCAGCAGGGGCATGGCCACGACGACGATGCCGTCGGCGGTGTTGGACAGGCCGGAGGCCGTCAACAACCAGCGGAAGGGCCGAGGGGTCACCACTGTCTCCGATAACGTGTAAAGGAAAGTATGCAAAATTCTCTTTGCAAAGATATGGCTGCACGTAATGGATGACAAGACCCGTGATTCCGATCCCTCGGCGCTCGCCGGGCGCGCGGACCGAGAACTCGACGCAGCGGCGCTCAAGGGCCTCGCCCATCCGGTACGGCTCCGGCTGCTGGAGCTGCTGGACCACCACGGCCCCGCCACGGCGACCCAGCTCGCCGCCCGCACCGGGGAGAACAGCGGCTCGACGAGTTATCACCTGCGTCAGCTCGCGCGGCACGGCCTCATCGAGGAGGTGTCCGGCCGAGGGAAGGGCAAGGAGCGCTGGTGGCGCTCCCGCCGGTTCGGGTTCGACGGGGACCGGTTCCGTCGCGACCCCGAGACGGCGCAAGCGGCGGAGTTCCTGCTCGCCGACCTGCTCCGCAAACGGAATGCCGAGCTCGGCCGCTGGCTGGAGGAGTCGCGGACCACTCCCCGCGAATGGGTCGAGGCCACCGTCAACCTGCACGCTGTCATGCGCATGACCCGAGAGGAACTCGCCGGCCTCGTCCGGGAGATCTCACGGGTCGTCGACGCTCACCACGAGAAGGTGCGAGACCGGAAGGAGGACGCCCCCGGAACCGCGCGGGTCATCGTCAACTTCGACGCGTTCCCCGTCGGCCTCGGTGCCCAGGAGCCGCCTGAGTGACGCGCGGCCGCCGCGCGAGCGAGGCGGCGAGGGTCATCTCGCAGGTGCGGCCCGGTGTCTCTCCCGGAGGGGGCGAGCCATGCGTGTCACCGGTGCTCCCGCTGCGTCCGGCCTGATTCGGCGATCGCCTCGACCGTGAGCCAGACGTTGGTCGAAGGGTTGCCTCCCTTTCGGTTCGCGGAGACATGCGCCGGGTCGGTGTTCTGCGCTCGGCGACGTGCTGTTTCGTACCTCTCGTAGGGGAAGTCCTTCGGCAGGTGCTTGTCGTAGCCGGGCAGGTGCCTGCCGACCTTGCCCTGGACGACCGCGGAGGACAGCGTCGCCGAGCAGTCCTGGAAGTGCCAGAGCAGCCAGATCTCGAAGATTCCGACGAAGTATTTCACCTCGGTGACATTGCCCTCGCACATCACCGGGATCCGCTTTCTAGGCTCTCTCCGTGAGGGGACCCGCTCTAGGTGCTGAGGGCTACGCCGTGTGCTCGTGTGGCCCGGCGCGCCTCTCGTGGAAGATTTCGCGGACTTTTTCGAGATTGACATATGGGACGGCGCCGTAGCGTCCCTGGAGATAGCCCCGCTCTACGTTCTCGTTGCGGCGCGGGTGAAAATCGGTGAGTGGGGACAGGGAGGTCGCACCCTCGCCGTCCTTCTCGGTGAACCAGACCTCGTCCCGGGAGAGAAGGTCCTCCGAGAGGAGGTTCCCGAGCAATGTCGTGTCGTGGGAGGAGAAAAGCAGTCGAGCCCCGCGCCGGTTGATCTCGGGATCCTTGAACATTCGGATCAGGCTGGAGCTGAGCAGCGGGTGCATGCTGGAATCGATCTCGTCCACCACGAAGACGGATCCGCTTTCGAGTGCCCCGATGACCGGTCCGATAATGGAGAGCCATACTCGGGTTCCGGCGCTTTCGTCCTCGATGGACAGGGCGGTCGTGCTGTTCGCCCGCCGGAGCTGAATCCGGCCTGACAGGGTTTCGGGTTCCGACCCCGCGTCGGGCGCACTGCTCCCGTCTGATGTGGTGCGATATATCCGCTTGAATCGCTCGTCTGCCTCTGCGAGAAGCCTGTCCTTCACCAACTCCGCCCTCTCGATTCCGAGATCGGCAAGCTGGAGAAGTGTATTGATGTCCGCCGCCGCCGCGGGGTCGCGGAGGAGAAGCTTGGTCACGAGAAGGCGGCGGCGCTCATCGTGGTCGTCATGGCTGGCGAACTGGATGCATGTGACGATCTTCAGTTCGAGTGCGCTCAGCAGGGAGTGGTTATTGGACGCGGCGGAGGAGAGATAGAGCGCGTTGCCGCGTGTCAGCTTCGCAATGCGCCTCGTCTCTCCGGTGAGCATCCGGCTGAACTCGTAGGCATCCTGGTCCGGCCCCGTACGCTCGAACAGCCGGCGGGGACGACCATGCGGGAACGAATGGAGCCACTCGCCGCGCACGACCTCGTCGTCGACCTCGAATCCGTAGGTGTATCGGATTCCGTCATGAACGAAATCCAGCTCGTACAGCGAGGCGGTGGATCGGCCCTGTTCCGACAGGAGGAACGGGTGCCGGGGGATTCCTGCGCTCGGTGCCCATCTCGTCTGGGACGTCTCGACGGCCCATTGCATCCATCGCAGTGCGTCGAGGACGTTCGACTTGCCGGAGGCGTTGGCCCCGTAGATCCCCGCCACGGGTGCGGTCCGCGGGGTGCCGTTCGTTCGCTGTCGGCAAGGCCGCGCGATCGGGCCGCGACGAAGGACAGTGTCTGCTCGTCGCGTATCGATCGGTGGTTGGCCACCCGGAACCGCAGGAGCATGATGGGTCACCCCTCCTTCAACATGTGCTCAGCCTGCAACTTCAGCGCCTGTCTCGAAGGGAATCCCCGCAGAGGGCTGTCCAACTGCATCCTGCATGTTGACGTACGGCCGCCGCCCCGTCCACGGGGCGGCGGCCGTACGGGAAGCGGAGGTCAGGGGATGAGCAGGAGCTTGCCGGTGGTGCGGCGGGCCTCCAGGTCCTCGTGGGCCTGCGCGGCCTCGGCCAGGGGGTAGCGGCGGGAGACGTGCACCTGGAGCCGGCCGGAGGCCAGCCAGCCGTACAGGTCGGAGGCGCGCCAGGCGAGCTCGTCCTTGGTGGCGATGTAGGCGCCGAGGCTGGGCCGGGTCAGGAAGAGGGACCCCTCCTTGGCCAGCAGCTGCGGGTCGATCGGCGGCACCGGGCCGCTGGCCTGGCCGTACAGGGCCATCATGCCGCGCGGGCGCAGGGCGGCGAGGCTCTCGGCGAAGGTGGTCGCCCCCACGCCGTCGTAGACGACGTGCACGCCGGAACCGGTCAGGTCGCGGACCGCGTCGGCGAAGCCCTTGTAGCGGAGGACCTCGTCGGCTCCGGCCTGCCGGGCCAGCTCCTCCTTCTCCTCGGTGGAGACCGTGCCGATCACCCGGGCGCCGCGGAGCTTGGCGATCTGCGTGAGCAGCAACCCCATGCCGCCGGCCGCGGCGTGCACCAGCACGTCGTCGCCGGGCTTGACCTCGTGCACCGAGTGGGTCAGGTAGTGCGCGGTGAGACCCTGGAGCGTGACGGCCGCCGCGAGCTCGGGCACCACCCCCTCGGGCACCAGGAGCAGGTGGGAGACCGGCACGACGGCCTTCTCGGCGTAGCTGCCCATGACGCTCGCCCAGGCCACCGTGTCACCGACGGAGACCCCCTCCACGTCCTCGCCGACCGCCGCGACGGTGCCTGCTCCCTCGTTGCCGGGCACGAAGGGCAGCGAGAGGGGATAGCGGCCCATCCGGTGGTAGACGTCGATGAAGTTCACGCCGCTGGCCGCGACGTCGACCAGCACCTCGCCGGGGTTCAGCGCGGGGTCCGGGTAGTCCTCGTAGGAGAGGACCTCGGGGCCGCCGGTGGCGGAGACGACTATGGCGCGCATCGTGCGGGCTCCTTCGCTCAGGTCGGTGTTCCGAGCATCCCCAACCGCGAGCCGATCATTCGTTGTTCCCTCCTCAGGGCTTCTTCCCCGGGGCCGTGCCGCGCATCGTGAAGTTGTCGAAGCCCGTCTTCAGCGTGGCGCCGCTGCTCTCCCCGACCCGGACGATCATGCCGAGCTCGCCCGGCGGCAGCGGGTCGGGGTCCGTGACGGACTGCACCCGGGTGCCGTCCACCCACATGGTGAGCTGCATCCCCTCCGAGCCGGCCGAGCACTCGGCCTGGAGCCGGACGGGCTTGCCCTTCGTCACCTCCACCTGGGCCGGTTCGGTCAGGTCGCCCCCGGCGCTCTTGACCGCCCTGCGGATGCGGGCCTTGCCCGAGGTGTCGATCAGGAACTCGTAGCGGGTCGCCTCCGTGGCGTCCGCGCCCCGGCAGAACAGCCCGTACTCACCGGCGCCCGCGCTGCCGTTGCGGACCGTGACGTCGGCCCCGAGGAGCAGCCGGCCGGGGATGGTCGGGGTGGGGCTGGCGGCGGGGTCCGGGGTCGCGGGCGGGGCGGTCGCGAAGGGCACCGGCGCGGTGATGCGCTGGACGGCGTTCTCGCCGTCGGCGTCGACGGCGTAGTGCCCCTCCGGCGCGTAGCCGTACTTGCCGCCGTTCGCGGGGTCGTAGGTGCCGCTCCAGTCGCTCTTCTGGGTGAAGTCGTCCTGGTAGAGCAGGGTCAGGTCGGCGGGGGGCCCGCCCGCCGAGAGGGCGAGGTAGATCCCGAAGCCGCCGCCCACCGCGACGAGGGCCGCGACCGCCGCACCGGCGATCAGCTTCTTGCGCCGGACGGCCTCGGCCGGAGCACCGCCCGCGCGCCCGCGCCCCCCGTCGACCCCGGCCGGGATCCGCGTGTCGTCCTGCGGCCAGGCGCCGCCCGCCCCCGCCGGTACGGCGTGCGTGCCCGCCCCCGCCGGGACCGTGGGAGCGGGCCCGCCGGACGCGGCGGGCGCCCCCGGCCGGCCCGGCGCGGCGTACGGGTCCGGTCCGGTCGATGCGGTGTACGGGTCCGGTCCGGCCGGCGCGGTGGAGGCGGCCGGACCACCCGGTACGGCGTGCGTGCCGGGTCCGCCCGGGACACCGGTGCCGCCCGGCCCGGACCCCGCCCACGCGGCGGGCTCAGCCAGGGTGGGCGGGCTCTGCTGCCAGACCGCCTGGACCGAGTGCGCGGCCTGCTCGGGCGCGGCCGAGCGGCCGACCAGGTGGTCGAGGAGCTGCTGGGAGGTGGGCCGGCGGGCCGGGTCCTTGTCCATCGCGTGGGTCACCAGCTCGCGCAGGCCGGTCTCCATGCCCTCCAGCACGGGCTCGGTGTTGAGCACCTGGTAGAGCACCGCGTGCAGGGCCTCGCCGCCGAACGGCGCCCGGCCGCTGGCCGCGAACGCGACCAGGCAGCCCCAGGAGAACACGTCGCAGGCCGGGGAGACCGGCTCGCCGCGCAGCACCTCCGGCGCCATGTAGCGGGGCGTGCCGATGATCTCGCCGGTCCCGGTGACGCCGCTGAGCGTGTCGAGGGCGCGGGCGATGCCGAAGTCGATCACCCGGGGGCCGACCGGGGAGAGCAGCACGTTGGACGGCTTCAGGTCGCGGTGCACGACCCCCGCCCCGTGGATCGCGGTCAGCGCGGTGGCCACGCCGACCGCGAGCGCGTCGAGGCTAGAACCCCGGAGCGGGCCGCCCGAGCGCACGGCCTCCTCCAGGTTGGGCCCGGGGACGAACTCGGTGACCACGTAGAGCTGGTCGCCGTCGAGCGCGGCCTCCAGCACCGCGGCCGTGCAGAACCGCCGCACCCGCTGGGCCGCGTCGGCCTCCCGCCGGAAGCGCATCCGGAACTGCTCGTGCTGGCTGTACTCCGAATTGATCACCTTGAGGGCGGCCCGCTGGCCGTCGGGGGCCTGCCCGAGGTAGACGGTTCCCATGCCGCCCCGGCCCAGCCGGCTGAGCACTCGGTATCGCCCGATCTGCAGGGGGTCGCCCGGACTGAGGTTGTTCACCGTGATACCTAACCGCAAAAACGCCGTCGTATGGGGAGCTCAGCGTACCGAGATCCCCACGCGGGCATCAGCCGCGGCGGGAGCGGCCGGGACCGGGCGGTCGGCCGGCTCGACGGCGGCGGGGGAGGAGAGAGCCGCGCCGGGGGAAGGGGGAGCCGCGCCGGGCGCGTCAGAAGCCCTGGTAGGCCAGCCCCTGGACCTCCGAGCCGACCGGATCGGCCGCCGTGCGGACGCGGTGCAGGACGCTCTCCGTCTGGATCCTGGTGATCCGCCGGACCGTGGCCCCGCACAGCAGGGCGGAGACGGTCACGACGGCCAGCTCGACCGGGCCGATGCCGGTCAGGTCCGCCACCCCGGGGGCGGGGGAGAGGAAGAGCCGCAGGAGGAGGGCGAGTGCGGCCAGCCAGCTCAGCCACCAGGCGGCGAGCAGCGCCAGCCAGGAGGCGCGGTGGTCGGCCGGCGTGCGGGAGGCCCGCCAGAGGCGGTCCACCAGCACCGGCGGGGCGACCAGGTTGAGCCCGGGCGTGAACCAGCCGGCCAGGACCGGTGCCACGGGGGGACGGGAAGGGGCGCCGGAGGAGGGGCGGGACCCGGGGGCGCCGGTGACCTCCGCGGCGTACCGCCTGGCCCGCGCCAGCCAGACGAGGTGGGCGGCGCCCGCGGCGGCCGTGGTGGCGGCCACCAGGATGACCAGGACGGCGAAGACGGTGACCGGGCCGACGAGGGCCTGCGCGCCGGGGGCGCGCGGGTCGCCGCCGAGCGCGGCGATCTCCCGGGCCAGCCGCTCGCCGCGGACCTGCTCGAACACGGTGAGGGCGGTGACCGCGCAGACCTGCAGGACGAGGGCCGCCTGGACGGCCGAGGCGGGCCTCGTGCTGGGCGGCGGGACAGAGCGCATGTGAATCTCCCCCCGGCATGCGCTGAAGGACTTGCCTCTCTTCTATCCCGCCGGCGCCTCCGCCAATCAACTCACCACGCCGGACTCCCATGCCCACGCGGCGATCTCCACACGGTTTCTCGCCCCGAGCTTGCCCTGGATGCTGCCCAGGTGCGTCTTGACCGTGGACAGCGAGACGAACAGCTCGGCGGCGACCTCCTGGTTGGTCCGGCCCCGGGCCACCAGCCGGACGACGTCCAGCTCCCGCTCCGTCAGCGGCTCGACCAGCGGCCGGGAACGTCCTTCCCGGGGGCGGGCCAGGTGCTCCAGCAGGCGCACGGTCACCGAGGGGGAGACCAGCGCGTCCCCGGCGGCGGCGGCGCGGATCGCCTCGATCAGCAGCGTCGGCCCGCTGTCCTTGAGCAGGAATCCCGTCGCACCCGCCCGCAGCGCCCCGTAGACGTACTCGTCCAGGTCGAAGGTGGTGACGATGACCACCCGCATCGGGTCGGGGACGCCCGGGCCGGCCAGCAGCCGGGTGGCCTCCAGCCCGTCCAGCCGGGGCATCCGGATGTCGAGCAGGCACACGTCGGGCCGGAGCCGCCGGGCGTGCTCGACCGCCTCGGCGCCGTCCGCGGCGGTCGCCACGACCTCCATGTCCGCCTGGGCGTCCAGGATCATCTGGAAGCCGGTCCGCACCAGCTCCTGGTCGTCGGCGATGAGCACCCGAATCGTCACCCGGCTGATTCTGCCAGCCCCACGCGGCGGGTCGTTCCGATCCATCCGACTTTCGGCCGATCGGGCACCTCGGAGGATCGCACGCTCGGCCGATCCGGCGGCACCCCCGGACGAGCGAGGGTGCTCCCATGACTTCTGTTGTTCTCGAGGGATACGGCCTGACCAAGCGGTTCGGCCCGGCGACGGCGCTGGCGGGCGTCGGACTGGCGGTCGGCCGCGGTGAGGCCGTGGCCATCATGGGGCCGAGCGGGTCGGGCAAGTCGACCCTGCTGCACTGCCTGGCCGGGATCATGAAGCCGGACGAGGGGGAGGTGCGCCTGCTCGGGCAGCGCATCGACACGATGGGGGAGCGGGAGCGCAGCGCCCTGCGCCGGACGCGGTTCGGATTCGTCTTCCAGTTCGGCCAGCTCCTGCCCGAGCTCCCGGCCGACGAGAACGTCGCGCTGCCGCTGATGCTCGGCGGCGTCTCCCGGCGCGACGCCGTACGGCGGGCGCGGGAGTGGTTCGGCCCGCTCGGCCTGGGCGGCATGGAGGAGCGGCGGCCCGGTGAGCTGTCCGGCGGGCAGGCCCAGCGGGTGGCGATCGCCCGCGCCCTGGTCACCAGGCCCGCGGTGGTGTTCGCCGACGAGCCGACCGGCGCGCTCGACCAGACCACCGGGCACGACACGATGCGCCTGCTGGTGGAGGCGACCCGGGGCGGCGACGCCTCGCTGGTGGTGGTCACCCACGACCCGCAGGTGGCCCGCTGGTGCGACCGCACCGTCGAGGTCCGCGACGGCCGGATCATGACCGGGGTGGGAGCGTGAGGGCGGCGCTGGGACTCGGCTGGCGGCTGCTGCGCGCGGGCGGCCGCCGGGGACTGCTGGGCGCGGCCCTGACCGCGGTGGCGGTGACGGTCTCCACCGCGCTGCTGCTCTTCGCGGTCTCCGCGAACCTCGCCTTCGAGGGGCGGGGCGACCGGGAGGCGTGGCGCAACCCGGTCCCGGCCCAGGGGCGGGCGGTGGCCGTCCAGTCCGTCCGCGTGGACTACGTGCGCGACGAGCGGATCACGGTCGTGGAGCTGGCCGCGCTGGAGCCGGGGGCGCCGCCGCCCCCGGGGCTGGACCGCTTCCCCGCCCCGGGCGAGGTCTGGCTCTCCCCGGCCCTGGCCGAGCTCGCCCGCAGGCTCCCGGCCGACCAGCTGGCGGACCGGTTCGCGGGCAGGCGCGGCGGGACGGTCGGGGACGAGGCGCTGGTCCACCCCGGCGAGCTGGTCGCCGTGCGGGGCTGGGCGCCGGACTCCGCGGTCCTGGCCGGGAAGGGGGCCGACGAGCCGCGGGGCGAGGTCGCGCCCACCCGGATCTCGGACTTCACCGGGGAGCCGACGCCCGACGCGCAGGGCTACCGGATGCTCGCGCTGATCGCGAGCGTGCTGATGGCCGTGCCGCTGCTGGTGTTCGGGGGCGCGGCGGCCCGGCTCACCGTGGCCCGGCGCGACCAGCGCCTGGCGGCACTCCGCCTGGTCGGCGCCACCCCCGGCCAGGTGGTCGCGATGACCGCGGCCGAGGCGGTGATCACCGCGCTCGCCGGGGCGGTCGCGGGCACGCTCCTGTACGTCCTGCTGATCCCGCCGCTCACCGGGATCGAGATCGCCGGCGGCTCGTGGTTCGCCGCCGACCTGTGGCCGGGCGTGCCGTACACGCTCGCCGTGCTGGCGGCGGTGCCGCTGCTCGTGGGCCTGTCCGCGGTGGTCGGCCTGCGCAGGGTCGTGGTCGGCCCGCTGGGCGTGGCCAAGCGGGAGACCCCGCCGGGGATGCGCTTCGTCCGGGTGGCGGTGCTGCTGGCCGTCCTGGCCGTGGTGCCCACGCTCAGCGTCGGCAGCGGCGGCGGGATGATCGCGGTGGTGCTGGGCCTGGCCTTCCTCTCGATCAACCTGGCCGGCCCGTGGGTGGTCGGCCTGATCGGCAGGATCACCGCGGGTACGGCGCGCGGGCCCGCCCGGCTGCTGGCCGGCCGGCGGCTGGTGGACGACCCCAGGGCGGCCTGGCGGACCGTGAGCGGGGTGGCGCTGACCGGGTTCGTGGCGGGGTTCGTGGTGCTGCTGAACCCGTCGGCCGACCTGCTGGGCGAGGCGGACGCCTCGCGGCTGCGCGTCTCGGTCACCGCCGCCCGGGCGGACGCGGTCGCCGCCGAGGCCCGCGAGCGGCTGACCGCGGCGGGAGTGCGCGCCGGGACCGAGATCACCGGCGAGGGCGGGGAGAAGGTGCTCGTCGTCGCGCTCGGCGGCGGCCGGGCGGCGGCACCGGAGCAGCCGGCCAAGGGGGAGAAGACGGACGCCCGGGTGGACTCCCGGGTGGACGCGGCGCTGGTCGACCGGGCCCGCACCGCGCTCGACGGCCTGGTCCCCGGCCGGCGCGCGACCTCCATCGCCGACGACGACCGGTTCGGCCACGTGCTGATCGGCGACATCGGCACCGGGACGATCGTGGTGCTCACGGTCTCGTTCCTGGTCGCGGTGGTCAGCGCCGGGATCACCGCCGTCTCCTCCGTCCTCGACCGGCGGCAGACCTACGCGCTGCTCCGCCTGGCGGGCACCCCGCTGCAGGTCCTGGACCGGGCCCGGCGCGCCGAGACGCTCATCCCGCTGGCCGTCATGGGCGGCGGCTCGATCGCGGTCGGCCTGTTCTGCGCGCTCCCGTTCGCGATCACCGGGCTGGACGCCGGCGGGCTGGCCACCCTGCTCGCCTGCGTGCTCCTCGGCTTCGCCGGGGTGGCCGGCGCCGGGGCCGCGAGCGCCCCGGTGCTCCGCTCGGTCACCGAGAACCCCGCACCGCGCCCGGACTGACCGGCTTCACCGTCAGCCCAGGACCAGGTCGCGGACCGTGCGCAGGGAGGGCTCGTCGCCGAGTCCCATGACCAGGAGGCTGGTCACCGGGCTCTTGCGCCACGCCTCCAGCCGCTCGCGGATGCGCCCGGCCGGGCCGACCAGGGAGATGCCGTCGGCCAGCTCGTCCGGGACGGCCGCGAACGCCTCGTCCCGCCGCCCGGACAGGTAGAGCTCCTGGACCTCGGCGGCGGCGTCGGCGTAGCCCATCCGGCCGATGATGTCGGCGTGGAAGTTGCGGTCGCGGGCGCCCATGCCGCCGATGTACAGGGTGAGCATCGTCTTGACCCCGTCGAGGGCCGCCCGGACGTCGTCGGTGACCAGGGTCAGGACCATGGCCGCGACGTCGAAGTCCGGTCCGGCGGCGGCCAGCGACGGCCCGTACATCTGCTCGATCTTCTCGGGGAAGGCGAACAGCGGGAGCCAGCCGTCGGCGATCTCCGCGGCCAGGGCGACGTTCCTGGGGCCCTCCGCGCCGAGGTAGAGGGGGATCTCCGGACGCAGGGGGCGGGTGATGAGCTTCAGCGGCTTGCCCAGGCCGGTGACCCCGTCGCGGGCGCCCGCGGGCAGCGGGAGCGGGTAGTGCTCGCCACCTGAGGTCACCGGCCCCTCCCGGCGCCAGATCCGGCGCATGATCTCGGCGTACTCGCGGGTGCGGGCGAGCGGGCGGGCGAACGGCACGCCGTACCAGCCCTCGACGACCTGGGGACCGGACGCGCCGATGCCGAGCAGCAGCCGGCCGCCGGTGAGGTGGTCCAGCGTCATCGCGGTCATCGCGGTCGCCGCGGGGGTCCTGGCCGCGATCTGGGCGACCGAGGTGCCCAGCTTGATGCGCGAGGTGCGCGCGCCGTACCAGGCCAGCGGGGTGAAGGCGTCGCTGCCGTAGGCCTCGGCGGTCCACACGGAGTCATAGCCCAGCCGTTCGGCGGCCCGGACGAGCTCGGTGGCGTCGGCGGGGCCGCGCTGCCAGTAGCCGAGGTTCAGGCCGAGCTTCAGGTCGGTGCTCATGGTCGGGCCTCTCGTCCGGGTGCGCCATCGTATTGGAACACGTTCTATTTCACTTTGCGAAAGGCCCGGTGTCGAGATCGGGGCTTTGGGGAAACGTGACACTGTGCTGAACGCCGCCCGTAAGGCTCTGTGCCTGTTTCCTCTGCTCATCCTGGTTTCAGCCGCGGTTCCGGCCGCGGCCGAGGCGCCCCGGCGCCCCAACGTCGTGCTGATCCTGGTCGATGATCTGGGGATGGGAGATCTGGAGAAATTTCCGAACATCTGGAACGAGTTCGTCCGATCGGGTGCCGGTTTCAGCCGGTTCTTCGTGCCCAACTCCTGGTGCTGCCCGTCCCGTGCGTCCATCCTCCGCTCCCAGTACGTGCACAGCCACGGCGTGCTGACCAACACTCTCCCCAAGGGAGGGTTCGGGAGGTTCTACCGGAAAGGTCTGGAACGTTCCACCATGGGGACCTGGATGAAGAACGCCGGCTACCGGACCGGCCTGATGGGCAAGTACCTCAACCACTATCCGGGCCCCGCCCCCGCCACCCACGTGCCCCGGGGCTGGGACGAGTGGCACGTGCCGGTGCGCAGGCTGTACGACGAGTACGGCTACACGCTGAACGAGAACGGCAGGCTCAGGGCCTACGGCTCCGCGCCCGAGGACTACCTGACCGACGTGCTCAGCGCGAAGGCGGACGCGTTCGTCTCGCGGGGGGACGACCCCTTCTTCCTCTACCTCGCGCCGGTCGCCCCGCACCTGCCGGCCAACCACGCGCTCCGGCACCGCGACGCCTTCACCGGCCACACGGCCCCGCGCCCGCCCTCCTTCGACCAGGAGGACGTCGCGGCCGAGCCGTTGTGGCTGCGCTCGCGCAAGCGGTTGACCCCCGAGCGGATCGAGCGGACCGACGAGATCTACCGCGACCGGCTGCGCGCCATGCTCGGAGTGGACGACATGGTCGGATCCCTGGTCCGGAGCCTGCGCGCCGCCGGGAAGCTGGACGACACCTATCTGTTCTTCGGCTCCGACAACGGGTTCCACCTGGGTCAGCACCGGCTCGGGCAGGGCAAGACGACCCCGTTCGACGAGAGCATCAAGGTGCCGATGTTCGTCCGGGGACCGGGGATCCAGCCCGGCCGGACCGTCACGGAGGTGGCCTCCACCGTGGACCTCGCCCCGACCTTCGCCGGACTGGCCGGCGCCCGGCTGCCCGGCTTCGTCGAGGGCCGCTCCCTGCTGCCCCTGCTGCAGGGCCGGACCCCGATCGGCTGGCGCCGGAACGTGCTGGTCGAGTTCCACCGGCCGGGGAAGGCGAAGCCCTCGGCTCCGGCCCGGATCCCCGCCTACCAGGCGATGCGCACCGCCGGCCACACCTTCGTCCGCTACGCGACCGGCGAGTACCAGCTCTACGATCTCGCCTCCGACCCCTACCAGCTGCGCAACCTGGCCGAGAGGGTGCCCCGCTCGGTGATCGACCGGTTCGAGCACCAGCTCGACGCCCTGGTCGCCTGCTCCGGCGCGTCCTGCCGCATCGCCGACGCCGCCTCCCCACCGGAGTTCGCCGTCCCGTTCCCGGAGTTCACCGTCCCGTTCCCGGAGGTCGGGGGCTCCGTCCTCCCGCGCTCCGCCCGGTGAGCCGTCCGTGAGGCGGGCTCGGGTCCCGGCGGTACGGCCCGCCGCCCGGCGCCGTGCCGCCGGGCGGGACGAGGGCCGTCCCGGCCGGGATCAGCCGGTGCGGTCCGGCCGGTCCGAGGGGTCCGGAAGGTCCGGGTAGGCGCGGGTGAGGTGGTCGGCGATCGCGGCGGCCGCCTCCTCCGAGTCGCCGGACGCGACCGCCTCGTAGATCCGCCGGTGGTCGTCCATCAGCGGGTCGGTGACGCCGAGCCGCTCGACGGCCTCGACGGCGTGGCGCTGCACCGTGGCGCGCAGGGCGTGCATCGTGGCCGCGAGCAGGCGGTTGCCGGACAGCTCGGCGATCGTGAGGTGGAACTCGGCATCGTGCAGGACGAACTCGTCGGCGCTCATGGCCCGGTCCATCCGGGCCAGCGCCGCCCGGAGCCGGTCCAGGTGGCCGGGGGTGACGTTCCCGGCCGCGTGCCGTACCCCCCACTGCTCGATCATCATCCGGGTCTCGGCGACCTCGCGCATGGAGAGGCTGGACAGGCCCACGTGCAGCCGGAGCAGGTCGGCGAGGGCTTCGGCGGGGCGGGCGGTGAGCACCGCGCCCGCGTCGGGGCCCCGGCCGACCTGCGAGGCGACCACGCCCAGCGTCTCCAGCACCCGCAGCGCCTCGCGCACCGACGAGCGGCCGACCTGGAGCTGCTCGGCGAGCTGCCGCTCACCCGGCAGCCGGTCGCCGACCGCGAGGCCGTCCTCCGCGATGCGCCGCTCGATCTGGGCGATCACGTCCTCGAACGCCCGGGTGCGCCGGACCGGCTCCCATCCCATGCCGCCTCCCTCGCCGTGGTGGGGTGGTCCTTGTCGGGACCTTTGGTCTGACCATACTATGGTCAGACCAAAGGACGGAAGGAGCGCCGTGCGCGTCGCCCTGTTCATCACCTGCGTCAACGACACCCTCTTCCCCGGCACGGGCCGGGCGGTCGTGACGCTGCTGCGCCGCCTGGGGTGCGAGGTCGACTTCCCCCGAGCCCAGACCTGCTGCGGCCAGATGCACGTCAACACCGGATACCCGCAGGAGGGGACCCGGCTGGCGCGGCACTTCGCGGACGTCTTCGCCGGCTACGACGCGGTGGTCACGCCCTCCGGATCGTGCGCCGCCATGGTCCGCGAGCAGTACCCCCGGCTCGCCCGCACCGCCGCGGCGGCCGGCCGCTCCGCCTCCTCCGGGACCGCCCGGGGCGCCGGTGGGAGGGCCGCCGGACGGACGGCGGACCCCTCCTTCGCCGAGGAGGTGGCCGCGCTCGTGCCGAAGGTCCACGACCTCTCGGAGTTCCTGGTCGACGTCCTCGGCGTCACCGACGTCGGCGCCTACTTCCCGCACCGGGTGACCTACCACCCGACCTGCCACTCCCTGCGCGGCCTCCGGCTGGGCGACCGCCCCACCCGCCTGCTGGAGCAGGTCAGGGGATTGGAGCTGGTCCCGCTCCCCGGCGCGGAGGAGTGCTGCGGGTTCGGCGGCACCTTCGCCGTCAAGAACCCGGCGGTCTCCGCGGCCATGTGCGCGGACAAGGCGCACAACGTCATGGCGACCGGGGCCGAGGTGCTCTGCGCGGCGGACAACTCCTGCCTGATGCACATCGGCGGCGCCCTGGGCCGCCAGCGCACCGGGATCCGGGTCATGCACCTGGCGGAGATCCTCGCCGCCACCGAGGGCGGCGAGACCGCCGCGGCCCTCGCCGGGCCCGCCGCCCGGACCCTCGCCGCACCCGCCGGGGCGACCTCTCCCGGGCCGGCCGCGGGCACCCCCCCGGAGCCGGGTCCGGCGGTGCACGGGCGGACGGGGGAGGAGCGATGAGCGCCACCTTCCTCGGCATGCCCGCCTTCCCCCGCAACGCCGCACGGGCCGTGGGGGACTCGCAGCTGCGCTTCAACCTCCGCAAGGCCACGCGCACGATCCGCGGCAGACGGGCCGCGGTGGTCGGCGAAGTGCCGGGCTGGGAGGGACTGCGGGCCGCGGGCAAGCAGATCAAGGACCACACCCTGCGCCATCTGGACCGCTACCTGCTCCAGATGGAGGAGGCGGTCACGCGGGCCGGCGGGCGGGTGCACTGGGCCGCCGACGCCGACGAGGCCAACCGGATCGTCGCCGGCCTCGTCGAGGCCACCGGCGAGACCAGCGTGGTCAAGGTCAAGTCGATGGCCACCCAGGAGATCGGCCTCAACGAGGCGCTCGCCGCCCGGGGGATCACCGCCTACGAGACCGACCTCGCCGAGCTGATCGTGCAGCTCGGCGACGACCTGCCCTCGCACATCCTCGTCCCCGCCATCCACCGCAACCGCTCCGAGATCCGTGAGATCTTCCGGGAGAAGATGGCCGAGTGGGGGCGGCCGGCGCCCGAGGACCTCACCGACGAGCCCCGTGCCCTGGCGGAGGCCGCCCGGCTCCACCTGCGCGAGCGCTTCCTGTCGACGAAGGTCGCGGTCTCCGGCGCCAACTTCATGATCGCGGAGACCGGCACCCTGGTGGTGCTGGAGTCCGAGGGCAACGGCCGCATGTGCCTGACCCTGCCCGAGACGCTGATCAGCGTGGTCGGCATAGAGAAGCTCCTGCCGACCTGGCAGGACCTGGAGGTCTTCCTCCAACTGCTCCCGCGCTCCTCCACCGGCGAGCGGATGAACCCCTACACCTCCACCTGGACCGGTGCGTCCGAGGGACAGGAGTTCCACCTCGTCCTGCTCGACAACGGCCGCACCAGGGTCCTCGCCGACGAGGTCGGGCGCCAGGCGCTGCGCTGCATCCGCTGCTCGGCCTGCCTGAACGTCTGCCCCGTCTACGAGCGCGCGGGCGGCCATGCCTACGGCTCCGTCTACCCCGGGCCGATCGGCGCCATCCTCACCCCGCAGCTGCGCGGCCCGGAACCCGGGGCCTCCGCACCGCCCGGCGGCGGGCCGGCCGCTGCGACCCCGGCGCCGGGCGGTCGCATGCCGGCTTCTGCGACCGCTGTGTCCCGCGGTCGCATGCCGGCTTCTGCGACCGCTGTGTCCCGCGGTCGCATGCCGGCTTCTGCGACCGCTGAGCTGGACGCCTCGCTGCCGTACGCGTCGTCCCTGTGCGGAGCCTGCTACGAGGTCTGCCCGGTCGCCATCGACATCCCCGAGGTGCTCGTCCACCTGCGGGCCAAGACGCCCCACCCGCGCGCCGAGCGTCTGGCCATGCGCGCCGCCGGTTGGGTGCTCGACCGCCCCGTACGGCTGGCCCGCGCCCAGCGCCTGTCCGGCCGCCTGCGCCGGTTCGTCCCCAGACGCCTGCCCGGCCCGGCGGCGGCCTGGACCGACACCCGCGACATCCCCGACATCCCCGCCGAGTCCTTCCGCGACTGGTGGGACCGTACCGACGGAGGCACCCGATGAGCTCCCGCACCGGTGGAGGCACCCGATGAGCTCCCGCGACCTCATCCTGTCGCGCGTCCGCGCGGCCGTCGCCGGGGCGCCCGACGTCCCGCACACCCGGCCCCGCGCCACCCCTGCCGCGGCGGGGGAGCGGACGGTGGAGCTGTTCGCCGAACGGATCGCCGACTACCGGGCCGCCGTCCACGTGGTGGAACCCGCGGAGGCCGCCGGGGTGATCACGGCGGCGCTCACCCGCCGGGCGGCCGGGCGCGTCGTCGTGCCCGGGGGCCTGCCGGAGGAGTGGGCGCACGCCGTGCGGGCGCACCTGGGCGACGGGGCCGTGGGAGACGATCCGCCGCTGTCGGCCGCCGAGCTGGACGCCGTCTGCGGGGTGGTCACGGGCTGCGCCGTGGGGATCGCGGAGACCGGCACGATCGTGCTCGACACCGGTCCGGGACAGGGCCGCAGGGCGCTGACCCTGGTGCCCGACTACCACCTGTGCCTCGTGCGGGCCGGGCAGATCGTGCCGGGGGTGCCCGAGGCGGTGGCCGCCCTCGACCCGGCCAGGCCGCTGACCTGGATCAGCGGCCCCTCGGCGACCAGCGACATCGAGCTCGACCGGGTCGAGGGCGTGCACGGCCCGCGCACGCTGGAGGTCGTCGTCGTCCGCTGACGGCCGGCCGCCGGAACCGAGGCCGGGCGGCCGCCAGGCGTCGGCGGCCGCCCGGGGAGCGCCGGACCAGGCGGCCGGACGCGGAACGGGGAAAGAGCGGCAGGGTCAGAATCGGAGCACGGCGCCGACACCGTCGGGGGCGTCGAGCTCGGGGACGAACCACAGGGCGGCGTCCGTCACGCAGACCGCCCGGGCCAGGGCGGCGTCCGCGCGGTCCTGCCAGGGCTCGGCCACGCCCCACTCCTGCATCTCGTCGCGCTCCACCGCCAGCTGCGTCCCGTCGGGGCCGACCCACAGCAGGCCGTCCGCGTCGGGCCGGTCGACGAGGAGCAGGGTGTCCACCCGGCCCTCGCGCAGTGCGCGCGCCGTGGCGGCCAGGCCGGAGACGGCCAGTTCCTTGGCGGACCCCTCCCGGTGGCGCTCCAGCAGCTCCTCCCGCCTGCGGTCCAGCCAGGAGTCGATCGCCGACTCCACGTCCTGGTTGAACGGGAGCGGATCACTGCCCGTGGCCCTGCTCCCGTGGTCCACCGTGACCAGGACGGCGGAGGCCTCCTTGCCGAGGCCGTCCTGGAGCAGCGGCCGGGACTGCGGGTCGCCCGCCACGATCACCAGCTCGGCCCCGACGCGGCGGACCTCCTCGTCCACCGCCTCGGCGACCGCCCTGGCGTTGCGCGCCCAGGTCTCCTCCACGTTGTTCTCGTAGTGCCGCTGCGACCATCCGCCCTGCGCGGTCTTCTGGTGCGGCCAGTCCTGCACCTGCACCGCCGTACGGCGGTGCGCCCCCGAACCGACGGTGATCACGTCCGCGCCCAGGTGGTCGATGACCACCCGCACATGCGGCACGTTCTCACCCCGCTGGGCGAGCAGCGGCATGACGTGGGGCAGCGCCGACCAGCGGGCGGTCGCCCTGCGGGGCGGCTCCGCCAGGGCCTCGGTGTGCAGGATCTCGCCTCCCGCGGCGAAGGCCGCGCGGCCCGGCGCCGCCGCGTTCACGTCGGTGAACAGCTTCTCCAGGGCCGACAGGGTCGCCTCGTCCGCGCCGGCCAGCTGCTCGCTCAGCGCCTCCCAGCGCAGCTGGACCTGGTCGCCGCCCTGCTCCATGGCGCGGTCGGTGTTGAGGTACGCCGAGGCGAACGGCCCCTCGCGGTCGTACAGGGATCGGAGCATGTCCAGTTTCATCAGCACTCCTCAGCGCGGATACCCCGTCCTCGGAGTCCTCGGACGGGAGAGACGGATGCGCCCGCCTTCAGCGGGGGGAGGAGCGGTGAGAGCGGGAGCCCTGGCGGGCGGATGCGGGCCTCCCCCCTCGCGAACGGGGCGGCGAGGGGGGAGGCCCGCAGGTCAGCCCTGGTCCTTGTCCTCGGTGCCGTATCCGAGCGCCTGCGCCACGTCCGCCATGTTGGTGAAGGTCGCGTTCGGCAGCGACCGGACGGCGGAGATCACCGAGTCCGGGGCGCCCTGCTCCTGGGCGCGGGCCAGCAGGGTGTCGCGGTCGGCGGGGAACACGCCGGTGCCGCTGATCCACTTGGCCAGGTTGCCGCGGCGCTCCACGTCCGCGGGGGTCATGCCGCGCGGAGCACCCGGCTCGCGGTCGGAGGGCCGGGACGCGGACCGGGACAGGCCGCCTTCGCCCGGAGCCGGCATGGGCTCGGGCTCCTTCCACTCCTCGGCGTGCGTGGTGCCTCCGCTGCGGGTCATCCCCTGGGTCTCGTGCTTCTGCTGCTCGTCCAGTCGCGAACCGTGCTTGGCGCTTCCGCGTTCCATATGGAGCCACCCCTTTCAGCTGCGGATAATCCACACCCATACCCGGCGGCTCCGGGGCAAACATCCGGGCCGCTTCCGGAGCGGCCGACTTTGACCTGGGAATTCCGCGAGAAGAGGAGAACATGACCGCCGTCCGAGAACCGCTCTGGCCTGATCACCGCGCGACCGCCACTCTGGAGGACGAGGGCGGTGAGCATCGATGATCACAGTTGTCGGGGTCGACGGACGGGCGCTGTCCCCGCTCGCGCGGGCCAGGCTGGAGGAGGCCGCCGTGCTGGCCGGGCCCGACCGGCTCCTGGAACGCGTCGGCCCGCTGCCGGGCGGGGCCCGGGTGGTCGGCGGCCCGCTCGGCCGGGCGGTGGAGGCCCACCGGGAGCACGGCGGGCGGCTGGTCGTGCTCGCCGCCGGAGACCCCGGGTTCTTCGGCGCGGTCGCGGAACTGCGCGGGCACGGCGTCGTCCCGGAGGTGCTCCCCGCCCCCTCCCTCGTCTCGCGGGCCTTCGCCGGGGCCGGGCTGGCCTGGGAGGACGCCCTGGTCGTGACCGGTGAACGGCTCGACCGGGTGGCGAACGCCTGCCGCGCCCACCACAAGGTCGCCGTGCTCGCCGCACCCGGAGCCGGCCCCGCCGAGATCGCCAGGGAGCTGGCCCCCACCACCCCCCGGGCCCTGATCGTCTGCGAGGACCTCGGCGGCCCGGACGAGCGGATCACCCACAGCCGGATGGGCGAGGCCACCACGCGGCCGTGGAAGAACCCCGAGGTGGTGCTCGTCCTGGACCCGCTGCACCGGAGCCCGGACGAACCCGTGTGGGCGGCCGGCGCCCGGCCCGGTCCCCCGGGGTGGGCGCGGGACTTCGCGGGCGCGGGTCTCGATCCCGTGGTCCGGGCGTTCGTGCTGGCCAGGCTCGGCCCCCGGCTGGGAGACCTGGTCTGGGACGTCGGCGCGGGCGGCGGGGAGATCGCCGTGGAGTGCGCCCTGCTCGGTGCGGCGGTGGTGGCGGTGGAGCCCGAGGAGGAGGCCTGCGCCCGGCTGCGCCGCAACGTCATCGCCCACGGGGTGAAGGTCGCGCTGACCCGCGGCCGGGCGCCCGCGGCCCTGGAGCCCCTGGCCGCCCCGGACGCCGTCTTCGTCGGCGGGGGCGGGGCCGAGACGGTCGCGGCGTGCGCGGCCCGCGGCCCGCGGTCCCTGGTCTGCGCGCTCAGGACGGCGGAGGAGGCCGACGCGGTGCTGGAGGTCCTCCGCGAGCACGGTTACCGGGCCGAGAGCGTGCGGATCGAGGCGTCCCGGACGGCCGGTGGGAACCGCGGGGAGACCGGGGAGGAGACCGGCGGGGGCGGCGTGGGCCACCGGGCTCCCGGTTCCGGACCGATCTTCGTCGTGTGCGCCGCCGGCCGGGACCTGGAGAAGATCATCACTCCATGACCTGTCCGGGACGAACCATCATCGGATATCCTCGCCAGTCGCCGTTGCGTAATCCCAGGTCAAGGTCATTGGAGTCCTCCTCACATGAAGCCGCCGCTGCTGCTCATCGGGCAGGGCTCACTCGATGACGGCGGATCCGCCGAGTTCGGCAGGTTCGTCCACCGGCTCCGATGCCGCCTCGACAGGACCGCCGCCGACGTCTCCGGCGGTTACATCGCCAAGGCCAGGCCGCGTCTCAGCGATTCGATCGCCTCGCTGGTCGCGCGCGGGCACCACCGCATGGTGGCGCTCCCGCTGAGCCTGGCGGGAGACCTGCGGACCGGCACCGAGATCGCCGCCGCGATGGCCCGGGAGCAGGAGCTCCACCCGACGCTCGCCTGCGACTACGGCCGCCCCCTGGGCTGCGACCCGCGACTGCTGTCGCTGCTCGCCGAGCGGCTGGCCGACGCCGCCGCCGAGGTGCCCCGGCTCCGGCTCGTCGCGGCGGGGGGCGGACTCCTCGACGAGGAACCCGAGGAGATCGGGCTCGGCGAGACCGCCGTGGTCCTGGTCGGAGACGGTTCCGGTGACCCGATGGTCAACGCCGACGTGCACGGGGTCTCGCGCCTGTTCTGGGAGACCCACGCTCCCGAGTACATGACCGTGGAGACCGCCTTCGCCTCACTGGCCCGGCCGGGCGTCCCCGGCGGGATCGAGCGCTGCCGCCGTCTCGGGGCCCGGCGGGTGATCGTACTGCCCTATCTGCTGTTCGCCGGGGGCCTGCTGGAGAAGGTCTGGGGCCAGGCCATGGCCTACGCCGCGGGCCACCCCGACCTGGACGTGCGCTGCGCGGAGGTGATCGGCGACTGCGAGTGCCTGGCCGACGTGGTCGTCGAACGCTACGAGGAGGCGCTCGAAAGAGCCTCCCGCTGACCCCCGCGAGGACTCCGCTGACCCCCGCGAGGACTCCGCCGGCTCCCGCGAGGACTCCGCCGGCTCCCGCGAGGACTCCGGGGCACCGCGGGAGTTTCGGGAGGACTCCCGCAGGGCGCCGAGGAGGCTTCGGGGGTCCCGGGAAGGCCCGGCGAGGACACCGCGAGAGCCGCATGAGGGCTTTTGCGGGACTTCGCGGGGACTTCGCGGGGACTTCGCGGGGGCTTTTCCGGGACACTGATGGCATGACCATCCTTGAGCAGACCCTCGCAGCGATCCGGCCCGCCGACCCGGAGGCCGTCGCCGAGGCGCGCGCCCACCAGGACCGGCTGACCAAACCCCGGGGTGCGCTGGGCGCGCTGGAGGAGGTGGCGGTACGGCTCGCCGGCGCCGCGGCCGCCAGCCCGCCGCCGATCCCCGCCCCCGCCGCGCTGGCCATCTTCGCCGCCGACCACGGTGTCCACGCCCAGGGCGTGAGCCCCTGGCCGCAGGAGGTCACCCAGCAGATGGTGGGCAACTTCCTGGCCGGCGGCGCCGTGGCCAACGCCTTCGCCGCCCAGGTCGGCGCCACCGTGACCGTCGTGGACGTCGGCGTCGCCGCCGACCTGCCCCCCGCGCCGAACCTGATCGTCGACAAGGTCGCGTACGGCACGGCGGACCTGTCCGAGGGCCCGGCGATGACTCCGGCGCAGGCCGTGTCCGCGCTGGAGGCCGGCATCGCGGTCGCCCGCCGTCTGGTGGACCAGGGGGCCCGCTGCCTGGTCACCGGGGACATGGGTATCGCCAACACCACCGCCTCCGCCGCCCTGATCTGCGCGTTCACCGGCCGGGACGCCGCCGAGGCGACCGGCAGGGGGACCGGGGTCGACGACGAGACCCTCACCAGGAAGGTGGAGATCGTCCGCCGGGCGCTGCTGGTCAACGGCCTGGCCGGTCCGGCGGGTGGACGGTCCGGGGACGCCGGGGAGGGGCGGATCGCGGGCGGTGACGTGGCGGCCGGGCCCGAGAGGTCCGGAGGGCTTCCCGCCGGCGACGCGCTCACCGGACCCGCGCTGAGGACGCTCGCGGCCGTCGGCGGCCTGGAGCACGCGGCGATCGCCGGGTTCATCCTGGGAGCCGCGTCGCTGCGGGTGCCGGTCATCCTGGACGGGGTGATCGCAGGCTCGGCCGCCCTGGCCGCCGCGGCGCTCGCCCCCGACGCGGTGGACCACTGCGTGGCGGGGCACCGTTCAGCCGAGCCCGGCCACGCCCTCGCGCTCGCCCACCTCGGCCTGCGCCCCCTGGTCGAGCTGGAACTCCGGCTCGGCGAGGGGACCGGCGGGCTGCTGGCCCACCCCCTCGTGTGCGCGGCGGTCCGGGTGATGCACGAGGTGGCCACCTTCGACTCGGCGGGGGTCACCGAGAAGGGCGCCTGACCTGCGGGAGCCGCCGGTCGGACGCCGACCGGCGGCGATCACACGTCCTCTTCACCGTTGTTAACAAGGTGGAAGCAAACGACGCACCGGGAGCCGGTAGGTTTACCTCCTAACGCACGCGCTTCGCCATTCGTCGTGAACGGGAGATCTGTCGTCATGTCGTCGCCCTATCTGCTCGGCCTGCGTCTCTCCGGGCGGCGGGTGCTCGTCGTGGGGGGAGGCCGCGTCGCCCAGCGGCGGGTGCCCGCCCTGCTCGACGCCGGTGCCCTGGTCACCGTCGTCTCCACGAGCGTCACGCACGCCCTCGACGACCTCATCGCGACCGGCCGCGTGACCTGGGAGTCCAGGCCGTACCAGGTGGGAGACCTGGACGGGGCCTGGCTGGTGCACGCCTGCACCGACGACAGGGCGGTGAACGCGGCGGTGGCCGCCGAGGCCGAGGCCAAGCGGATCTGGTGCGTGCGCGCCGACGACAAGGACGCGTCGGCGGCGTGGACCCCGGCCAGCGGCCGGGTGGACGAGATCGGTGTGGCGATCACCGCGGGCGGCGACCCCCGGCGGGCGGCGGGGATCCGGGACGCCGTGGTCGGAGCGCTCCGCGACGGCACCGTCGACGCCCGGCGCAACCGGACCAAGCCGGTCGGCGTCGCGCTGGTCGGAGGAGGCCCGGGCGACCCCGGCCTGATCACGGTCCGCGGGCGGCAGCTGCTCGCCCAGGCCGACGTCGTCGTGGCCGACCGGCTGGCCCCGCAGGCACTGCTCGACGAGCTCTCGCCGGACGTCGAGCTGATCGACGCGGCGAAGATCCCCTACGGCCGCTACCTGGCCCAGGAGAAGATCAACGAGCTGCTGGTCGAGCACGCCCGGAAGGGCAGGTTCGTCGTCCGGCTCAAGGGCGGCGACCCGTTCGTCTTCGGCCGGGGCGGCGAGGAGATGCTCGCCTGCGCCCGGGCGGGGATCCCGGTCGTCGTGGTCCCGGGGATCACGAGCCCGGTCGCGGTGCCCGCCGCGGCGGGCGTGCCCGTCACGCACCGCGGGGTGAGCCAGGAGTTCCACGTCATCTCGGTGCACGTCCCGCCGGGCGACGAGAGGTCCACGGTCGACTGGCCGAACCTGGCCCGATCGGCGGGAACGCTGGTGCTCATGATGGCCGTCGAGCGGATCGCGGTGATCGCCGAAACCCTGATCCGTGAGGGACGTTCGCCGGAAACTCCCGTAATGGTGGTACAGGACGGTACTCTTCCCACCCAGCGTGCTCTTCACGCCACGCTGTCCAGCGTGGCGGAGCGTGTGACCGCGGCTGGGATTCGGCCACCGGCGATCGTGATCGTCGGCGACGTCGTGAAAGTCGGCCAGGAGGTCGAGATGGTTCGAGCGGAGCGGGTTCCGTGAAACCGGCTGCCGACAAGCCCGTGCGCCCGGCCGAGGACGGCCGCCGGGACGACGCCGTCCGCGAGGAGGATCCGGAGGGTGCCTTCCCGGGCCGCGCGGAGACCCCCGGGGAGCAGACGCTGGCCTTCCAGGCGATCCGTGCCGACGAGGAGGACGCGCCCACCGGGGCCGCGGAGGCGGAGGACACCGGAGACGCGCCCGCCGCTCCCGGTGCGGACGGCGGAGAGGCCGCCGGGACGCCCTCCGCCGAGGGACGTCCCGGGGACGAGGCTCCCGGGGCCGGGCGCTCCGCGGAGGAGCGCTCCCAGCAGACGTCCCCCGGGAACGGGCCGGATTCCGCGCCGGACGACGGCGAGGCGGATCAGGTCGGCCCCGGCGGAGCGGATGACCCCGCCGACCCGGATGACCCCGCCGACCCGGACGACTCCGCCGACCCGGACGACTCCGGCGACCCGGACGGTCCGGACGACGACGCCGTGGTGGTGGTCGCGGACCTCGACGGGTCCGCAGAGGGGAGCGGCGCGGCCCCCGAGGAGCGGGTCCAGGACAAGCCGCTGCCCGACGAGGTCTCCGAGGCGCTGACCGGCGCGCTCGCGGCGCTGCGCGACAGCGTCACCGATCTCGCCTTCGGCCTGGACCTGCCCGGCGTGGAGGAGGCGAGGAAGGCCAGGGCCGAGATCCTGGCGCAGCTCGACGACTACGTGATCCCCCGGATCCACATGAGCACCGCGCCGGCGCTCATCGTCGTCGCGGGCTCCACCGGCGCCGGAAAGTCCACCCTGTTCAACACCCTGGCCAACGCCAACGTCAGCCCCACCGGCGTCCGCCGGCCGACCACCGGGACCCCCGTCCTCGCCTGCCACCCCGACGACCACGAGTGGTTCGCCGAGGGCGGTCTGCTCGGCGGCCTGGAACGGAGGGGGGCGTCCGAACCCGGGACGGGAACGGACGGGCTCGTGCTCGTCACCACCGAGCGGCTGCCTCCGGGTGTGGCACTGCTCGACACCCCCGACATCGACTCGGTGGTGGAGGCGCACCACGAGATCGCCCACCGCATGCTCGACGCGGCCGATCTGTGGATCTTCGTCACCACCGCGGCCCGGTACGCCGACGCCCCGGCCTGGCGGCTGCTCCGGCTGGCCAAGGAGCGCGGAGCCCGGCTGGCGATCGTGCTCTCCCGCGTCCCGGCCAGGTCGCGCGAGGTGGTCACCAAGCACTTCGTGCGCATGCTCACCGAGTACGGCCTCGGCCAGGTGGACCGCTTCGTCATCAACGAGAGCAAGGCCGCCGACGGGATGCTGCCCGACCACGAGGTCACCGAGCTCCGGCTCTGGCTGACCGAGCTGTCGGTGGACGACCGGCGGCGGGCGCAGGCCGTACAGGCGACGCTGGCCGGAGTGCTCGACAGCTTCCGGGCCCGGGTCCCCGCCCTGGCCAGGCAGCTGGAGGTCCAGCTGGCCCTGCGCGCCGAGCTCCGGGGCGACGTGGACGCCGCGTACGGCGGGGCGATGGCCGAGATCGACGAGGCGACGAGGAACGGCTCCCTGCTCCGCGGGGAGGTGCTCGCCCGGTGGCAGGACTTCATCGGGTCGGGAGACCTCATGCGGACCCTGCACCTGCGCAAGCCCGGCCGGTTCGCCGGGAAGGCGAGTCACCAGGGCCCCGAGCGGCTCAGCGCGCTGAAGACCGCGCTCCGGACCGGCCTGGAGTCGGTCGTGGTCTCCGCGGCCCAGCGCGCCGCCGAGGAGACCGTGGCACGCTGGCTGAACCGGCCCGGCGCGGGGGAGACCCTGGCCGCCGTACCGGGCCTCGGGGAGCCCTCCGACGACCTGCCGCGCCGGGTCGGCCGGGCCGTGGCGGCCTGGCAGGACCACCTCGTCGGACTGATCCGCACGGAGGGCGTGACCAAGCGGTCGGTGGCCAGGCTGGTCTCGTTCGACGCGGACTCCCTCGCGGTGATCCTCGCGATCGGGATGTTCGGCTACGGCACCGCCGAAGTCGAGGTCGCGGGCAAGAGCGCCCTGCCGCAGCGGCTGCTGCACGCACTGCTCGGTGCGGAGTCCCTGCGCAACATCAGCGCCAAGGCCCGCAGCGATCTCCGTACCCGGATCGGCACGCTGTTCGACGACGAGGTCTGGCGCTACGTCCAGGCCCTCGACGGCGCGGGCGTCCCCGACGAGTCCGCGGCCACCCGTCTCTACCAGGCAATGTACAACCTTGAGGTCGCCCGATGAGGAGTGAGTCCCGCGCCGCGTGCGCCGGAACCGCCGTGTGCGCATCCGTCATGACGGCCGGTGAGGCCCGCCGGGAACGCAGGGTCCGCAGGTCCGCCCGGCCGGCGGTTCCCGTGCCGGCCGCGGGCCGTACCGCGAACGAGGGGCGGTGGCGACGATGACCGGCACCATCGGCACCGTCCAGACGCGGCAGGGAC
Organism: Planomonospora antibiotica; assembly: GCF_014647955.1. NCBI lineage: Bacteria > Bacillati > Actinomycetota > Actinomycetes > Streptosporangiales > Streptosporangiaceae > Planomonospora > Planomonospora antibiotica. The sequence goes on along the minus strand of NZ_BMQE01000034.1, from coordinate 39,967 downwards.
TCGGCGGCCGGCTCGCCGCGGTCGCCCGGATCGTGGAGCTGGGACCGGGCAGAGTCGACCCCAAGGTCCTCACGGAGGCGGGTCAGCTGCTGCTGCGCGCCGGTGACCGGCTCAAGCTCTCCCCCGACCACACGGTGGTCGCCCTCGCCGGAGGCACCGGCAGCGGCAAGTCGTCGCTTTTCAACGCCGTATCCGGGCTGGAGCTGTCGCCCACCGGGGTGCGGCGGCCCACCACGGCGCGCACCCACGCGTGCGTCTGGGGCCTGGAGGGCGCCGGACCGCTGCTCGACTGGCTGCAGATCCAGTGGCGGCACCGCTTCGCCAGGGCCAGCGCCCTCGACAAGGGCGAGAGCGGGCTGCACGGCCTGGTCCTGCTCGACCTGCCCGACCACGACTCCATCCGGGCGCTCACCGACACCGAGGCCGACCGGCTGATCCAGGTGGCCGACCTGGTCGTCTGGGTGCTGGACCCGCAGAAGTACGCCGACGCGTCCACCCACCGCCGCTACGTGACCGAACTGGCCGGGCACGACGCGGTGACGGTCTTCGTGCTGAACCAGGTCGACCGGCTGAGTCCCGAGGACCTGGCCGAGTGCGTCGCCGACCTGGAGGACCTGCTCCGCCGCGAAGGGCTCGAGAACCCCGTCATCGTGACGACCTCCGCGACCACGGGCAGGGGCGTCGACAACCTCAAGGCCGTCCTCTCCGACGCCGTGGTCCGGCGCCGGGCCGCGATCCAGCGATTGGAGGCCGACCTCGACCGGCTGGTCCGGCGCCTGGCGAAGGCGATGCCCGCCGAAGGCGTCCCTTCCTCGCCCGCCTCCGTCGACGACGCCCGCCGGATCGGGCTGACCGACGCGCTCTGCGACGCGGTCGGCGTGCCGGCCGTCGGAGAGGCGATGGAGAACGTGTACGGCGTGCGGTCGACCGAATGGGTCGGCTGGCCGTACGCCCGCTGGATCACGAAGCTCCGCCCCGACCCGCTCGACAGCCTGCGCCTGGGCGACCTCCGGGACGAGATCCGGGGCCTGAGCGGCGGCGCGGTGAGCGCGCAGCCCGCGGAGGTGGACAACGCGGTCCAGGCCCTGTCGGACGGCCTCACCACGGGCATGCACGAAGCCTGGAGGAATGCGGTCCGGGACGCCGCGCGCTCCCGTTCGGCGCAGTTGCCGAAGGCGCTGTCGGAGGAGCTGACGGAGATCGCCCCCCGCCTGGACCGGGTGCCCGCCTGGTGGCGGGCCCTGCTCGTCTGGCAGTACACGCTGGTACTGCTCTTCGTCGCGGGTGTCGCCTGGGTCGGCACGGCCCTGGCCTACGGGGTGTTCGCGGTGGGGGAGATCCCGGAGGGCCTGGCGTTCTTCGGTGACGCCGCCGCGCTGCCGTGGGTCGTCCTGATGCTGCTCTCCGTTCTCGGCCTGGGCCTGCTCACCGCCGTGGCCAGCCGGAACTTCGTGGTGCTGGGCGCGGCGGGCGAGCGCGAGAGGCTGGAGCGCGAGATGCGCCGCAGGGTCGCGGCACTGGCCGAGAGCATGGTGATCGAGCCGGTGGAGCGCGAACTGGCCCGGTACAACGAGTTCTACGCGGCCCTGCGCGCCGTACGCGGCTGATCCCCGGCGGGTGTCGGGTGGCGCGGCTGGACGACCGCCCGGTCCCCGGTCCCCGGTCCCCGGGCGGCGCGGGCGCCGGGGCGCGCGGCCGTCCGGCAGATGGCCGCCGGGTTCCGCGGCGCCTCGTTCCCGGCGGCGGCGCGGCGCCGCCGGTCGTCCACAGGTCCGCCCGCGCCGCGTCCGCTCGTCCACAGCGCGCTCGGCGGAGGCCCGGCACCCGGGCCGCGCGGGCCATCGTGTCTTCCATGCCGCGGGCAGTCCGCCCGCTCTCATGGGAGGCACGATGAACGACATCCACGTCACGCTCACCGGCAACGTCGCGGCCCCGCCGCGCCAGCACACCTTCCCGGACGGGTCGCGGGTCACCTCGCTCAAGGTGGCCTCGACGAACCGCTACTTCGACCGGGAGAACCAGCAGTGGCGCAACGGCGAGACGACCTATTTCGGGGTCCGGTGCTTCCGAGGGCTGGCTGACAACGTTGCCCAATCGGTCCACGTGGGCCAGCCGATCGTCGTCCACGGACGGCTGCGCATCCGGGAGTTCGTCCACGAGGGGGAGCGCCGGTTCATGGCGGAGGTGGAGGCCGGTTCCCTCGGACACGACCTCCGCTGGGGCCTGGGGAGCTTCAGCAAGCCGCAGCGGGGCGGGACGGCCCCGTCGCTGGGCGCGGAGGAGCGCAGCGAGCTCGACCGGGGGACCCACGACTGGGCGCTGGGCGGGGCGTCGGCGGAAGAGCCCGTGCAGAGGCCGTCGCTGGGGGAGCCGCGGGAGCTCGCGGACGGGGCGGTGGCGCGCGGCGGGGAGGCGTCGGCCGAGACCGTCGGCGAACGGGCCGTCGGCTCCGCCGGAGAGACGGTGGCGGGGGACACCGAGGCCATCGGAGAGACGGTGGCAGGGGGCACCGAGGCCGTCGGCTCCGCCGAGGCGGGCGGCCCGGAGTCGGACGGGGTCGCCGACGGAGGGAAGGGCGAGGGTGACGGGGCGGCCGTCCCGGAGTCGAGGAGCGGCAAGCTGTGGCGCGCCGGAGCGCGCATGGCGGCCTGAGGCCGTTCCGCCGGGGTGCGGAGATCTCCCCGGTGCCCGTGCGCATGCCGACGGCGGGGAACGGGGTCCGGGAGGGGCGGGGTCCAGGAGGGGGGCGGAGAGAGAGGCATCGGCCGGACGCGGTCGGTGCCTCGCCCCTGCGGGCGCGGATCACCTGGGGGAAAACGGCCGATGGTCGGGTTCGTCTCAGACGCCGAGGCACCTGTCAGGTCCAGGTCACGCCCCGCAGCATGGCTGCTCCTTTCCCACACGTTCCGGTCGCGTAGAGAGCGATGTCCGTCGCAAGCCACCCGATATGTCGGCTCACTCCGCCCAAGGTAGCGGTTCCCATCGCACGGCGCACACTCCGCAACTATTGTGTTACACATCGTTAGCCAAAGAGGGGGACTGTATGGTGGCGCCCAGTCATACCTCGGCCAAGCCACGTGACGGCGTGGCGACCCTGGCCGGTCGGTGGCCCCTGCTGGGGCAGCGTCGCCCGCTGGTCGTCTACCTCTGCGGGGTCGTGGCCCTGGCTCTGGCCGCGATCGCATTCTCCGCCACGACCAGCGTCCTCCGCTGGTCCGACACGCTGACCTTCACCGCCTTGATGGCGTGCGGAGCGGTCTGCATCGAGGCGACCCGCAGGCTCGGGATGCCCGCCGGGGTCGCCCGCGACCTGCTGTCCGCCTGGTGGCTGCCCGTCGCCCTCCTCCTGCCGCCGGTCTACGCCCTCGTCGCTCCGATCCCGCTCCAGATCCTGCTGCAGAAACGGGTGCGCGAGACGGTCGTCTACCGGAGGGTGTTCAGCTCGGCGGCCATCGGACTGTCCGGCTGCGCGGCCTCGGTGCTGTTCCATGCGGCCGTCGGGGACCCGTCCGCGCTGAGCACCGGCCGGGGATGGCCGATCCTCGTCGCGATCGGCTGCGCGGTCCTGTTCACGGTGCTCAACACCGGGCTGATCGCCGTGGCCGCGCACACCGCCAATCCCGACAGCCGCTGGCGCGAGGTGCTGTGGGACCGGGAGAGCCTGACACTGGACATGGTCGAGCTCTGCCTCGGCGTCATCGTGGCCATCACCTGCGGGATCAACCTGACGCTGCTGGTGCTGGCGCTGCCGCCGGTGGTGCTGCTGCAGCGGAGCCTGCTCCACGCCCAGCTCCAGGCCGCGGCCCGCACCGACGCGAAGACCGGCCTGCTCAACGCCGCCGCCTGGCAGCGCGAGGCGGACACCGAGATCGTCAGGGCCAGGCGGACCGGCGACCCCCTCGCGGTGCTGATCATCGACATCGACCACTTCAAGCGGGTCAACGACAGCTACGGCCACCTGATCGGAGACCAGGTCCTGGTCGGGGTGGCCACGACGCTCCGCAGTCAGCTCCGCGAATACGACGTGGTGGGCCGGTTCGGCGGGGAGGAGTTCGTCGTGCTGCTGCCCGGAGCCGACACGACCGAGGCGCGGCGGGTGGCCGAGCGGCTGCGGTCGCGCATCGGGCGGATGGCGGTCCCGGTCGACGGGAGCATGATCAGCGTGACGATCTCGGCCGGTGTAGCGGTCATGAGCGTGCACGGCAACGATCTGATCGAGCTGCTCGCGGTGGCCGATCTGGCCCTCTACCACGCCAAGGAGCTCGGCCGTGACCGGATCTACCTGCCGGCCACGTCGTCCGTGCCGCCCGCGCAGCCGTCCGGCCCGCAGGACGCCCCTAGCTGACCTCCGCAGGGCCTAAGCTAGAAGGCATGCCGGAGTACATCTACACACTGCAGCGCGTGCGCAAGGCGCACGGTGACAAGGTCGTCCTCGATGACGTGACGCTGTCGTTCCTGCCGGGCGCGAAGATCGGCGTGCTGGGCCCCAACGGCACCGGAAAGTCGACGCTGCTGAAGATGATGGCGGGCCTGGAGCAGCCGTCCAACGGCGACGCCCGGCTCATGCCCGGCTTCACCGTCGGCATGCTGCAGCAGGAGCCCCCCCTCAACGAGTCCAAGACCGTGCTCGGCAACGTCCAGGAGGGCGTCGCCGAGACCAAGGCCATGCTCGACCGGTTCAACGAGATCGCCGAGCTGATGGCCACCGACTACAGCGACGAGCTGCTGGAGGAGATGGGCAAGCTCCAGGACGCCCTGGACCACCGCAACGGGTGGGACCTCGACAGCCAGCTGGAGCAGGCGATGGACGCGCTCCGCTGCCCGCCCCCGGACGCCGAGGTCACCCAGCTGTCGGGTGGTGAGCGCCGCCGGGTCGCGCTCTGCAAGCTGCTGCTGGAGCAGCCCGACCTGCTCCTGCTCGACGAGCCCACCAACCACCTCGACGCCGAGAGCGTGCAGTGGCTGGAGTCCCACCTGGAGAAGTACCCCGGCACCGTCCTGGCCGTCACCCACGACCGCTACTTCCTGGACAACGTGGCGACCTGGATCCTGGAGCTCGACCGCGGCCGGTGCCACCCCTACGAGGGCAACTACTCCACCTACCTGGAGGCCAAGGCCGCCCGGCTCAAGCTCGAGGGTCAGAAGGACGCCAAGCGCAAGAAGCGCCTGGAGGACGAGCTGGAGTGGGTGCGCTCCAACCCCAAGGCCCGCCAGACCAAGAGCAAGGCCCGTCTCCAGCGCTACGAGGAGATGGCCGCCGAGGCGGACAAGCACCGCAAGCTCGACTTCGAGGAGATCCAGATCCCGCCGGGCCCGCGCCTGGGCACCACGGTCATCCGCGCCGAGAAGCTCACCAAGGGCTTCGAGGACCGGCTCCTGATGGACGGTCTCACCTTCGACCTGCCCCGCAACGGCATCGTCGGCGTGATCGGCCCGAACGGCGTCGGCAAGACCACGCTCTTCCGCATGATCACCGGTGGTGAGACGCCGGACAGCGGTGAGATCGTCATCGGCGACACCGTCAAGATCTCCTACGCCGACCAGAGCCGCGGCGGCATCGACCCGAAGAAGAACGTCTGGGAGGTCGTCTCCGACGGGCTCGACCACATCAAGGTCGGCCAGGTCGAGATGCCGTCCCGCGCCTACATCGCCGCGTTCGGCTTCAAGGGCCCGGACCAGCAGAAGAAGGCCGCGGTCCTGTCCGGCGGCGAGCGCAACCGCCTCAACCTGGCGCTGACCCTCAAGCAGGGCGGCAACGTGCTCCTGCTCGACGAGCCCACCAACGACCTGGACACCGAGACGCTCTCCAGCCTGGAGAACGCGTTGCTCGACTTCCCCGGCTGCGCGGTCATCACCTCGCACGACCGGTGGTTCCTCGACCGCATCGCGACCCACATCCTGGCCTGGGAAGAGGGCTCGAACTGGTTCTGGTTCGAGGGCAACTTCGCCGACTACGAGAAGAACAAGATCGAGCGGCTGGGCGCCGACGCGGCCCGCCCGCACCGGGTGACCTACCGCAAGCTCACTCGCGACTGACCGGCCCGCCGCGGTCCCCGCAACCCCGCCGCCGGGCGGAGGCGGCGGGGACCGCTACGGTTCTCGGTGTGCTCGAACAAACCACGAACGACACGGACCGCGCGCACCGGCACGTCTTCCCCCGGGCCGTCAGGTTCGCCGACATCGACGCGCTGGGTCATGTCAACAACGTGCGGTTCTTCGACTACCTGGAGGACGCCCGCCTCGGGCTGTTCCACGTCGATCCCCACCGGGAGGGCCTCGCCCCGTTCCAGGGGCTCGTCGTGGCCAGGCACGAGATCGACTACCGGCGGCCCCTCACCTTCCGGCCCGACCCGGTCAGGGTGGAGACCTGGGTGACCGAGATCCGCCCGGTGCGCTTCACCCTCGACTACGAGATCCGCGACGACGACGAGGTCTTCGTCCGGGCCCGCTCGATCCTCGTGGCCTACGACGTGGCCAAGGGCGCCCCCCGGCGGCTGAACCAGGATGAGATCGCCTACCTGAGCAGGTTCACCGCGGAAGGCCCGCAGGACGCCGGATCCAGATGATCGAATGACATCTCCGGCATGTCGTGAAAGGTGATGATGGGGGCATGACGGAGAACACTCTCGCCTCCGAGTGGGGCGTCGAACGCGCCGACCTGACCGCCTACCTCCGGAGGATCGGCCACCAGGGCCCGCTCGACCCCACCGCGGAGACCCTGCGCACGCTGCACCGCGCCCACGTGACGGCGATCCCGTTCGAGAACCTCGACGTGATCCTGGGCCGCGGCGTCCGGCTCGACATCGCCAGCCTCCAGGGCAAACTGGTGGATTCCCGGCGTGGCGGCTACTGCTACGAGCAGAACCTGCTCTTCGCCGCAGTGCTGGAACGGCTCGGCTACCCGGTGACCCGGCTGCTGGCCAGGGTCAGGATGGGCGAGGACCGGCGGCGCCCGCGCTCGCACGCCATGCTCCTGGTCGAGGTCGAGGGCACGACCCATCTGGCCGACGTGGGATTCGGCGGAGACGGGCTGCTGGAGCCCGTGCCGCTCGCCGACGGGGCGCTCTCCTCGGTGGACGGCTGGGACTGGCGGCTCGGCAGGGACGGCGACGAGTGGGTGCTGCACGCCCTGCGCCCGGAAGGCTGGATCGCGCTGTACTCCTTCCGCGTCGAGACGCACTATCCGGCGGACTTCGAGGTGGCCAACCACTACACCTCCACCGTCCCCACCTCGCCGTTCGTCAGGCACCCGATCGTCCAGCACACGGCCGCGGGTGCCCGCCGCCGGCTGCAGGGCCTCGAACTCGACGGGGAGCGACTGGAGCCGGGGAAGCTGCACGCCGTACTGGAGGAGGTCTTCGGCATCGGCCTGGAGGTCGGCGAGGCGGAGGTCCTGGCCGGCCGCGCCCTGGCCGCTCAGGACGCGGGGTAGCACAGCCGGGGACGGGTGCCCTGGCCGCTCAGGACGCGCGTGGCCCGGCCGGGGACGGGGCGCCGGAGAGGCCGGACTCCGTCCCCGGGCGGCGCGGGGCGCTACGGCGTGTGCAGCCAGGCCGCCGTGTCCGGGAGGAGCAGGTGGCCCTCCACCGGGGCGCTGCCGATCAGGACCCGGTCGTGCGGCGGGAGCGGCACCGGCTCCGAGCCGCAGTTGACGACGCACGTCAGCGGGCCGCGGGCGAAGAAGAGCGCGTCCTCGGGGGAGTCCAGCCAGGTGACCAGGTCGGGGAGCGTGCCGCGCAGCGACCGCCGGGCCCGCAGCGCCTGCCGGTAGAAGGCGAGCGTCGAACCGGGGTCGTTCGACTGGCGCTCGGCCGTCAGCGCGGCCCACTCCGCCGGCTGGGGAAGCCACGGCGCCACACCCTCGGGGGAGAACCCGTACGGCTCGGCGGCACCGGACCACGGGAGGGGGACGCGGCATCCGTCCCGGCCGGGGAGCGTGCCCTCCGAGCGGATGAAGATGGGGTCCTGGCGGACCTCAGGGGGAAGATCCGTCACCTCCGGGAGGCCGAGTTCCTCCCCCTGGTAGAGATATGCCGACCCGGGCAGGGCGAGCATGGCCAGGAGCGCGGCCCGTCCCCGGGCGAGCCCGGTGGTCGAGGCGGGCAGTCCCTCACCGTAGCGGGTGACGTGGCGGACCACGTCGTGGTTGGAGAGCACCCAGGTGTGCGCCTCCCCCGTGGCCAGGGTGTCGTCGATGACCTTGCGGAACGCCGTAGCCGACCAGGGCGCCTGCAGCCAGGCGAAGTTGAAGCTCTGGTGCAGCTCGTCCGGGCGGACGTAGCGCGCGAGGTCCTCGGCGGAGTCGGTCCACACCTCCCCGACGGCCATCCGCTCGCCCTCGTAGGAGTCGAGCACCTTGCGCCACTCCCGGTAGACCTCGTGGACCTCCGGGCGGCTCCAGATGGGCGACTCGGACGTGAACGCCTGGCCCTCGGGCGGGGTGTCGGGCAGCCCTTCGGCCTTGTACAGGCCCATCGCCACGTCGATCCTGAACCCGTCCACCCCCCGGTCCAGCCAGAACCGCAGCACGTCGAGGAACTCGGCGTGTACCTCGGGGTTGCGCCAGTTGAAGTCCGGCTGGGAGGAGTCGAACAGGTGCAGGTACCACTGCCCGTCGGGGAGCCGGGTCCAGGCCGGGCCGCTGAAGGTCGACTGCCAGTTGTTGGGCGGCAGCTCGCCGCCGTCCCGGAAGACGTAGCGGTCGCGGCCCTCGCCCCGCAGGGCCGCCTGGAACCACGGATGTTCCGAGGAGCTGTGGTTGGGCACGATGTCCACGAGCACCCGCAGGCCGAGGCGGTGGGCCTCGGCCACCATCGCGTCGAAGTCGTCCAGGGTGCCGAACAGCGGGTCCACGTCCCTGTAGTCGGCCACGTCGTAGCCGCCGTCGGCCATGGGGGAACGGTAGAAGGGGGTCAGCCAGATCGCGTCCACGCCGAGCTCGGCGAGGTACGGCAGGCGCTGCCGGACGCCGGCCAGGTCGCCGACGCCGTCTCCCGAGGCGTCGGCGAAGCTGCGAACGTAGATCTCATAGACGACGGCATCACGCCACCAGGGGATTTCCATGTGTGGGGGTTGCCCCGGCCCGGCGGCCTTTATGCGTCGGGCGCGTCACGCGTCGGGCGCGTTGACCATGCTGTGCGCCGCATAGACGAGATAGTCCCACAGGCGCTTCTCCAGCTCCTCGGGGAGCTCCAGGGAGAGCACGGCGTCGTGCATGTGCCGCAGCCACGCGTCCCGCTCGGCGCCCCCGATCACGAACGGGTTGTGCCGCATCCTCAGCCGGGGGTGGCCGCGCCGCTCGCTGTAGGTGCCCGGCCCGCCCCAGTACTGCATCAGGAACAGGCTCAGCCGGTCCTCGGCCCCCGCCAGGTCCTCCGCGGGGTACATCGGCCACAGCAGCGGGTCGTCCACGACCCCCTGGTAGAAGCGGCGGACGAGACGGCGGAAGGTCTCCTCACCGCCGACGGCGTCGTAGAACGACTGGGATTCCTCGGTGGTACCTGACACGGTTTCAGCCTAAGGGGTCATCCGGCGGGCATCGCCCGCCGCGCGGGTCAGCCGGCGATCGTGATGGACGCCCGGTCCAGGGCGGCCTTCACCCGCAGGCGGATCTCCCGGGCGACCTCCGCCTGGCGGGACGGGATCGTCTTGGCGCTGATCCGGAAGACCACGGCGGTGTCGGAGATCTGCTCGATCCCCCAGACCTGCGGCTCCTCGACGATGACGGAGTCGCGGAAGGCGGGGTCCTCCCACATCTCCTCGGCGACCTGAGAGAGGATCTCGCGGACCGCCGGCACCTCGGCGCTGTAGGCGACCGGGACGTCCACGGTCGCGCGGGACCAGCCCTGGGACTCGTTCCCGACCCGGGTGATGGTGCCGTTGCGGACGTACCAGACGCGGCCGTCGGCGTCCCGCAGACGGGTGATGCGCAGGGTGACGGCCTCCACGGTGCCGGTCGCGGGACCGGCGTCGATCACGTCGCCCACGCCGTACTGGTCCTCCAGGAGCATGAACATGCCCGCGATGAAGTCCTTGACGAGCTCCTGGGCGCCGAAGCCGAGGGCCACGCCGATGATGCCGACGCTGGTCAGCAGGGGGGCGATCGGGACGGAGAGCCGCTCCAGGACGGTGAGGATCGCGGTGCCGATGATGACGATCGAGGAGACCGAGCGCAGCACCGAGCCGATGGTCTCCGAGCGCTGCCTGCGCCGCTCCGCGGCGACCGCGTCGAGTCCCTCCGGCTGCACCGTCTGCCGGCCCCGCAGCCGCCCGGCGATCGAGGAGTTGCCCGAGGAGGCGCGCCGTACCACCCGGGTGATCAGGCGGTGGGAGACGTTGCGCAGGACGAAGGCGACCAGCATGATCAGCGAGATGGCGATCAGGCCGCCGATCACGGGAGCCCAGGCCGCGGGCAGGACGGAGGACACGAGGTCGCAGACTATGTCGGCCTCGCCGTTGCTCTTGCACGCCCTGCTCAGTCCTTCGGTCATCTGGAGGGGGAGTTCCAGGACCGAGGTGCCGGGTGTCGATGAGGGGGCCGGGGTCGGCGACGGGGTGGGAGAAGGGCTGGGGGACAGCAGGAACACGGAGAGGATCCCTCCCGGATCGGTTCGGTCGGCAATGGGGAAGTCATCGACGCCCCCAATATTGCCGACAGAACCGGCCGCCGTCACATCACGCCGGGGAAGACGGGGGCGTCCGGTCCGGGGCCGCGGGGGGCGGATCCGGACGCTCCGGTGGCGTACGGCACGGACGGGGCACGCACCCGGAAGCGTGTCCCGTACCGCTACGCGGGAGGGATCTCTCCCCGATCACCGTCCGGGAGGACCCGGACGGCGGCTCTGTGTTCCGAAGCCGGCGGGGTGCCCAGCGTCCGAGGACGCTCCGCACCGGTCACCCCGCCGGCCCGGCCGGGCCGCGGTGGGCGCGGCGGACCGGTACGGCTGCGCTCCGTGCCGGTCCGCCGCCGTCGTCAATCCCCCACCGCGGCGAGTACGCGTGCGACCTTGGTCGCGGCACCGGCGGGGTCCTCCGCCGTGTGCATCCGCTCGCCCCAGGACCACCAGTAGTACCAGTCGGGATGGCTGGGCGCGGCTTGGGCGCGGCAGGTGACGTTCTCCGCCAGGCTGGTCGCGTTCGGGTTGATCACGCGGACGAACACGCGACCCGTCTGGCTCCGCACCACGCGGGCGTGCAACCCCCGAGCGCCCAGTTCTGACACCAATCGCTCCAGATGTGCGAAGTCGTCTCCCTGCACCTCGTCCCTCCTCCTTGGGTTCGGCCGGCACCGAATCGCATTCTTGCGATCAGGCGAATCGGTGCTGGTCGGCCAAAGATGTCTCACGGCGGCGCTGCGGTCAACGGCGTGAAACCCAAGATCAGGGTGGACGTTCTCCCAAGTAGGTTGAAAGAAGCAGTCCGGGGGGAGACGATCCTTAGCCGATGGCTCTATTCGCTGGTTCCGGATGAGTCAAAGGTGGTCCATCATTCTCAGTAGGCGCAGTGCGACGCTATGGTCACACTGAGTCATCAGGAGAGGACCGGTCAGGACATGTAAGTGTGCCAGCCCGCCCAGCTGGTCACGAGAGAGGGGCCGGTATGTCCGGCAGGCAGCACAGAGAGACAGAGCTGGCGCGGCGGATCCGAGCCCGGGGTCTGGCCACGGGACGAGGCTCGGCGCAGATAGCCGAGGAGATCCACGAGAAGTGCGGTCCGCAGTTCGGGACCACGCGGATCAAGGGTCATCGTCTCGCGCACGGCATCGCGCTCGCCGACGTGATCGAACAGGTCAGGGCGCTGTTCGAGCGCGACGGCAAGCCGGCGCCCGGCATCGGGGAGACGCTTCTGTCCGCCTACGAGAGCGGGCTGAAGCGGCCCGGCCCCGAATACCTCCACTATCTGTGCACCGTCTACCGGGTAGAACCGGTCGCCCTTGGATACGAGGGCCCGTGCATCTGCGGCCACGGCCACAAGATGCCCGGTGTCGTCCGAGGCGATCTCCAGGATGAGAAACCCGATACTTCCCCTGGGCCGCGCGAGCGGTGGATCCCACCTCAGGTCGACAGTGACCCTACGGTGGACGGGGGCGAGGAGGACGAGAACGTGCTACGGAGAACGCTTCTGGGCCTTCTGGCCGGCGGCAGTGTCGCCCTGGACGGCCAGGTGCTCGGATCGGTGGACAACATACGCAGGAGGATGGACGGCACCCTGGTGTCGGCCACGGTCTCCCCGGCGATGCTCGACCAGTGGGAGGAGGCCGCCGTCGGCTTCGGCCGGCAGTACATGAACACGCCGCCGCTCCGCCTGCTGTGCGACGTGCTGCTGGAGTTCAGCGCCGTGCGCAAGGCGATGGAGCGGCGGCAGCCGGTGGACCTGCAGGAACGGCTCTGCCGGATGGCGGCGCAGCTGTCCGGGCTCAGCGGCATGATCATGATCAATCTGGGCGACCACCGGATGGCCCGGTCCTTCTTCAGGACCGGCAGGATGGCGGCGGACGAGACCGGGGACCGCGCGCTGCGGGCCTGGGTCACGGCCCGCGAGGCGCTGGTCCCGCTCTACTACGGCGACCCGCGCGAGGCGCTCAACCTCGCCAAGAAGAGCGGTGACCTGGCCGGTCAGACCCCGTGCGCGGCTCAGGCCATGGCGCCGGTGGTCGAGGCCCGGGCGCTGGCGATGCTCTCGGGCTCGGGGAAGAAGGACGTGGTCGACCAGGCCAAGCGGGCGCTGTCCCGGGCCAGGGCGGCGTTCTCCCAGATGACCGCCGACCAGAAGGAGGACGCGGCCTTCGGCTACACCGAGCGCCAGCTCTACTTCCACCAGGGCGACGCCCTGGTCAGGCTGGGTCAGGCGATGGAGGCCGATCTCATCCTCGAGCAGGCTCTCACCAAGTACGGTCCCTCCGACTGGCTCGACCCCACATTGATCAGGCTTGACCGGGCCAGGTGCAAGCTGATGGAGGGCGACGTCGAGGAGGCGCTCACCATCGCCCAGGCGACGATCGAAGGCCTGGTCGACGGGTGCAGGCCGGACATCCTCATGCAGCGTGCGCAGGAGGTGGCGAGGGCGGTCGAGGCCAAGGCCCCCGGCCACCCCCGCCTCAAGACGTATCTGGAGGCGCTGCGCACCGCCTCGGTGACCGAGCTCGAAGTGCCGACTGCATGAGCCTCAGGGTCAGGCGCTACCGCTGGTCCGACCTCGAGGCCGTCTGCGCGCTGCACCAGATCTGCCTCGCGCAGGTCGGACTCGCCCCCGGAGACGGCGTCTGGTACGACGACGACTTCCCGCGGATCAACGAGGTCTACCTCGCGGACCGGGGGGAGTTCCTGGTGGGGGAGATCGGCGGCCGCGTGGCGGCGATGGGCGGGCTGCGCCGGATCGACGACGAAACGGCCGAGATGTGCCGGCTCCGGGTGCATCCGGAGTTCCAGCGGCGGGGGCACGGCGCCCGGATGGTCCTCTCCCTGGAGGCCCGGGCGGTCGAGCTGGGCTATGTCCGGCTCCTCTGCGACACCACGCTGAACCAGCATGCCGCGATCGGGCTCTATCGCAAGTACGGCTGGCGTGAGATCCGCAGGGAGGAGCGCGGGGGATACGTCGTACTGTATTGGGAGAAGGACCTGAAAGACGCGATGTCCGTCCTGCCTAAATAATGCCAATGCTGTACTGATCCGTTTTTCGTCATTGCGATTCCAGGAAATGTCGGAATACTTACTCTTCGTACCCATGTCGATTTTTGGGGGTGCGATGAAAAGGATCATCGTGCACAAGCCCGGTGTCGCCCGGCTGAGCGGTGCCGCCAGCGCTACGCACGTGGGCTGAGCCGGGCGCGGGTGCCGGCCGGAACGCCCCGGCGCCCGTCCGGGTGCTCCAACCTCCTGCCGGGCGGGCGCCGGTGGCCGCCGCGTGGCCGGGCCTCCCGCCGCCCGTGCGGCTGCTCCATGCCGGAGGGCAGGTCGTCCCTCCACTCCCCTCCGCCGGGACCACCCGGATGCGTCGGTGGTCCGCCTGCCGGGGCCCGGGTCGTCGACGAGCCCTGGAGCCTGGTCGTGTGGGAGCCGGAGCCCTGCCGGCGGTGAAGAGAACCGCCCTCGGGCGGGTGGAGAGAATCACTCCCGGGGGAGTCGTCCTCCCCCTCCGGAAGGGAATGCGTCCCCGGTCGCCTGCGGGATGGACCTGTGGCCATGCCGCCCCGGGTGGAGGATCCTCTCCCGTCGGGGTGGTCCTCTACCTCCTGGTTGAGGATCTTTCCTCCCGCCGCTCGGCTCGTGCCGTGCCGCGATGACCGAGAGCCGCCCGGCGGGCGCAGCTCCTCCCGGAGCCACCGCTCATGGCAGGGACGGCTCTTGCTTTGGGTTGAACGATCGTTTAGTTTATTGAACATGTGTTCAGCACGAGACGACCGTACCGCCAGGGCCGTCATCCGGGACCGGGCGCTGGAGCTGTTCGCGGCGCAGGGGCCCGCTTCGGTGACGGTCCGCCAGATCGCCTCGGCGGCGGAGGTCTCACCCGGCCTCGTCATCCATCACTTCGGTTCGAAGGACGGACTCCGCGCGATGGTGGACGACCACGTGGCGTCGGTGTTCGACGCCCTGTTCGCCGAAGCGGCGAGGGGTGAGTTCGACCTGTCCGACGGAGCGTCCATGGCGGAGGTGCTCCTGTCGGAGCTCCCACCCGATTCACCGGTCCCCGCCTACCTGCGCCGGCTGCTGCTGTCCGGCGATCCCGCAGGGACGGCCGTGTTCCGCCGGTGGTTCGCGGCCAGCAGGGCGATGACCGGGAAGCTCGCCGAGCGCGGGGTCCTCTCCCCGGGCCGGGACCCGGAGGTCCGTACGGCCTTCCTCATGGTCAACGACCTGGTGCTGCTGCTCCTGCGCGACCAGCTCGCCGACGTCCTGGGCGTCGACCCGCTCGCGCCCGAGGGGGCGACCAGGTGGGCGGAGGAGGTGCTGAGCGTCTACCGGGACGGTCTGTTCGGCAAGGGAGAGGAAACGTCATGAAGGTCCTGATCTGCGGCGCCGGAATCGCCGGGCTCACGCTGGGGTGGTGGTTGCGGCGGGCCGGAGCCGAGGTGACGGTCGTCGAGAGGGCGGCCGGGCCGCGCGACGACGGTTACATGATCGATTTCTTCGGAGCCGGCTACGACGTGGCCGAGCGGATGGGCATCCTCACGGAGCTGCACGGCACCTCCGCCGACATCGCCGAGATCGTCTACCTCGACGGGCGAGGCAGACGGGCCGGCGGCCTGAGCTACGACTCCGCCAGGGCGATGGCCGGCGGGCGCGTGCTGAGCATCATGCGCGGCGATCTGGAGAGGATCCTGCGGTCGTCGCTGGACCCCGGCACCGAGATCCGGTACGGCACCAGCGTCACCGCGATCCGGGACGTCCCCGGCGGAGTGGACGTCGAGCTGACCGACGGGGGCGTCCACCGCGCCGACCTCCTGGTGGGAGCCGACGGCCTGCACTCCGTGGTCCGGCGGCTGGTCTTCGGCCCGGAGGAGCGCTACCTGCGCCTGCTCGGCTACCACACGGCCTCCTACCTGGTCCGGGACGCCGGACTGGCGGAAGAGGTGGGCAGGAGGGCTCTCCTGGTGGGCGTGCCGGACCGGCAGGCGGGGATCTACCCGACGCGGGACGGGGACCTCGCCGCGTGGCTGGTCCACGCCTCACCCGGGACGGTCCTGCCCGCCGACACCCGGGCGGAGATCACGTCCCGCTACCGGGGCATGGGCGGCCTGGTGGACCGGGTGCTGGCGCACTGTCCGGAGGGCCCCTACTACGACCAGGTCGCCCAGATCCGGATGCCCGGGTGGACCCGGGGGCGGGTCACCCTGCTCGGCGACGCCGCCCACGCGGTCTCGCTCATGGCGGGCCAGGGGTCGTCGATGGCGATGGCGGGGGCGCACCTGCTCGCCACCGAGCTGCTCGGCGCCGGTGTCGAGGCGGCTCTGGAGCGCTACGAGCGCCGGATGCGCCCGTTCGTCCTGGGCAAGCAGCGAAGCGGCCGTGGGGCCGCCCGCTGGATGGTCCCGCACGAGGCCTGGCGGATAACGCTGCGCAACCGCCTGTTCGGCCTCGCGGACCTGCCCGGCGGCACCGCCGTCATGGGCCGCGCTTTCCGGCGGCTGAGCGCCGGCGTCTGAGCGCGGGGCCCGGGCCGGAACCGTCCACGCAGACCATCCGCGCCGCGGGCCGGTCGCTCACCTCCGCCATCGCTCAGCGCTTCATCGCGCCGTCGGCGATGGCGTCGGCGGCGTCGCCGATGGCGCTCGCGACGACCTCCAGGCGGCGTACCAGCTCGCGCTCCTTCATGGTCTCGGAGGTTATCTCGCCGGAGAAGATCTGGGCGATCTCGTACTGGTACATGCGCTGGAGGGCGCCGCTGGCCTTCTTCACCTCCAGCGCGTCGCCGGTGACCGCCGAGGGCCGGGACGCCAGGTCGTGGACGGCGGTCTCCAGGGCCTCGATCCCGGTGATCACCTGGTCCAGCATGGGCGCGAAGCGCCGCTGCTCGCGCACCCGGTAGAGGTGCGACTCGCGGACGAAGTCCCGCAGGGAGTCCAGGACGTCGTCGATCGAGCGGGACAGCCGGAACATGTCCTCCCGGTCGATCGGGGTGATCAGAGCGCCGGAGAGCTCCTCCACCAGGCGGGCGCGCTCGGTGTCGCCCCGGTGTTCGATCTCCCGCATCATCTCGTGCGCGTCGGACCTGCGGGTGTCGCCGCCGATCATCGCGACGGCCAGCCAGGCGCCCTGCTTGGTCGCCTCCAGCTGCCCGATCAGCGCGTCGGTGAGCGCGCTGTCCATGTGGCCGGTCATCAGGTCCCGGATGCGGCGTAACCGTTTCAAGCGACCACCCCTCTGACGATGAGCGCCGCCGCCGCGGCGAGCAGGCCGCTCACCGGCAACGTCAGCATCCAGGCTAGAACGATCTTCAACGTGGCGTGCCAGCGCACCCGGCCGGCGCTCCCGGTCATCCCTGCTCCGATCAGGGCGCCGGCGATGGTCTGGGTCATGCTCACCGGCGCCCCGAGCGCGGCGCAGCCGAGTACGGCGGTGCCGCTGGCCAGTTCGGCGGTCACCCCGTGCAGCGGCCGCGAGGCGATGATCTCCCGGCTGAGGGTACGGCCGGCACGCGGCAGGCCGTACACGGCGCCGGCCCCGAACATCCCGGCCATCGCGACGCAGGTGGGCAGATGCGCTTCCGAGAAGCCCTGGGCCAGCATGAAGACGGCCAGCATCTTCTGGCCGTCGTTGGCCGCGTACGCCAGGCACTGCAGGGTGAACCCGGCCCGGTGCCACCGCAGCAGCAGGCGGGTGTGGCCCAGCCGCGACAGCGCGCGGCGCACCGGGACCGCCAGCAGCGCGCCGATGAAGGGCGCCGCCAGCGCGACGGCGAGGACGAACAGCACGGTCCGGAGGGGGACGGGCACCCCCCAGCCCAGACCGGCCCCGGTGAGGGCGCCGACGATGGCGAGGGTCAGGCTGGTGGGCCGTCCCCGGTTGCTCAGGACCATGACGACGGCCAGCGCGGACAGGACCGCGACGGACATGACGATCCGCCCGGCGGGACCTCCCACGACCGTCAGGCGGGTGGCGAAGGTGGTCGCGACCCGGTGGGTCACCAGGGGGACCAGCGCGACCGCGGTCATCATCATGAGCACGCCGGTCACCGGCCGGATGCTGGGGATCTTGAGGCCGGTCGCGAGCAGCGCGCCGCCGTCGTTGACCCCGGTGACGATCGCGAACAGCGCCGCGAGCGCCGTCAGCGCGGCGAGGTCCACGGTTCCCACCCCACGTCAGCCGTCCGCGCCTCCGGCTTCCCGAGTGCGGGTCCCGTACGCGGGCTTCGCGTCTGCGTCGGTGTCGTCTCCGTCCGTATCTCGGGGGTGATCGGTCACCGGACATAGATACCCGGAGACCGCGGAACATAGCACCCGGATGCGAGACGGCCGGCGCCGGCCCGGCCGGAGAGCGGCGGGCGGGCCCGCCCCGGCGGCGGACCCGGGTAACCTCGTTCCCGCGGCCGCCGGGACGGACCGGTGCCGGCCGGACGCGGAGAACGCGGCGGCCGGGACGGACCCGGCCCCACGGCGCCCGAACGATCCGACCTGCGCGAAGGTGAAGGCCATGAGTCCTGCCGAGTACGTCCTGACGCTGTCCTGCCCGGACCGTCCCGGGGTCGTCGCCGCCGTCTCCGGGATGCTCGCCGGGTACGGGTGCAACATCACCGAGAGCCAGCAGTTCGGCGACCGGGACAGCGAGCGGTTCTTCATGCGGGTGCAGTTCTCCGCGCCGGTGCCCGAGGACGAACTGCGCGCCGCCCTGGCCGCGCTGGCCCCCGAGTTCGGCATGGAGGTCAACCTGCGCGCCGCGGCGGTCAGGCCGCGCGTGCTCATCATGGTCAGCAAGTTCGACCACTGCCTGAACGACCTGCTCCACCGGGTCCGCTCCGGCCTGCTCGACATCGAGATCGTCGCGGTCGTCTCCAACCACCCCGACCTGCGCCCGCTCACCCAGTCGCACGGCGTCGACTACCACCACCTGCCGGTCACCCCGGAGACCAAGGCCAGGCAGGAGGCGGAGGTCCTGACGCTGGTCGAGCACTACCAGGCGGATCTGGTGGTGCTCGCCCGTTACATGCAGGTGCTCTCGCAGGACCTCTGCGAGAAGCTGGCCGGGCGGGCGATCAACATCCACCACTCGTTCCTGCCGTCGTTCAAGGGCGCCAAGCCGTACCACCAGGCGCACGCCCGCGGGGTGAAGCTGATCGGGGCCACCGCCCACTACGTGACGTCCGATCTGGACGAGGGGCCGATCATCGAGCAGGAGGTGGCCCGGGTCAACCACAGCCACTCCCCGGAGGACCTGGTCGCCATCGGCCGGGACGTGGAGTGCCTCGTGCTGGCCAGGGCGGTCAAGTGGCACGCCGAGCAGCGCGTGCTGCTCGACGGCCACAAGACGATCGTCTTCCCCCGGTAGGGCCGCCCCGCCGGACGCCCCCGCCGCCGGCCCCGCCGACACGGGGGGCCGGCGGCCGTCCGGCTCCGGGGCCGGGCGGGGGAGCGGCCTCAGGCGGTCAGGCCGGTGTGGTGGGCCAGGAAGGTGAGCTGGTCGGCGGCGAGGTCGACGGTCTTGCTGACCGCGCGGGCGCCGTGACCGGTCTCGGCCTCGTTGCGCAGCAGGACCGGCCGGTCGGCCGCCTGGGCGTGCTGGAGGGCCGCGCACATCTTCCAGGCGTGCAGCGGGTGGACCCGGGTGTCGGACTGGAAGACGGTGAACAGCGTCGCCGGGTAGGAGACGCCCTCGCGGACCCGGTGGTACGGGGAGTAGGACCAGAGCCAGGCGAACTCGTCGGGCTTCTCGGCCGAGCCGTACTCCACGTTCCAGGTCGCGCCGAGGCCGAAGAGCTCGTAGCGGACCATGTCGAGCAGCGGGGCCGAGCAGGCCACCGCGGCGTAGAGGTCGGGGCGCTGGGTGAGAGCGGCGCCGACCAGCAGGCCGCCGTTGGAGCCGCCGGAGATGGCCAGCCGGTCGGAGGTCGTGACGCCGGTGGCGATCAGGTGCTCGGCCGCCGCGTGCAGGTCGTCGAAGACGTTCTGCTTGCAGGCGAGCATCCCGGCGCGGTGCCAGTCCTCCCCCTGCTCGCCTCCGCCGCGCAGCTGGGCGATGGCGTAGCTGCCGCCCGCCTCCACCCAGGCCAGGATCGAGGCCGAGTAGCCCGGGGTCATCGAGATGCCGAAGCCGCCGTAGCCGTACAGGATCGTGGGGCGGGGGCCCTCGGCGCCGGGCGGGGAGATCACCAGCATGTGGACCTCGGTGCCGTCGGCCGAGCGGTAGACGACCTGCTCGGTGGTGACCGCGGGCACCTCGACGGCGCCGGGGGAGGCGGCCCAGAGGGAGGTCTCACCGGTGCGGGCGTCGTAGCGCTGGACGGTGGGCGGCGTGGTGTTGTCGGTGTAGCCGAACCAGGCCTCGTGGCCGCCCTCCGGCCGCTCGCTGATGCCGCCGATCGTGCCCAGCCCGGGGGTGGGCACCTCGCCGGTCCGCTCGCCGGTGGCCAGGTCGTGCACGGAGATCTCGCTGATCGCGTGGCGGGTCCAGCCGGCCAGCATGACCGGCCGGTCCAGGTCGTCGAGGATCGCGAAGTCCGAGAGCACGGCCTCGGGGTCCTGCGGGATCAGGTCGCGCCAGTGCTCGGCCTGCGGGGTGGCGGGGTCGGTGACGCAGATCCGCCCGCGGGGGGCGTCGCGGTCGGTGAAGACGTAGAGCAGGCCGTCGCGGCCGAAGTGCAGGCCGGTCTGGGCGTCGACGCCCTCCTGGACGACGACGAGCTCCGGAGCATCGGGGGAGGAGGCCTCCAGGTCGGCGGTCCACAGGTCGTTGCGGGGAGCGGTGCCCCGGGAGGCGGAGATCTGCAGCCACCGGCCGTCGCGCGACACCCCGACGCCGTAGTAGTTGGTCTTCTCCATGCCGTGCCCGAAGATCAGCACGTCCTCCTCGGTGGAGGTGCCGACCCGGTGCAGGTAGACGCGGCGGTGGTACTGCTCCTCGCCGGCGGGGACCTCGGTGGCGGGCAGCCTGCGCACGTAGTAGAACGCCTCGCCGCCGGGCAGCCAGGCGATGGGGGAGTAGCGGCACCGGTCGATCGGGCCCTCGATGCGGGTCCCGGTCGCGACGTCCATGAGGTAGAGACTGGACTCCTCGTCGCCGCCGACCGAGATCTGGTAGGCGAGCAGGCGGCCCTCCTTGTCGGGCTGCCAGGCGTCCAGCGTGGTCAGCCCGGTCGGGTCCAGCGCCATCGGGTCCAGCAGCGCCCGCTCGGCGCCGGAGGGGTCCACGGTGTACAGCACGGCGTGTTCCTGCTCCGGGGTGCGCCGCATGAAGAAGCGCCGCTCGCCCCGCCAGACCGGGGCGCCCACCGAACCGGACCTCAGCAGCTCGGCGACCCGGGCCCTGAACCGCTCCCGTCCCGGGAGCTCCCCCATCCCGGCGGTGAAGAGCTTCTCCTGAGCCGCCAGCCATTCGGCGGTGGCCGGGTCGTCGGGGTCCTCCAGCCAGCGGTAGGGGTCGGGGACGGGGGTGCCGTGCAGGTCCTCGACGACGTCGTCACGGCGGGCGGGCGGGTACGGCTGTCGCGTCATGGCTGGAACCCTACGACCTCCGGCGGACAACGGGACACCGCTTGCGCGGCAGGCGTACCGAACGAGCTTCGGAGGAGTGAAGAACAGGTAATGGGGGCATAAAAGCACCAGGAGTCCCTCCAGTCGTTTATGAGTGGCGGGCACACCGGTCCAGAAGTCAAACTTGGTCCAGGACGGTGCCGTGGTGACCATCCGCTGGGCCGTCCGGCGGAGGTCCTCGTGACGGAAGCGCCCGGGCCCCAAGAGGGGCCGCCAACCGGGGCACGCGACGGCGTGCCCCCCGAGACGACGCGACGCACGGCGGGAGAGGCCCGCTGATGCGCCAGGTCCTTCTGCTCAACGCCACCTTCGAACCCCTGACCACCCTCCCCATGCACCGCGCCGTGGTGCTGGTGCTGCGGGAGAAGGCGGACGTCGTGCACCGCGACGGGCGGGGCGCCGTGCTCCGCTCGGCGAGCCGCACGGTCGACGTGCCGTCGGTGATCAGGCTTCGTCGTTACGTCCGCATCCCCTACCGGTCGCGGATCCCGCTGACCAGGACCGCGCTGATGCGCCGGGACGACTACCGGTGCGCCTACTGCGGCCAGCGGGCCGACACCATCGACCACGTGATCCCCCGCTCGCGCGGCGGCCCCCACACGTGGGAGAACTGCGTGGCCTCGTGCACGACGTGCAACCACCGCAAGGCCGACAGGCTGCTGGAGGAGCTGGGCTGGACGCTGAACGTCGCCCCGGTGGTGCCGCGCGGCGTGCACTGGCGGCTGATCGGCGCGCACGTCGTCGGCGACCCCCAGTGGGCCCCGTACCTCGCGGAGAACGCGGCCTGAGATCCGCCGTATCCGCTCGCCCCGGCGAGGTCCGTGTCGGCACAATCGGTGCATGGCATGGATTTTCACCTCCGACGTCGAGGTGTTCGCCGGGGCGGCGGAGCCGTGGCTGCTCCGCGACCCGGTCCGCAACACCGCCCCGCTCACCGTCCTGCGCGGCATCCGCGCCGGCGTGCACAGCGGGGACGTGCTGCTGGCCTGGCTGGAGGAGGACGGCCGGACCGTCGCCGCGGCGGTCCACGCCCCGCCGCGCGGGCTGCTCCTGCCCGACCTCCCAGCCTCCTCCGTGCCGTCCCTGGCCGCCGCGCTGATCGAGGCCGAGCGGGTGGTCCCCGAGATCAGCGGACCGCTGGCGCAGGTGGAGGCGTTCGCCGCCTCCTGGTGGCGGCCTGTGAAGCGGCGCATCCTTGAGCGCCTCTACCGGCTGGAATCCGTGAGCCCGCTCCGGCGCCCGGTCTCCGGGGCCGCCCGTACGGCGGGCACCGGCGACCGCGAACTGCTCGCGGCCTGGCTCGCCGACTTCCACTTCGAGGCGCTGGGAGAGCGGGCGGGTGAGCTCCTACCGGTGGTCTCCAGCCGGATCGGCCGTGAGGAACTGGTCCTGTGGGAGGACGGCGGGCGTCCCGTCGCGTGTGCGGCCTTCTCCGCGCCGATCGGGGCCATGTCGCGGATCGGCCCGGTCTACACGCCGCCGGAGTTCCGCGGGCGGGGGTACGGCGAGGCGGTCACGCGCGCGGTGACCCGCGAGGCGCTGGACGCCGGTGCCACCGAGGTGCTGCTCTTCACCGATCTGGGCAACCCGGTCTCCAACTCCGTCTACCAGGCGATCGGCTACCGGGCGATCGCCGACTACGCCGAGATCGCCTTCGGGTGAGGGGCCGCCGCGCCGGATTCCGTGACATCTTCGCGACGACCGGGTCACGACCGCTCCGGGACGGGGGAGGAACCCGGCGGCCTGAGTAATCTGGTGGCATGCCTCGCTATGATTTCCGCTGCCGTGCCTGCGGGTCCACCTTCGAACTGTCGCGCCCGATGGCCAAGTCCGACGAACCCGCGCTCTGCCCCGAGGGACACGAGGACACCGTCCGGCTGCTGTCCACGGTCGCCATGACCGGAGGCGCCGCCGCCCCCAGGCCCGCCGGCGGCGGCGGTTGCTGCGGTGGCGGTTGCTGCGGCGGCTGACCTCGGCCGGAGTCCGCGGAAAGCGGCGCCCCGGTCGCCGATCCGCACGAGAACGCCGCCCCGCGCTCGCGAGGCGGCGTTCCGGCGTCTCAGGGGCGCTCGGCGCGGCGTTTCAGCGGAGCGCCCCACGGAGGTCACGCCGCCTGCGGAGGGTCACGCCGCGCGCTTGCCCTGGAAGGGCAGGAAGCGCTCGGCCGGATGCGGCCGGGCGGGGACGAAGGTGGGCTCCGTGGCGATGATCCGGTCGAACCGGAAGGCCCGGATCGCGCCGCGCATGCGGCACATGCCCACGAGATACCAGTGCTCGCGGTGGACCATGCAGGTCACGGGATCGACGTCGCGGACGGTGATCCGGCCGGAGACGTCCCGGTAGTGCAGGCGGATCACGAGCCGGGACGTGATCGCGCCCGCGATGGTCCTGGCCCGGTCGGCGACGGCGGAGGGGAGCGGCTCGGTCAGGGTGGCGAGGGTGGTGGCGGTGACGTCGTCGTCGAGCTCCAGGTGCTCGAAGGCGTGGCGGAGGCCGTGCCGGGCGGCGGCGGCCTGCGGGCCCGACCCCAGGTGTGCCAGGGACAGGGCGAGGGCGGCGATCTCGGCGGTCGTCAGCGGGCTGGCGGGGGGCTTCATGACGGTAGCCATACCCACAGAATACGGACGAGCACCGACATTTTTCGAACAGAGTTACCGGCTTCAGGAGTGTAACCCGGGGGAAAGTCCGGGATGTCGCCGGGGCCGTACCCGGGCGGGGCCCGGAACGCGCAGGACCGCCCGTCGGCGGTCCTGCGCGGACGCGTCTACCGGGAGAGCTGGGACAGGTCGCGCGAGGCCCCGGTGGAGGCCGAGGTGGTCAGCGCGGCGTAGGCCTGGAGCGCGGCCGTCACCGGGCGGTGGCGGTCACGCGGGCGGTAGCCGCCCAGGTCGGCCAGGAGCCGCTCGCGGCGGGCGGCCAGCTCCTGCTCCGGCACCTTCAGCTCGATCGAGCGGCCCGGGATGTCGATCTCGACGAGGTCGCCGTCCTCGACCAGGGCGATGGTCCCGCCCTCGGCCGCCTCCGGGGACGCGTGGCCGATGGACAGTCCGCTGGTGCCGCCGGAGAAGCGGCCGTCGGTGATCAGCGCGCAGGCCTTGCCCAGCCCCTTGCCCTTCAGGAACGAGGTCGGGTAGAGCATCTCCTGCATGCCCGGCCCGCCCTTGGGGCCCTCGTAGCGGATGACGACGACGTCGCCCTCCTTGACGCGGTTGTTCAGGATGCCCTCGACCGCGTCCTCCTGCGACTCGAAGACCACCGCGGGCCCGGAGAACCGCCAGATCGACTCGTCGACCCCGGCGGTCTTGACGATGCAGCCCTCGGCGGCGATGTTGCCGTAGAGCACGGCCAGACCGCCGTCGCGGGTGTAGGCGTGCTCGATGTCGCGCACGCAGCCGCCCTCGCGGTCGAGGTCGAGGGAGTCCCAGCGGGCCTCCTGGGAGTACGGCTTGACGGTCCGGACGTTGCCGGGGGCGGCGTGCCACAGCTCCCGCGCCTCGGGCAGGGCGCCGGCCGACTTCGGGTCCCAGGCGTCGAGGTAGTCGCCCAGCGTGCCGCCGTTGACGGTGGGCACGTCGCGGTGGAGCAGCCCGCCCCGGTCGAGCTCGCCCAGGATGGCGGGGATGCCGCCGGCCCGGTGCACGTCCTCGATGTGGTACTTGTCCGTGGCCGGGGCGACCTTGCACAGGCACGGCACCCGCAGCGAGATCTCGTTGATCTCCTTCAGGCCGAAGTCGACCTGGGCCTCGCGGGCCGCGGCGAGGATGTGCAGGATCGTGTTGGTAGACCCGCCCATCGCCACGTCCAGCGTCATGGCGTTCTCGAACGCCTCCTTGGTGGCGATGCTGCGCGGCAGCACGCTCTCGTCGTCCTGCTCGTAGTAGCGGCGGGTGATCTCCACCAGCTGCCGGCCGGCGTCCTGGAACAGCTTCTTGCGGGCCTTGTGCGTGGCCAGGATCGTGCCGTTGCCCGGAAGCGCCAGGCCGATGGCCTCGGCGAGGCAGTTCATCGAGTTGGCGGTGAACATCCCGCTGCACGAGCCGCAGGTCGGGCAGGCGTTCTCCTCCATCTCCAGCAGCTCGGCGTCGGAGACGTCCTCGTTGGCGGCGGCGATCATCGGGTCGATCAGGTCGAGCTTCCGGCCCGCCGTCTTGCCGGCCTCCATCGGCCCGCCGGAGACGAAGACCGTGGGGATGTTGAGCCGGAACGCGGCCAGCAGCATGCCCGGGGTGATCTTGTCGCAGTTGGAGACGCAGATCAGCGCGTCCGCGCAGTGGGCGTTGACCATGTACTCGACCGCGTCGGCGATGAGCTCGCGGCTGGGCAGCGAGTAGAGCATGCCGCCGTGGCCCATGGCGATGCCGTCGTCGACCGCGATCGTGTTGAACTCCCGCGGGATGGCCCCGGCCTCGCGGATCGCCCCGGCGACGACGTCGCCGACCTCGCGCAGGTGGACGTGCCCGGGGACGAACTGGGTGAAGCTGTTGGCCACGGCGATGATCGGTTTGCCGAAGTCACCGCCGTCCACGCCCGTCGCCCGGAGCAGGGCCCGGGCTCCGGCCATGTTCCTGCCGTGAGTGACCGTACGAGACCTGAGGGCCGGCATGACGCTTCTCCCATCATCGACGCTGAGTCTTCAAATGGTACGGCCAGCGCCCGCCTGATGAGACCCGCGGTCCATGTGGCGGACGTCCCCCGCGATGCCCAGGGCGGACGTCCGGAGCGCGTCCGGTGCGGTGACCGCGGCGCCGGGGGACGCGGAACGCCCGGCGGCGGGGGCCACCGGGCGTCCGGACGGGGAACGGGGAGCGCGTCAGCTCTCGGGATAGCGGGAGGGCAGGACCCGCTCGGCGATCTCGTAGATCTTCCGGATCTCGGCGTCGGTGAGCGAGCGCTCCCGCTTGGTGATCCACTTGCGGACCCGAGAGCCGTCGAACACGTCGACCTCGCGGACGGTGAGGACCTTCCACGGGACGGGCGGCCCGTAGATCGCGAGGGAGGGGACGATGACGACCTCGCGGCCGAGCGCCTTGCCGATCAGTTCGGCGGCCCGGCTCGCCTCCCAGCGGGCCTCGTCCAGGCGCTTCTTCTGGTCGAACGGGCCGTGGAACAGCTTGCGGTGCGACTGCACCCGCACCGGGAGCCGCTTGTCCCACTTTTCGGAGTCGACGGCGTAGACCCCCGTGGGGCCGATGACCAGATGGTCGATCTGGGCCTCGCTGTCCGGGATCGCGCGGGCGTGCAGAGTGCGGTAGCCGCTGCGCTCCAGCCGTTTCAGCTGCGCCTCGGTGCGCCGCTCGGCGACCGAGGCACGCCGCCAGGCGGGCACGGTCGAGTGCGAGCGGGCGCGCACCACCGTGTCGGCGATCGCGGCCAGCACGGCGGTGGTGACCCCCCAGCGCCAGCCGGCGAGCAGGAAGCCCCCCGCCACTCCCGCGACGACCGCGATCAGCAGCCGGCGGCGGAGTGGACGGTAGCGGGGATGGCCGAGCAGGCCGCGCAGGGAGGCCCGCTCGGCGGTCGGCGCGTACGTAGACGCGGGCGCGACGGGCCGAGCCGCCGGCCTCTCCTCGGCCCGGCGATCACCGACCCGGAGCGGTGACGTGCTGTTACCGTCTTCTGGCACATGACCGGAGTCCACGTGACTCACGGTAGCCGAAGTTCAAAGAGGGTGCCTAGTAGTCCCTAACTCACACTTTTGTGACCACGGTCACCCGCATGAGGGTGCACCGCAGCGGGTATCCATACATTTCCTCTCTAGAGAACCCCCGTGCGCCCCGAGGCCCCGTCTCCGCCGGATCTCAGCAGTCCGACCAGGTGGACGGTGATGTCCTCCAGCAGCGTCGAGACGGTCACCGGGGCGGCGGCGACGGCGGAGAAGAGGCTGGGCAGACCGGGCAGCGGAAATCCGTCCTCCCGCCCGGCCGCGCCGCCCACCTCGTTCTTGGCCAGCAGGACCCGGCTGCGCTCCCACGCCTCGAGGACCTCCTCGGGCGAGGGCACGCCGAACCCGTGGCCCACCGGCGCCGCGTGGCGGAGCCGTACCAGCGGGGTCTCGGCGAAGGCCAGCGCGACCCGTGAGCGCAGGGCCAGGTCCTCGCGCGAGCTCTGGGTCACCCAGTCCATCGCGGTGCAGGGGCTGCGGCAGTCGGACACGCAGGTGGCCAGCGCGCCGGCGACCTGGCTGTGCTGGCGGTCGAAGTAGGCCCGCCAGCCCTCGGCGGGTTCCACGGCCACCCGCAGGGTCCGGTTGGCGGCCGACTGCTCGGACTTGGTGTGGTCGCACTCGCGGTCGCCGATCACGCCGAACCTGCTGCCGGGCGAGCTCAGCCCGGCGGGCCAGCGGACCGGGTCGCCCGCGTGGCCGAGCACCGACTCGAAGGCGAGCATCGGGAGGTACTCGCTGGCGATGTGCAGGGCGGCCACCATGGGGCTGAGCTCGCGCCGCTCCCAGCGGATCGCGATCACCTCCAGCAGCAGCCCGTAGGCCGGGCGCAGCGACTCCAGCGCGCCGCGCGGCTGCTCCCTGGGGGTCTGCGGCATGGTGCACGCCCGCGCGCGCCGCCGCAGGGCGGGGGGAACCCGCCGGGCCTCGGCGGCGAAGTCCTCGGCGTCGAGGGAGAGCAGCCGATGGCCGAACTCGCACACCGCGGCGACCTCGGGATCGTCGGTGAGGGCCTCGAGGTCGGCGAACGCGTGCCGCCTGGCGAGCGCGACGAGCAGGTCCTGTACCGAATCCATCGGCGGACGGCCTCACTTTTCCCGGCCCCGGCGGTTCGCGGAACCGCCGGGGCCGTCTCGGGGAGCGCGGCGGCGCCCCCGGTGGACGGAGTGTGCAGCGTGTGCGGAGCCTGGCGCGCCCGGTGCGGGGGCGCTGTGGCGCCCCGGTCCGGAGCATCCGGAGCGTTCGGAGCCGGAACGCGACGGCGCCCCCGCCGTTTCCCGCGGGGGCGCCTGCCGGTCCGGTCTCTCAGGCCGACGCGTCCCTGGCCTGGGCCCGCAGGGCGCGGCGGACGCCGTCGGCGCCCTCCAGGAGCAGGCGCCTGAGCGCGTGCGGCGGGTTGCTCTCCTCGATCAGCCGCTCGGTCCTGGCGACGGTCTCCGGGGAGACGGCCAGGGCCGGGTAGCAGCCGTTGGCGAAGTTCTGGGCGCTGTCGGAGGTCCAGGACTTCCAGATCCGGCCGATCTCCGCGAAGTACCGGTCGGCGTACGGCTCCAGCAGCTCGGGGTGGCGCGGGTCCATGAAGCCGCCGATCGTCGAGCGGAGCAGCGCGCCGCTCAGCCCGCCCTCGGTGATCGCGTTCCAGGCGCCGGCCTTGCCCTCGGCGGTCGGGAGGGCGGCGCGGGCCAGGGCGGCGGCGCGCTCACCGGTCGCGGTGGGGTCGCGCAGCAGCTCCTCGGCGATGTCGGCGTCACCGAGCACGCCGCCGGAGACCAGCGCCTGGGTGAGGGTCCAGCGCAGGTCGGTGTCGACGGTCAGGCCCGCAAGGACGGTCGTGCCGTCCAGCAGACCCGAAAGGAACGCCATGTCGTCGGCGGAGACGGCGGTGGCGGCCAGGGCGTTGACGTAGGCCAGCTGGTGGTCCGAGCCGGGCTCCGCCGCGGCGACGAGGGAGCGCAGCGCCGAGGCCAGCAGGCTCAGGCCCTCGGCGCGCCAGGCGGGGTCGGCGTACTGCTGGACGGCCAGGCGGGCCTGGCGCAGCACGGTCTGGGCGACGGTGATGTCCTCGACCGAGGCGATGCCGGAGGTGACCAGCGCCACGTAGTCGCGGGTGGCCATCTCGGCGTCGCGGGTCATGTCCCAGGCCGCCGACCAGCACAGGGCGCGCGGCAGCGACCCCGACGGCCCGGCGAACTTCGCGATGCCGCCGGAGACCAGCGTGCGCAGCGAGCGATCGTCCAGCCGGACCTTGGCGTAGGTCAGGTCGTCGTCGTTGATCAGCACCAGGTCCGGCTGGACCTCGCCGACCAGCTCGGCCACGGCCGTACGGGCGCCGACCACGTCGAGTTCGACCCGCTTGACGCGGACGAGCGCGTCACCGGAGTGGGAGTACAGGCCGATGGCGACGCGGTGCGAGCGCAGCGTCGGGTAGTCGGCCGGAGCCTCCTGCAGCACCTCGAAGCTCGTGAAGCGGCCCGCCTCGTCGACCTCGAAGGCCGGGCGCAGGGTGTTGACCCAGGAGGTCTCCAGCCACTCCTTGGACCATTCCGACAGGTTGCGGCCGCTGGTGCGCTCCAGCGCGCGCAGCAGGTCGGACAGTTCGGTGTTGCCCCAGGCGTGCTCGTTGAAGTAGTCGCGCACGCCCGCCAGGAAGTTGTCCAGGCCGACGTAGGCGACGAGCTGCTTGAGGACCGAGGCGCCCTTGGCGTAGGTGATGCCGTCGAAGTTGACCTCGACCGCGTGCATGTCGACGATGTCGGCGGCGATCGGGTGGGTGGAGGGCAGCTGGTCCTGGCGGTAGGCCCAGGCCTTCTCCACGTTGGCGAAGGTCGTCCAGGCGCCCTGGCCCCAGCGGGTGGCCTCGGCCTGGCAGAGCACCGAGGCGTAGGTGGCGAAGGACTCGTTCAGCCACAGGTCGTCCCACCAGCGCATGGTGACCAGGTCGCCGAACCACATGTGCGCCATCTCGTGCAGGATCGTCTCGGCGCGGCGCTCGATGACGGCGTCGGTGACGCGGGAGCGGAAGACGTAGTCCTCCAGGAACGTCACGCAGCCGGCGTTCTCCATCGCCCCGGCGTTGAACTCCGGCACGAACAGCTGGTCGTACTTGCCGAAGGGGTAGCGCAGGCCGAACACCTTGTGGAAGAAGTCGAAGCCCTGCCGGGTGACCTCGAAGATGTTGTCGGCGTCGAGGTGCTCGGCGAGCGAGGCCCGGCAGTACAGGCCCAGCGGGATGCCGTCGTGCTCGGAGGTCACCTTGTGGTACGGCCCGGCGCACAGCGCGGTGATGTAGGTGCTCATCACCGGGGTGGGCGGGAAGTGCCAGCGCTTGGACGCCTGCAGGGCCCCGTGCCTGCCGCGGTGCTCGGGGAGGTCCTCGATCTCGTCGGGCGCCGCGTTGGAGATCACCTCCCAGTGGGAGGGCGCGAGCACGGTCAGCTCGAAGGTCGCCTTCAGGTCGGGCTGGTCGAAGCAGGCGTACATCCGGTGGGCGTCGGCCGTCTCGAACTGGCTGTGCAGGTAGACGCTCTTGTCGACCGGGTCGACGAAACGGTGCAGGCCCTCGCCGGTGCGCATGTAGGAGCAGTCGGCGTCGATCTGCAGCTCGTTGCTCTCGGCCAGGCCCGGCAGGGGGAGCCGGCCGGTCTCGAGGTCGTAGGTGCTCACGTCGAGCTCGGCGCCGTTGAGCACGGCCTTGCGCACCTTGGCGCCGGCCAGGTCGATGAACGTCTCAGCGCCGGCCCGGGTGCTGGTGAAGCGGACCGTGGTGACGCTCTCGAAGCGCTCCTCACCCTCGGTCAGGTCGAGCTCCACCGCATACGACTGCACGCTGAGCAACCGTGCGCGCTCGCGGGCCTCGTCACGGGTCAGATTGCCTGCCACTACCGCTCCCTCGTCGCAACTTCCTCCGCTCCGTTGCTGGAGGACTGTTCTGAATCCTGCCACGAGGGGCGGCGAATCGTCGCCTGGAAGATCGGATGACGGCCCGGACTCCTCCCCGGAGGGCGGGGAGGATCTCCGGGGCGATCGCCCGCGAGCGGAATACGACCTCTTGCGTGAGGGGTTGTCGCCTGGAGGAACATCCTTTTGAGGAGAGAACTGACCGATGACCGAGCGCACACCGGTGGACCTCTGGTTCGACCCCTTCTGCCCCTTCGCGTGGATGACCTCGCGCTGGCTGCTGGAGGTGGAGAAGGTGCGGCCGATCGAGCCGCGCTGGCACATCATGAGCCTGTACGTCCTCAACGAGGGCAAGGACGTCCCCGAGGACTACCGCGAGATGATCGGCAGGGCCCTCGGCCCGGTCCGGGTGGTCACCGCGGTGCAGGAGAAGCACGACTCCGAGACGGTCGGCCGGCTCTACACCGAGCTGGGCGTCCGCTTCCACAACCAGGGCAGGGTCAAGCAGCTCGACACCCTCCGCGAGACGGTGGAGGAGGCGCTCGAGGCGGCGGGCCTGGACCGCGCGTTCGCCGACGCGATGGACTCCGACGAGTACGACGGGGCACTGCGCGCCTCGCACGCCGACGGCATCGACCGGGTCGGCCAGGAGGTCGGCACCCCGGTGATCGCGGTGGGCGACGTCGCGTTCTTCGGCCCGGTCATCTCGCCCGCGCCCAAGGGCGAGGAGGCGGGCAGGCTCTGGGACGGTGTCCGGCTGGTCGCCGGCTTCGACGGCTTCTTCGAGCTGAAGCGCTCCCGCACCCGGCCGCCGATCTTCGACTGAGCCGGTGGGCCGCGCGCCCGGGGGACCGGCCGCGCGGCCGCACTCGCGACGGGAGCCGTACGGCCCCGTATGCCGGGACCGCGTACGACGGGAGCCGTGCCGGCCGTACGTGTGACGAGACGCGACGGGAGCCGTGTCGCTCGTACGTGTGACGAGACGCGACGGAGCGGTGTCGCCCTCATGTGCGGTGAGATGCGACGGGACATGGCGAACATGCGAGATCTCGGCTATTCACCACCGACCGGGACGCTCCTCCGTATTCTTGGCGGACGAAGCGACGGACAGCATCCAGCCGCGCCTTCAGCGGTCGGTGATGTGACGAACACGCCGCGTAGCGATCGGGACTCTCGCCTTCCCCCGGTCCTCGCGCAAGGATGAGGGAATGCGTCACCTTTATCTGGACGGAGCATGGCGGCCGTCGGCGTCGGGTGCGAGCATCGACGTCGTCAACCCCGCGACCGAGGAGCTGATCGACCGGGTCCCCGCGGGGTCGCCCGCCGACGTGGAGGCGGCCGTGGCCGCCGCCCGCGCGGCCCTGCCGCGGTGGTCGGCCACGCCCCCCGCCGAGCGGGGCAAGGTCCTCGCCGCGGCGGCGGCGCTCATCCGGGAGCGCTCCGACCAGATAGCCAGGATCATCTCCACCGACATGGGCGCCCCCTACGGCATGGCGCTGAAGGTGCAGACCCTGATGCCCGCCGAGGTGCTGGACTCCTACGCCCGGCTGGCCGAGGCCTACGAGTTCGACACCCGCAGGATCGGCAACTCCTGGATCCTGCGGGAGCCGGTCGGCGTGGTCGGCGCCATCACGCCGTGGAACTACCCGCTCCACCAGATCGTGTGCAAGGTCGGGCCGGCGCTCGCCGCCGGCTGCACGGTCGTGCTGAAGCCCAGCGAGGTGGCGCCGCTGGCGGCCTTCGCGCTGGCCGGGGTCTTCGACGAGGTGGGGCTGCCCGCCGGGGTGTTCAACATGGTGAGCGGCCACGGCCCGGTCGTCGGCGAGGCCGTCGCCGCCCACCCCGGCGTGGACATGGTCTCCTTCACCGGCTCCACCGCGGCCGGGCGCCGGGTCGCCGCGCTCGCCGCCGAGACGGTCAAGCGGGTGGCGCTGGAGCTCGGCGGCAAGTCGGCGAGCGTGATCCTGCCGGACGCCGACCTGCCGACGGCGGTCAAGACGACGGTGGCCAACGCCTTCCTCAACTCCGGCCAGACCTGCTCCGCCTGGACCCGCATGATCGTCCACCGCGACCAGTACGACGAGGCCGTCAGGCTCGCCGTGGCGGCCGCCGGCAAGTACACCGTCGGCGACCCCTTCGACGAGGCCACCCGGCTCGGCCCGCTGGTCTCCGCCGCGCAGCGCGACCGCGTCGTCCGCTACATCAACCGGGGCCAGGAGGAGGGCGCCCGGCTGGTCGCCGGAGGCGCCGACCGCCCTGCGGGCAGGGGCTTCTACGTGGAGCCCACGGTCTTCGCCGGGGTGGAGCCCGGCATGGTCATCGAGCAGGAGGAGATCTTCGGCCCCGTCCTGACGATCGTCCCCTACAGCCGGGGGGAGGACGAGGCGGTCGCCATCGCCGACGGCACGCCGTACGGCCTGGCGGGCGCGGTGTGGGCGGGCAGCGAGAACCGGGCCGTCTCCTTGGCGCGGCGGCTGCGCACCGGCCAGGTGGCGATCAACGGCGGCCGGTTCAACCCGCTGGCCCCCTTCGGGGGCTACAAGCAGTCCGGTCTCGGGCGCGAGCTGGGGGAGTTCGGCCTGGAGGAGTATCTGGAGACCAAGTCGCTCCAGCTCTGACCCCTCTCCGGGAGGGGCGCGGGCTCCGGCCTCTCCGGGAGGGGCGCAGGTCCAGGGCCGCGGACGTGCGGACCGCCCGCCCCGGGGACTCCGCGGCGGGCGCGCGCTCCCGGCCGCGGCGGGCGGGACCGGGTCAGGGCGTCTGGAGCAGGACCTTGCGGGCGGCGTCCTTGGCCAGCCGGTCGACGTAGAGCATGCCGTTCAGGTGGTCGGTCTCGTGCTGGAAGCACCGGGCGAGCATGCCGCGCGCCCGGACCCGCACCGGGCGGCCGAGGCGGTCGACCCCGGTGACGGTGACCCCCGAGGCGCGCGGGGTCCTGGCGTAGAGGGGCTTGCCCGTCTCGCGGCTCGGGACCGACAGGCAGCCCTCCTCGTCGACCATCTCGGCGTCGTCGTCGACCGTCAGCTCGGGGTTGATCACATGGCCCTTGCGGTTGCTGCAGTCGTAGACGAAGATCCGCTTCGACACGCCGATCTGCGGACCCGCCAGGCCGACGCCCTGCGCGGAGTACATCGCGGCGAACATCTCGTCGACCAGGCGGCGCAGATCGCGGTCGAAGTCCACGACCGTCTCGGCGGGCGTGCGCAGGACCGGATCCCCGATCACTCGGATGTCGCGCATGGAGGGCTCCCGGATGTAAGGGTTCTTGTAGCAGACCGGTCATTACTCTAGCGGGGGGTGGGGGTCCGGCCGGACATCTTCACCTGCCACACTGGGCCCGTGCGTGTCTACATCGGTGCCGACCATGCCGGCTATGAGCTCAAGAACCACCTCGTCTCCTGGCTGAAGGAGCACGGCCACGAGGTCGTCGACTGCGGTCCGTCCGTCTACGACGCCGAGGACGACTATCCGCCGTTCGTCCTGCGCGCGGCCGAGGGCGTCGCGGGTGACCCCGGCAGCCTCGGGGTCGTCATCGGCGGCTCGGGCAACGGCGAGCAGATCGCGGCCAACAAGGTGCGCGGCATCCGCGCGGCCCTGGCCTGGAGCGAGGACACCGCCAAACTGGCCCGCGAGCACAACGACGCCAACGTGATCAGCATCGGCGGGCGCATGCATCCGCAGGAGGAGTCGACCAGGTTCGTCGAGCTCTTCCTGTCGACCCCCTACTCGGGCGCCGAGCGGCACAGCCGCCGCATCGAGCAGCTCGCCTCCTACGAGACGACCGGGGAGCTCCCGCCGCTGCCGTAGCCGCCCGGCCCCGGCTCCGCCCGTCCCTGCCTGTCCCGGCCCCTGCGCGCCGGCTCCCTGCGGGGGGTCTCGTCGCGCAGGGGCCGCCGGTCGGCGGCCTCCTGCTGCTCCTTGGAGGGCCGGGAGACGTCCCGGGCCCGCATCGCGGTGATCGCCGTGATCTGCAAGCTCTGCAGTGCCATGCCGTCACGATAACCCGCCGACCGTGCCGCGCCGACGGGCCGGGCTCCGCCGGCGGCCGGGCTCCCGGGGAGCCGGGGTCTCAGAAGACCAGGCCCGCCCAGGGGGCCGGCTCCCACGACAGGGCCGCGGACAGCTCCCGTACGGCTCCCGCCCGCGCCTCGCGCACGACGCCGGCCGCCTGCAGCGCCGTGAGCGACCGGCCGCCCAGGTAGGCGGCGCCCAGCGCGGTGACCGGCAGCACCAGGTCGGCGGCCTCCCCGGTGGGCGCGCACCGGGCCGCCTCGGTGTCGGCGGTCAGCCGCCAGCGGCCGGCGTTCCACGGGCAGACGGCGTCCTCGACCTCGACCACCACGTCCACCGGCGCGGCGTACCGGCGCGCGGGGAGGGCCCGCCCGACGTCCACGATCCGGACCCACAGGTCGTCGAGCCAGCCCGCGCGCAGTCGGCGCGGCTCGGCCAGCAGGTGGATCAGCGGGTCGTCGGAGGGGCGGCTCCAGGCCTTCACCCGGGCGACCAGGTCGCGGTCGAGCAGGTGCCGCCAGAGCAGCGCGTAGGCGGCCGGGTCCAGGCCGAAGAGCTCCTTCAGCCGCAGCTCGCCGTCCGGCTCGTCGTGCTCGGTGACGCCCGCCTTGATCCGGAACAGCGCGTAGCCGCGCGGGCCGCCGTCGTCCTCGGCGACGACCGCCCGGAGCGGGCCGGCGCCGTTCTGGTCGGCCTCGTGGTCGGACAGGACCGCGTCCCAGCGCGCGGACGTGCGGGCGTAGAGGCCGGGACGGCTGTCGAGCGCGGCCTCGAAGACCTTCTCGAAGACCTCCCTGCTCTCGGCGGGCCTGACGATCCGCAGGCGCAGCGCGGGATCGGCCGGGGCGTGCGGGGCCAGGGCCGTGCCGCGGGTGGGGATGTCGAAGAACAGGCTGTCGGCGGCCCTGCCGTACCCGAACCGCCCGTAGATCGCCGCCTCGGAGGCGTAGAGCGCGGCGACGGCCTCACCCCGCTCGTGCAGGTCCGCCAGCTGGCGGGTCATCAGGGCGGTCAGCACGCCCCGGCGGCGGTGCGAGGGGAGCACGCCGACGGCGGTGACCCCGCCGACCGGGATCGGGCCGCCGGGGACCGTCATGGTGAAGCTGCACACCGCGGTGACGCCCACCAGCAGACCGCCTTCGAAGGCGCCCAGCGAGCGGTCGAACTCGGTGTTGTTCCGGAACAGTTCGACGCGGTGCGCAGGGAAGGCGTTGCCGAACGCCTCCTCGTCGACGGCGATCCATTCGGGCCAGTCGGATTCTGTCATCGGCCGCAGGGTGAGACTCATTCCTCCCACGGTAGGCAGAACGGCCGTTTCCGGCCATCGAATATACGTGCTTAATGATCAAGGTGTTGGTCAAGTGGGCTGCCCAAAAGGCGGGCGGCCCGCTACAGTCGAGCGCATCATGAGTTCCCGACCGGCGCCGTTGATCCCCGCAGGGCTCCGCGCGTTCCTGGTGCGGGTCCCCTTCCTGGTGCCCATCGTGCGGTTCCTCCGCCGGGGGCCGCTGGCCCGCGACCGCAACCTGCTCATCACGCTGATCGTGCTGACGCTGGTGATCGGCGGGCTGGCCGCGCGCGTCTCGGTCGAGTGGTTCTCCCCGGCGCTCGTGATCCCCGTCATCCTGGTCGGCGGGCTGCAGCTCCGGCTGCGGAGCCTGGCCAAGCTGCTCGGCGCGGCCGTGGTCGCGCTGGCCTACGTCGGCTTCGCCGCCGGCCCGGCGCACATCGGTCCCGGACTGCTGGCGGCCTTCGGCTTCACCGCCGTGCTGGCCGCCCTCATGTCCCGCACCCGGGGGCAGCTCGGCGTGCAGGGACTGCGCGGCGACGTGATGCTGCTGGAGCTGCGCGACCGGCTCAAGAAGCAGAGCGAGCTGCCCCCGCTGCCCAAGGACTGGGGCTCGAAGGTGGTGCTCAAGCAGGCCGGAGGCTCCTCCTTCGGGGGCGACTTCCTGGTCTCCGCGCGCGACGGCGACATGCTGGAGCTGGCCCTGGTCGACGTGTCGGGCAAGGGCGTCGACGCGGGCACCCGGGCCCTGATGCTGTCGGGGACCTTCGGCGGCCTGCTCGGCTCGGTCTCCGACTTCCTGCCCGCCTGCAACGCCTACCTGCACCGCCAGCGGGAGGCCGAGGGCTTCGTCACCGCCGTCCACGTCCGGATCGACCTGGCCACGGGCGAGTACGAGATCACCTCGGCCGGGCACCCGCCGGTGGTCACGTTCGAGGCGGGGACGGGCACCTGGCGGGTCTCCTCCGCCAAGGGGGTGGTCCTGGGGGTCGTCCCGGACCTGCACTGCGAGCCCGACCGGGGGACCCTCCGCAAGGGCGACGCGCTCATGCTCTACACCGACGGGCTGATCGAGCAGCCGGGCCGCGACATCGACGCCGGTCTCGACCGGCTGCTGGGCGAGGCCGAGCGGCTGCTGCCCTCGGGCTTCGCGGGCGGGGCGCGCAACCTGGTCACCTCCATGTCGTCGGGGCACAACGACGACTGCGCGCTGATCCTCATCTGGCGGCCCTGACCCGCTCGCGATCCCGGAGCGCGGTCCCGGTGGCAGGGGCTTCGGCTAGTCTCTTATGGGGCATTGCTGGTAAATCCGCGACCAGGGGGAACCTCTGTGGACCTGCTTTTCCTGATCGGCATCGTCCTCTTCCTTCTGGGACTGATGGCCTCGATCGGACTGCACGAGATCGGCCACCTCGTGCCGGCGAAGCTGTTCGGCGTCAGGGTCACGCAGTACATGGTCGGTTTCGGGCCGACGATGTGGTCGCGCCGCCGCGGCGAGACCGAGTACGGCGTCAAGTGGATCCCCCTCGGCGGATACATCCGCATGATCGGCATGCTGCCGCCCCGCGCCGGCGACGAACCGGGCAAGGTGCGCTCGGTCTCCACCGGCCCCTGGCAGGGCCTGATCGAGAACGCCCGCGAGGTCGCGCTGGAGGAGGTCCGCCCGGGGGACGAGGACCGCGTCTTCTACCGCAAGCCCTGGTGGCAGAAGGTCATCATCATGACGGGCGGCCCGGCGATGAACTTCGTGCTGGCCTTCGTCCTGTTCGCCATCGTGCTCATGGGATTCGGCACCACGGTGCTGAAGACGGAGGTCGCCTCGGTCCCGGAGTGCGTGAAGACCGCCGCCCAGTACGCCGCCAACCCCGAGTGCACCGCCGCCGACGCGGCCAGCCCCGCCGCCGCGGCGGGACTGCGGCCCGGCGACGTCATCGTCTCGGTGGCCGGCAGGCCCGTCGTCACCTGGGAGGCGGCGACCCGCGCCATCCGCGGCAGCGGCGCCGGGCCGGTGCAGATCGGCATCACCCGGGGCGGGCAGCCGATGACCGTCACGGCCACCCTCATCGCCCAGGACCGCGAGTCCCTCGACGAGCCCGGCAAGACGGAGCGGGTCGGCTACCTGGGGGTCAGCCCCAAGCAGGTCATCGAGAAGCAGAGCTTCGGCGCCGTGGTCGCGCACATGGGGGACATCACCTCCAGGACCGCCGCCGCGCTGCTGCGCTTCCCGGAGAAGATGGTCGGCGTCTGGAACGCCGCCTTCTCCGGGGAGGAGCGCGACAAGGACGGCCCCATCGGCGTCATCGGCGTCAGCCGCATCGGCGGCGAGATCGCGGCCTCCGACGCCCCGCTGGAGAACAAGGCGGCCGTCTTCGTCAGCCTGCTGGCCAGCTTCAACCTGGCGATCGGCCTGTTCAACCTGATCCCGCTGCTCCCGCTGGACGGCGGCCACATCGCCGGCGGTCTCTGGGAGGGGGTCAAGCGCGGCTTCGCCCGTGTCACCCGCAGGCCCGAGCCGGCGCACGTGGACATCGCCAAGGTGCTCCCGCTGACCTACGTGCTGGCCTTCACAATGATCATCATGGCCGGCCTGCTGATGTACGCCGACCTGGTCAACCCGATCCGCCTGGCCGGCTGACCCGGCTCCGCGCGCGGCCTGCCGCGGCGGCCGCCGATAGGGTGGGGCCGTGGAGGACGGGACGCCCGGAGCGGTGATCGACGTGGCCCTGTTCCGGTTGCGCCGGATATGGTCGCGGCCGCTGCGTGCGCGCAAGGCCGCCGATCCGCAGCGGCCGGTGCAGATGTCCAACGTGATGGTCGTGCACGCCGTGCACAAGCTGAGCCTGGACGTCGCCGAGGTGACCGTGGGGGCCGTCGCCGAGCAGCTCGACGTCGACCCGTCCACGGCGAGCAGGCTGGTCAACGACGCGATCGGCGCGGGCCTGGTGACCCGCGAGGAGTCCGAGGTCGACGCCCGGCGGGCCCGGCTGGTGCTGAGCGCGACCGGGCGCAGGGTCCTGGAGGCGGTGGTCCGCTACCGGAGGGCCTACCTCGACGGCCTGATGGCCGGCTGGGACCGGACGGACCGGGAGGCGTTCGCCCGGCTGCTCACCCGGTTCGCCGAGGCGGCCACGGCCCGTCCGGCGGATGCGGTCGCCCTCGACCACCTGATCGCCGAGGCGCTGGAGGGCGGCGGGACCGGCGGGCCGGTGGCGTCCGGTACGGCCCCGGAGCCCGGAGGCCCGGCGGAGCCCGCTCCGGGCGGGGAACCCGGCACGGTCCCGGACGGCGGGCCCGCCGATCCGGCCCGGGGCGTGACTACTCGCCCGTGACGCCGTCGATGTGCTCGCGGATGATGTCGGCGTGGCCGTTGTGCCGGGCGTACTCCTCGATCATGTGGACCAGGATCCAGCGGAGCGAGACCTCCCCGCCCCTGCGCAGGGTCTTGCCCGCGGTCTCCAGCGGCAGTCCGGCGGAGATGCGCCGGGCGTCCTCGATCGCGGTCCGCCAGTGGGCGAACGCCTCCTCGGCCGAGGCGGTCTCCACGTTGTCGAAGTCCCCGTCGGGGTCCTCCCGGGTGCAGAAGAGGTCGGGCACGTCCTCGCCCATCAAGATCTCGCGGAACCAGTAGCGCTCCACCTCGGCCAGGTGCCGGACCAGGCCCAGCAGCGAGAGCGCGGACGGCGCGGCGGCTCGCAGCCGAAGCTGCTCCTCGGTCAGGCCGGCGCACTTGACGGCGAGGGTCTCGCGGTGCCAGTCCAGCCAGCTGTGCAGCATGGACGTCTCGTCGGCGATGAAGGGGGGATTGACCCGGTTGTCAGTCATGGGCCCCCATCCTGCCCGCATGCCCGATCACTGTCATACCGTTTTGGATCTGGCCCACATTTCGTGATCGTTACGACCCCTGGCTCAGGTGAGAAGCACGCGCTTT
>NZ_BMQE01000033.1:0-77365 GCF_014647955.1 Planomonospora antibiotica | reverse complement strand
GGTACCGGGATCGGGACGATCGTGGTGGGGAGCGTCGTCCGTTCAACCGGGACGACCGTCCCGGCGGCCGGCCTTACGGTGACCGGGACGGTGGGTTCCGCGGTGAAGGCGGCTCCCGCAGCCGTTACAGCCGCGATGAACCGAGCGGTCGCCGTAACGACGAGGCGCCGGCGCGAGAGCGTGAGGAACTGCCTCCACTCGCTCCGGACATCACCGCCGAAGAGCTCGACAAGGAGATTCGCGAGGAACTGCGTTCTCTCCCCCTCGACCTCGCCGACCTGATCTCCCGTCACCTGGTGGCGGCGGAGCGGGCTCTCGGAGAGGAGGACGCGGAGCAGGCGTACGAGCACACCAAGGTCGCCCGTCGCTTCGCTGCCAGGATCGGTGTGATCCGCGAGGCCGTCGGCATCGCCGCCTACCGGGCAGGGCACTTCGCGGAGGCACTCAGTGATCTGCGGGCCGCTCGCCGGATGACGGGGTCGGAGTCGTTCCTCCCGATCATGGCGGACTGCGAGCGCGGTCTCGGGCGCCCGGAGCGGGCTCTCGATCTGGCCCGGTCCAAGGAGGCCGAGCGTCTCGACCGGGTGGGGAAGATCGAGATGGCCATCGTGGAGTCCGGCGCACGCCGGGATCTCGGCCAGAAGGACGCTGCGGTCATCACCCTTCAGCGGCTGCCCGAGCTGCGTGACGAGCGTCCTCAGCCCTGGTCGGCGCGGCTGGCCTTCGCCTACGCCGATGCTCTGGCGGACGCGGGACACGAGGGTGCGGCCACGGAGTGGTTCGGTCGCGCGATGGCCTTCGACGAGGACGGCGAGACCGACGCGGCCGAGCGCTACGCCGAGCTCACCGGTGCCGTCATCGAGGACCTCGAAGAGGACGATGACGAGGGCTCTGCGGATTCAGAGGGCGCGGAGACCGACGTGGCCCGTGACGACGTGGCCCGTGACGACGTGACTCGTGACGCGGACTCCGGCGAGGCCCCCGAGGACGGTACGGACACCGGGCTCGAGAGCTTCAGCGTGCTGGACGCGCAGATCGAAGACGATGACGATCTCGACGGGGACGACGAGCGGGTCATCGACGAGATCGCGGAGGAAGAGCCTCCCGCGGCCGAGGAGCCGACCCGTGAAGAGGACGCCACGGAGCGGAAAGCCGTGCAGAAGCCCGAGACCGGTGTCGGTCCGGCCTTCATCGAGCCCGACTTCGGTGACATCCTCGACGACTCCGCCGAAGCCGACGACGACCGAGGCGGAGAGCATGAGGCGGAGAAGGACGCCGAGGACGGGAAGAAGTAGTCCTTGATCGGTCGGGGGCGAACCGTCCCGGTTCGCCCCCGACCGATTCGGCGTCTCAGGGCTGGACCCGGTCCAGCCAGTGCATGATGCCGGCGACGTTGGACGGGGCTCCGCTCAGCAGTTCGAACTGCTCGGCGGTCGCGTCGTCGCTCCTGAGCGCCGCGTAGCGCTCCTGCGTGCGTTCCCTGACCATGGCCACCGCATGGTCCAGGTCCATGCCCTCCGAGCGGGCCTGCCGGGTCAGATCGACCCAGATCCGGAGTTCCTCCGCAGAACGCTCCAGGGTCTCCGCCACGTCGGCGACCGGGCCGTAGTGGCTGAACAGCAGGCGCTGCGGGCGGAGGTCCTCGAACAGCGCGATGGAGTCCAGGGCGGTCCGCAGGTCGAAGTCCGGTGGAGGGGTGGCGGGACGCAGGTCGCCGGTCTGCGGGAGGTAGACGCCCGCGGCGTCTCCGACGTAGAGGTCCCCGGTGCTGGAGTCGATGAGCCCCACGTGGTGCTTGGCGTGGCCGGGGGAGTAGTGGCTGTTCAAGGTCCGGCCGTTGCCGAGGTCGACGGATCCGCTGTCGCCGAGCGCGCGGATCCGGGAGGCGTCGGTGGCGGACAGTTCGCCGAACAGGACGTCCAGCTTGTCTCCCCAGACCATCCGGGCGCTCGCCATGAGCCGTGACGGGTCGGCGAGGTGCCGCGCACCTTTCTCGTGCACCACGATCTCCGCCTCGGGGTAGAACCCCGCGATGTCCCCGACGCCGCCGGCGTGGTCGAGGTGGATGTGCGTGACGACGACCGTCGCGAGATCGCGGGAACCGACCCCCAGCGTGGTCAGGGCGTCCCTGACCACCGGGGCCGAGGTGGAGGTCCCCGTCTCCACCAGGCATGGGCGATCCCCGAGGATCAGGTAACCCGCCGTTATGCCGGAGTATCCGGCCATTCTCGTATCGATCTCGTAGACGTCCCCGCCGAGATCGGTGATGTTGTCCACAGGCCACCTCAGAACTGGAACCGGCGTCCCCAGAATGACCTTCTGGCCATCCCGGCACAGCTCTCATCGTAGAGAGTCGTCCTCGGTCAGCAGAGATCGAAGGAGGATCCGATGGATCGCAATGAGGTCGTCCTGGCGGGCCGTCTGCCCGAGGCCGTTCAGGTCAGGTCGTTGCAGAGCGGCACCAGATTCGGCACCTGGCGGTTGGTCGTCCGGAGACGGCAGCAGCAGGGGCGCGGCATCCGGGTGGACACCATCCCGTGCGTGGCGTTCGAGCCCGGTGTCGTCGAGACGGTGACCGGGTGGAGTCCCGACGACATGGTCGAGGTCGTCGGCTCCCTGCGGCGCCGGTGGTGGGGGAAGGACGGGGCGAAGGCATCCGGCTACGAGGTCGAGGTCCGTTCGGCGAGCCGGCTCGGACACGGGCCCCCGGAGGTCTGCGCCCAGCACGGGAGCGCCTCCGCCGACCCTGTCCCCGCTCGCAGCTGAACCTCACGGTCCCGTGACGGTGACGCTCGGACGGCCGGAGCGCCGCCTGGTGGAGATCTGATCGCCGAGGTTTCCGATACCGGTCGGCCGGTCCCTCCGATCCCGTGCCCCTCTACCGGGGCGGGCCGCCCGGCGGAGGAGACCCGCCCTCTCCGGAAGGCCTGGACCTCCGGTCCGGCTGCGCGGTGAGCAGCCGCAGGATCAGGCCGGTGCGGGGCTTGGGGCCGAAGGAGGTGGACTTGCGCGGAACCCGCTCGCCCTGCGCGGCGATCGCGAGCACGTCGTCGACCGCGAGGGGGCTCAGCAGCACGGCGGTCCCCCCGCTGTCACGGGCGAGCCGTACCGCGGCCTCGGGGTCGTGGTGCACGATGCGCACCGAGTGCTCGTCGTCCCGCATCCCCCAGACCTTCGGCAACAGGAATTCCGCGAGGACCGAGGTGTTCAGCGCACGCCACCGGGCGGAGCGGTCCGCGGGCATGGCGTGCTCGAGCTGGCAGGGGTCGGGGTCGGTGAGCAGGTGCGTGGGGCCTCCATCGGACAGCAGGAAGGCGGGGCCGGTGGTCTCCTCCAGCGCGGCGAGGCCCTTGGCGAGGTCAGGATGTTCGTGGACCTGCCAGGCGCCTCTCGCCCGGGCCACGGCCTCGTCGAGCGGCAGATCCGGGATGACCCGGTGGATGGCCTTCAGGTCCGGTGGGTAGGCATCGACGTCCACCAGCAGGGCCAGGCCGAAGTCCCAGGGCCCGGGCTCGTCTTCCTCGGAGTGGGAGCCGGCCGCGTGGTGCTCCGCCTGCAGCGCGCGGTAGGTGGCGTAGCGGTGGTGACCGTCGGCGATGAGGGCGCTGCGGCCGCGCAGGTCATCGTCGAGTTCGGAGAGCTCGGTGAGGTCGGTCACCGCCCAGAGCCGGTGGCGCACCCC
The DNA here is from genome assembly GCF_014647955.1 of Planomonospora antibiotica. Classification (NCBI taxonomy): domain Bacteria; kingdom Bacillati; phylum Actinomycetota; class Actinomycetes; order Streptosporangiales; family Streptosporangiaceae; genus Planomonospora; species Planomonospora antibiotica. The sequence continues at coordinate 73,683 of NZ_BMQE01000033.1, read as the reverse complement.
GTCCCGTGTCTCGGCTTCGGTCAGCGGCGGGCGGGTGGCGGCGACCCGGTCGACGAGACGGGTGGCGGCGCCGCCCCGGCCCTCGTAGAGAAGGAAGATGGGTTCCAGGTTGGCCTCGGTCGTGCGCATGAGGGCGAGGCGGTCGGCCACCGGGCCGGGCATGACGTCCTCGTGCGGCAGGATCACCCGTTGCCCGGGGGCGGCCAGGCCCACGTCTCCGATGAGCCCTCGCTGGAGCACTCCCTTCCCGGCCTGCTCGTAGACGTACACCGCGGGTGCCGCGTCGACGACCAGCACTCCGGAGGAGAGCCAGGATCCGAGGATCTCACGGGCCTCGGCGTAGCGGTGGCGGTCGGCTCCGGGAAGGATCAACCGCACGACGTTGTTGGGATGGGAGTCGAGAAGCTCGCGCACGTCGTTCTCCGCGATGAGATCGTAAGGCGGCGAGGTCACCTCGGCCAGATCGTCGACCGCGAACCGCACGCCGTGGAACGGACGCAGCACCAGTCCGTCGGGTATCGGCAGTTCAGGATTGGCCATACGGGGCATGCTGCCATAAGGCCTGGAACGTCCGGATATCGCCCTGCGGGTGTGGTGGTGCCGCTCCCGCCAGGGAAGTCGGTCGGATCTGCCGCCTGTCGATGAAGGAGGCCTTGGCAATGGTCGAAGGACGCGGTCCGTCTGATTCCCCCGATTCCGGCCTCGAATCCGAGGCGGGTGCGCCGGCGGGGAACGTCTACGAGTGGTTCCAGCGCGGGATGAGACTCCTGGCCGAGGGGAGCCCCGCGGCCGCCGCCGCGCTGCTGGAGCGCGCCGCCGACGCCGAACCCGGGTCGCGGAGCATCCGTGAGGCGCTCGCCCGCGCCCAGTTCAACTCCAGGCGCTATGCCGAGGCCGTCGACAGTTTCCGCTGGATCGTCGATGCCAACCCGACCGAGGACTACGCCTACTTCGGGCTGGGCCTGGCCCTGTGGCGGACCGGGGACATGGAGGCCGCCCAGGAGCCACTGGCCATCGCCGTCGCGATGCGGCCCGACCAGCGCCATTACGTCTCGGCGCTGAAGAGCGTCCGCGCGACGCTGCGCGCCCGCCGCATGTGACCGGGAGCGAACCCCTGAGGGGCGTGGCCGCGGCGGATGGTGGAATGATCCAGTGGACTCACAGACGCTGATCGACGCCTATGACACCCTCCTGCTGGACCTGGACGGGGTCGTGTACCTCGGCCGGGGCGCCGTGCCGGGGGCTCCGGAGGCTCTGCGGCGGGCGGAGGAACGCGGCGTACGGCTCGCCTACGTCACCAACAACGCCTCCCGCACCCCCGCCGCGATCGCCGGGCATCTGAGCGAGCTCGGCGCCCCCGCGACGCCCGGCGACGTCGTCACCTCGGCGCAGGCGGCGGCGCGGCTGGTCGCCGAGCGGGTCGCCCCGGGGTCGGCGGTCCTGGTGGTGGGGGGCATGGGGCTGCGTGCCGCGCTGCGCGCCCACGGCCTGCGCCCGGTCAGCACCGCCCTGGAGGAGCCGGCGGCGGTGGTGCAGGGCATCGCGCCCGACCTCTCCTACGGCCTGCTGTCGGAGGGCGCGCTGGCCGTGCGGCGGGGAGCCCTGTTCGTCGCCGCGAACGCGGACTCGACCATGCCGACCGGCCGGGGAGAGCTGCCCGGCAACGGTGCGATGACGCGGGTGATCGCCGCCGCGACGGGGGTGGAGCCGATCGTCGCCGGGAAGCCGGAGCCGCCGCTGCACCGTGAGTCGATGATCCGGACCGGCGCGACCCGGCCGCTCGTGGTCGGAGACCGGCTCGACACCGACATCGAGGGAGCCCGCAACGCCGGGGTGGACAGCCTGCTGGTGCTGACCGGCGTCGCGGGCCCCCTCGACCTGCTGACCGCCGGGCCCCGGCAGCGGCCCACCTACCTCGCCGCCGACCTGTCCGCGCTGCACCGGCCGTACACCGCCCCGGAACGGGACGGCGGAGGATGGACCTGTGCGGGCTGGGCCGCCCGATGGGCCGGGGAGAGGCTCCGGCTGGAGGGCGGGGGCGAGCCCTCCGACGGGCTGCGGGCGGCCTGTGCCGCCGCGTGGGAGGCCGCCGGGGACGACCGGGCGGACGAGGACGCGGTGAAGGACGTGCTCGCCCCCCTGCTCCGGGGCGACGCGCTCTCCGGGGGCCCCGGCCCGCGCGGGTGACCCGGGATGCCGGGGGCTCGTCCCCGCGGTTCCGGGCCGCCGCGCCGTACGGGTGCTCAGAGGAGCTTGCGGAGGCGCATGAGGTCGCCGAAGCTGGCGTCGATCTTGACCCGCCCGCCGAAGACGGCGCGTCCCATGTCGAGCTCGCCGTTGACGAGCGCGACCAGGTCGTCGCTGCCGATGGTCAGCTTCACCGCGGGGGAGGCGCCGTCGGCCGGAGGGTCGTCGTCGAAGGGGCCGAGGCCGCCGTGGTGGATGCGGCCGTGGAAGGTGACTCCCAGGTCGCTGATGCGGCAGCTGATGGTGCGCTCGACCACATGCTTCGCGCGGTCCTCCGGGGCGATCTCGTCGAACTGCTCGCCGAGCTTCCGAAGTGCCGCCCGGCACTCGTCGATGGTCGCCATCGAGTGGCGCTCCTTTCTCCTTGAGGACCGGCGCGGATCCATTCCCTATGGACGGTAGCGTTCCACATGGACGCGGTGCGCGATCCGGGGCGGCGGGCGCGCCGGAGATCGGCCCGTCCCCGCCCGGGCCGTCGCAGGACGCGGAAGCTGCCGGTGGCTTGTCGGGATGACAACGAGCGGGGCATGCGCGATAGTTCGCGGGCGGCTCGGTTCGGGGAGGCCCGGTCCGCTCCGTCCGCACGGCGGAGCGCGGACGGGCGGGTTCCGGCCGGGCCCGGGGCGGGATCCGGCCTCACCGGGAACTTCCCGTGTCGCGGTGATCGAGGAGGTATGGTTGTGTCGATCGAACATATGATCGATGACCGGCTCGCCGGCCGGACCCCCCCGTCCCGGTGTGCCCGCAAGGGCGCCGCGACGGCGAAGAGCACCTCCGGAGGGGGCGCATGACTGACCTGCGGGATCTCTCGGAGAAGACCGGGGACGAACGGGTGGACACCGCGCTGGGCGGCCTCGCCGTGCTCGGCGACGTGCCGGTGGCGGCGCACGTGGGCGTGTTCGAGGAGGTCCTCGCCGGACTGGAGGACGCGCTCGCGTCGGCGGACGACGCTCAGGGCGGTTCCCGATGAGCCGGCGGGCACGCCTCGACAGCGAGCTCGTCCGCCGCAGGCTGGCCCGCTCCCGTGAGCAGGCGGCCCAGCTCATCGAGGCGGGCCGGGTCACCGTCGGAGGCCGGACGGCGGCCAAGCCCGCCACGCAGGTCGACACCGCCTCGGCGATCGTGGTCACCGAGGCGGAGGAGGGACCCGACTACGTCTCGCGGGGCGCGCACAAGCTCGTCGGGGCGCTGGAGGCGTTCGGCCCGGCGGGGCTGAGCGTCCGGGGGCGGCGCTGCCTGGACGCCGGCGCGTCGACCGGGGGGTTCACCGACGTGCTGCTGCGCGAAGGCGCGGCGCACGTGCTCGCCGTCGACGTCGGGTACGGCCAGCTCGCCTGGTCGCTCAGGACCGACGAGCGGGTCACGGTCATGGAGCGGGTCAACGTCAGGGACCTGACGCCCGAGATGGTCGGCGAGGCCCCCACGCTGGTCGTCGGCGACCTGTCGTTCATCTCCCTGCGGCTGGTGCTGCCCGCCCTGGCCGCCTGCGCCGCCCCGGAGGCGGACTTCGCGATGCTGGTCAAGCCGCAGTTCGAGGTCGGCAGGGAACGGGTCGGCGCGGGCGGCGTCGTCCGCGACCCGGTCCTGCGCGCGCAGGCCGTACGGGACGTCGCCGCGGCCGCGCGGGCGCTCGGCCTGGTCGTGCGGGGCGTCACCGCCAGTCCCCTGCCCGGCCCGTCGGGCAACGTCGAGTACGTGATCTGGCTGGGCAAGGGGGAGGGCGCTCCGCCGGTGGAGGACATCGACGCGGAGATCGCGCGCGCGGTGGCGGAGGGGCCGCAGTGACCGCGCGGCCCCATGCCGAGCCCCCGGCGACCCCCGGGACGGGCCCCTCGGCCGGTTCCCGGTCGGCGTTCCCGGCCGGTTCCTCGGCCGAGCCTCCCGCAGGACGGGCCGCGGCGTCGAAGCGCACCGTGCTCGTCACCGCCCACACGGGGCGGGAGGCCGCCGTCGACAGCGCCCGGATGGTGATCGGCCGGCTCGTCGAGGAGGGCCTGACCGTGCGCGTGCTCGGCGCCGAGGCGGAGGCCGTCGGCTGCCCGGGGGTCGACGTGGTGCCCACCGGCCTGTCCGCGATCCAGGACGCCGAGATGATGATCGTCCTCGGCGGCGACGGCAGCCTGCTGCGGGCCGCCGAGCTGGCCCGCCCGGCCGGGGTCCCGCTGCTCGGGGTCAACCTCGGGCACGTGGGCTTCCTCGCCGAGGCCGAGGTGGAAGACCTGGCGGCCGCGGTGGACTGCGTCGTGCAGGGCCGCTACGACGTCGAGGAGCGGATGACGATCGAGGTCACCGCGCGCCTCAACGGGCAGGTGCTGGCCGACACGTGGGCACTGAACGAGGCCACCGTGGAGAAGCGCGAGCGCATGCTCGAGGTGGTCGCCGAGATAGACGGGCGGCCGCTGTCGCGGTGGGGGTGCGACGGGGTCATCTGCGCCACGCCGACAGGTTCGACCGCGTACGCGTTCTCCGCCGGAGGGCCGGTCGTCTGGCCCGAGGTGGAGGCGTTGCTGCTGGTGCCGATCAGTGCGCACGCGCTGTTCGCCCGGCCGCTGGTGGTCTCGCCCCGCTCCGCCCTGGCGCTGGAGATCCAGCCGCAGACCGCGGGCGCGGTGCTGTGGTGCGACGGCCGCCGCCGGTTCGACCTGCCCGCCGGGGCCCGGGTCGAGGTCCGCCGCGGCGAGGTGCCGGTACGGCTCGCCCGGCTGCACGGCGTGGAGGACACCGGGGCGCCGTTCACCGACCGGCTGGTGGCCAAGTTCGACCTCCCCGTCCAGGGGTGGCGCGGCCGTACGAGGCCCTAGAGTCCGTCCGCGGACCCATGTTCTGCCGCGCGGCCCCGGGGTCGCGTGTCCGGGCGGTGGCAGGTGCGAGCGCGTAGGATCGTGCCCGCGCACCGCACTGATGTTCGGTCGATTCGATGTGACGGGAGGGACCAGTGCGACCCAGGGTCGAGGAGGTCCGCATCCAGGGGCTCGGCGTGATCGACGAGGCCGTCCTGGCGCTGTCGCCGGGGTTCACCGTGGTCACCGGTGAGACCGGTGCGGGCAAGACCATGGTGGTGACCGGCCTCGGGCTGCTGTTCGGCGGCCGGGCCGACCCCGCCCGCGTCCGTCCCGGGGCCGACAAGGCCACCGTCGAGGGCACCCTCGTGGTCGACCCGCGGGGCCGGGTGGCCCAGCAGGTCGAGGACCTCGGCGGCGTGGTCGAGGACGGCGAGCTGATCGTCTCGCGCACGGTCTCCGCCGAGGGCCGCAGTCGGGCCTGGCTGGGCGGGCGCAGCGTCCCGGTGGGCACGCTCACCTACCTGGCCGACGATCTGGTGGCCGTGCACGGCCAGATGGACCAGCAGCGGCTGCTGCAGCCGGGCCGCCAGCGGGCCGCGCTCGACCGCTACGCCGGTGACGAGCTGGTCAAGCCGTTGCGCGCCTACGAGCAGGCCTACAAGCGGCACCGGGAGGTCGCCGAGCAGCTGGCCGAGCTCACCACCAGGGCCAGGGAGCGCAGCCAGGAGGCCGACCTGCTCAGGTTCGGGCTGGAGGAGGTCGAGAAGGCCGATCCCAAGCCGGGGGAGGACGTCGGCCTCTTGGAGGAGGAGGAGCGGCTCTCCCACGCCGACGCGCTCAGGACCGCGGCCGAGACGGCGCACACCGCGCTGCTCGGCGACCCCATGTCCACCGAGCAGGCCGTGCAGGACGCCGCCTCGCTGGTCGGGCAGGCACGCGCCGCGGTCGACGCGGTCCGCGACTTCGACGCGGCGTTGGCCGGACTCGCCGACCGGCTCGCCGAGGCCGGCTACCTCATCTCCGACATCGCCACGGAACTGGCCGGCTACGCCGAGTCGATCGAGGCCGATCCGGCGCGGCTGGCGGTCGTCCAGGAGCGCCGGGCCGTCCTCACCCACCTGGTGCGCAAGTACGGCGAGGACACCGCAGCGGTGCTCGGCTGGGCCGAGCAGGCCGCGCGCCGCCTGGCCGAGCTGGAGGGCGACGACGACCGGATCGGCGACCTCACCCGCGAGCAGGAGGAGCTCACCGGCCGCCTCACCGAGCTGGCCGCCGAGCTGACCCGGATCCGCCGGGCCGCCGCCGAGCGGTTCGGGCGGGCCGTCACCGAGGAGCTCACCGCCCTGGCCATGCCGCACGCGCGCGTCGTGGTCGAGATCGGCGAGGCGGCCGACTTCGGCCCCCAGGGCGTGGACGAGGTCGAGCTGCGCATGTCCCCGCACCCGGCGTCGCCGCCGCTGCCGCTCAACAAGGGGGCCTCGGGCGGTGAGCTGAGCCGCGTCATGCTGGCCATCGAGGTGGTGTTCGCCGGTGCCGACCCGGTGCCGACGTTCGTGTTCGACGAGGTCGACGCGGGGGTCGGCGGCAAGGCCGCCGTCGAGATCGGGCGGCGGCTGGCCCACCTCGCCCGCACCGCGCAGGTGATAGTGGTCACACACCTGCCGCAGGTCGCCGCCTTCGCCGACCAGCACCTGGTCGTGGAGAAGGCCGACGACGGCAGCGTGGTGCGCAGCGGCGTGGTGGCCCTGGACCGGGACGGCCGGATCCGCGAACTCTCCCGCATGCTGGCGGGTCTGGAGGACTCGGAGCTCGGCCGGGCGCACGCCGAGGAACTGCTGGCCGCGGCGGCGGCGGCCAAGAGATGAGCGGTCCGTCCGCACGCCCGGTCGGGCGCGTCCGGACGGCGACGCGCGGCGCCGGGGTTGACACGCGGCCCGGTACGGGACTCTCCCGCTCTCTCCCTCTGGCAGGATGGACACGATGAAGGTTCCGACTGACGGGCTGCAACGCAGGCTCAACGGATACCTCCGCCGCAGGAAGGTCACGGACCTTCCCGGGGTGACGGCAGTGGCGAGGATCGACCGGCGGACCAAGAGGCTGACAAAACGCCTCCAGGCCGGGGAGATCGCAATCATCGATCACGTGGACGTCGACCGGGTGAGCGCGGAGGCGCTTGTCGCGTGCGGCGCGGCGGGCGTGGTCAACGTCGCCGCGGGCATCAGCGGCCGCTACCCCAACATGGGACCGCAGATCATCCTCGAGGCGGGTGTGCCGTTCGTCGACAACGCCACCCCCGAGCTGTTCGAGCGGATCAGGGACGGCGACCTGGTCCGGCTGCACGAGGGCGCGGTCTACCTCGACGACGAGATCGTGGGCAAGGGCGAGGTGCAGACGGCCGAGTCCGTCGAGGCCGCGATGGCCGAGGCGCGGGCCGGCCTGACCGTCCAGATCGAGGCGTTCGCCGCGAACACCATGGAGTACGTCCGCCGCGAGCGGGACCTACTCATCGACGGGGTCGGCGTGCCCGACATCCGGACCGACATGGAGGGGCGCCACGTCCTCATCGTGGTCCGCGGTTACCACTACAAGGAGGACATCGCGGCCCTGCGGCCCTACATCCGGGAGTACCGCCCCGTGATGATCGGCGTCGACGGCGGCGCCGACGCGCTGCTGGAGGCCGGCTACACGCCGGACGTCATCGTCGGCGACTTCGACTCGGTCTCCGCCAAGGCGCTGTCGTGCGGCGCGGAGCTGGTCGTGCACGCCTACCGGGACGGCCGGGCGCCGGGTTTGGAGCGGGTCGAGCAGCTCGGGCGCGAGGCCGTGGTCTTCCCGGCGATCGGGACCAGCGAGGACATCGCGATGCTGATCGCCGACGACAAGGGCGCCGAGCTGCTCGTCGCCGTCGGCACGCACTGGACGCTGGAGGAGTTCCTGGACAAGGGACGGTCCGGCATGGCCAGCACCTTCCTCACCCGGCTGCGGGTGGGCAGCAAGCTCATCGACGCGAAGGGCGTCAGCCGGCTCTACCGCAGCCGGATCTCCACTCCGTCCCTGCTCCTGCTCGTCGCCACCACGCTGATCACCATGGGGGTCGCGATCTTCGTCTCCCCGGTGGGCAAGATCTGGATCGACAGCGTCCGCGACGTCTGGAACAGCTTCATCTTCTGGCTGGTCGGACTCTTCTCGTGATCGATTTCCGTTATCACCTCGTCTCCATCGTCGCGATCTTCCTCGCGCTCTCGGTCGGCATCGTGCTGGGCACGACCCTGCTGGAGGAGCCGGCCATCAAGACGGCCGAGACCCTCGCCGACCAGCTCAGCAAGGGCAACACCGAGCTCCGCGACCAGCTGGACGTCCTGCGCAAGCGCGAGGCCGGAAACGACGCCTTCGCCGCAGCCCGCACCCCCGAGCTGGTCCGGGGCGGGCTGGCCGGGCAGAGCGTGGTGATCGTCGAGGCCCCCGGCGCCACCGCGGCCGTCCGTGACGCGGTGCAGCAGACGATCTCCGACGCCGGGGCGACCGTGACCGGCCGGGTCACCCTCACCGAGAAGTACGTCGACGCCGAGCAGTCGGGCTTCGTCGACCGGCTCGCCCTCGCGGTCAAACCCGCGAGCGTGGTCTTCCCGGCGGAGGACACGCCGTACGACAAGGCCGCCGCGGTGCTGGCCAGTGCGATCGTGACCGCCGACCCCACCCAGACCGGCAAGGAGAACCCGGAGGCGGGAGGGATCCTCGACGCCTTCGAGCGCGCGGGGCTGCTCAGCGTCACCGCGGCGGCCGCCACGCCCGCAGCCGACGGCCGGGAGGCCTCCGCGGCGCCGGACGGGCGGCTCTTCCTGGCTGGCGCGGCGGTGCTGATCGCCCCTGCGGAGCCGTACGCCGGGGAGAGCGCGACCGCGCAGGCGGACGCGATCGCGGCGACGGCGCTCGGCCTGGACGAGGGTTCCCGGGGGAGCGTGCTGACCGGCACCGCGGCCGCCACCGCGGCCGGCGGCGCCCTCGCCGCGCTGCGTGAGAACGCGGTGGCCGCGGAGAAGGTCTCCAGCGTGGACACCGCCGACATGCCCGCGGGCCGGGTCGTGGTGGTCTACGCTCTGCGGGAGCAACTGGCCGGCGGCGTCGGCCAGTACGGCATCGGCACCGGCGCCTCGGCCTTCGAGCCCACCGCGTCGACCCCGGCGCCGTCGGCCTCCCCGCCCCCCACCGCCGATTCCGGAGGATGATCCGATGGCTCGTCGCGCTCTTCTCGGCGCCCTCGCCGGTGCCCTGCTCGGTGCCGCGGCGGCCCGGGCCGCCTACGCGGCGTTCACCCGCAGGCCGCCGGTCGGCGACGCGGAGACCTGGAACCGGACCAACCACCGGGGCGAGCCGATCACGCTGCTCGAAGGGCCCGCGTTCGTCGCGGGCGCGGGAGCGGCGGCCGCGGTGCTCCCGGGGCTCCCGGTACGGCTGCGCGCGGCCGCGCTGCTGGCCGTCGCGGGCGGCGGCGGGCTCGGCGCCTACGACGACCTGTACGGGGTGACGTCCTCCAAGGGGTTCAGGGGCCACCTGACCGCCCTGTCCAAGGGCGAGGTCACCAGCGGCGCCGTGAAGATCATCGGTATCGGCGCGACCGGGCTGGCCGCCGCCGCGCTGACCTCCCGGGGCGTCGCCGACACCGCGGTCAACGGCGCGCTGGTCGCCGGGAGCGCGAACCTGGCCAACCTCTTCGACCTGCGCCCCGGCCGGGCGATCAAGGTCGGGCTGATCGGCGGCGCGCCGCTGCTGGTCGCCGCGGTGCTGCGCGACGACCCGGTCCGGGCGGGACTGGCCGCGCTCCCGCTCGGCGCGGCGGCCGCGCTCCTGCCCGAGGACCTGGGCGAGCGGGCGATGCTGGGCGACGCCGGGGCCAACGCGCTGGGCGCGCTGCTCGGCCTGGCCGCCGCCGTCACCCTCGGCCGCCCGGGCCGCCTGGCCGTGCTCGGCACGGTCGTGGCGCTGACCGCCGCCTCGGAGAAGATCAGCTTCACCAAGGTGATCGCGGGCAACCCCGTGCTCCACAGGATCGACATGCTCGGCCGCCGCCCCGTGGAGCAGGCGCCCGGCCACCGATGACCACGAGGATCGGTCAGGGGGTCGCGGGAGCGGCGCTCCTCATCGGAGCGGTGACCGTCGCGGCCCGGATCGCCGGTTTCGGCAGGTACTACGTCCAGTCGCACACCGTCGGCAACGCGTGCCTGGGCACCGCCTACACCACCGCGAACTACGTGCCCAACATCGTCTTCGAGCTGGTGGCGGGGGGTGCGCTGGCGGGCATGGTGGTGCCGGTGCTGGCCTCGGCGGCCTCCCGGTCCGGTGACGATCCCCAGGCCAGGGCGGAGGCCGGACGGATCACCTCGGTGCTGCTCACCTGGACGATGCTGACCCTGGTGCCGCTGACCCTGCTGGTCGCGGTGCTCGCTGGCCCGGTCGTCGCACTGCTCACCAGGCTGCCGGAGGGCTGCGACGCCGCGCAGGTCGTCGAGGTCGGCACCCGCATGCTGGTCGTGTTCGTGCCCCGGGTGATCTTCTTCGGGCTCGCCGTCGTCCTGTACGGCGTGCTCCAGGCGCACCGGCGCTTCATGGGACCCGCCCTCGCGCCGCTGGTCTCCAGCCTGGTCATCGTCGCCTCGCACCTGCTGTTCGCCCGGCTCGACGGGGACGCGGCCGGGAACCTGGGCGCGCTGGACCCGGCCGGGGAGCTGACCCTCTCGCTCGGGGCGACGGCCGCGGCCGCCGTGATGGTGCTGGCCGTGATCGTCCCGGTGGCCCGGCTCCGGCTCCGGCTGCGCCCGGCGCTCTCCTTCCCGCCGGGCGTGGCCGCCCAGGCCAGGAGGCTGGCCACGGCCGGTCTCGCGGTGCTCGTCGCCCAGCAGGTCGCGCTGACCGCGGTGGTCATGCTCACCAACGAGTTCGGCGGAGAGGGCAGGATCACCTTCTACACCTACGCCTGGGCGCTGTACCAGCTGCCGTTCGCGGTGCTCGCCGTACCGGTGGCGACCAGTTCCTTTCCCGCGCTGTCCGTGCGCGCGGCCGACGGGGACCGCGCGGGCTTCGACGCGCTGGCCGCCTCCACCACGCGGATCATCGTGCTGGCGATGGGGCTGTCGGCGGGCGCGATGGCCGCGGCCGCCCTGCCCGTCTCCCGGCTCTTCCTGGAGGACACCGACGGCGGGAGACCGGGGGAGATGGCGGAGGCCGTCGCGCTGTTCGCGCCGGGGCTGATCGGTTACGCGCTGGTGTTCCACCTGGCCCGGGTGCTGTACGCCTGCGGCCGGGGCCGTTCGGCGGCCGCGGCCTCGGTGGCGGGATGGGCCGTGGCGCTGGTCGCGCAGATCGTGCTCGCGAGCACGGCGGAGGACCCGGCCGACGTGGTGGGTCGGCTGGCGCTGGGCAGCACGATCGGGATGACCGCGGGCGGGGCGCTGCTGGCCGGTGCGGTGCTGCGGGCCAGGGGCGCCGCGGCGCTCGCCGGGACGTGGCGCGCGCTGCTCGCCGCGCTGGCGGGCGGGGGCGCGGGGTACGGCGCCGGGCTGGCCGTGGCGACGGGCTTCGACGACGTGCCGAAGTGGATGTGCCTGGTCACCGGGACCGGAGCCGCGCTGGCCGCCTCGGTGGCGTTCGCCGCCGTGGCCGCGGTGGTCGACGGACCGGATGCCAGGGCACTTCTCGCCCGGCTGCCCGGAGGCGGGAAGTCGCGCAGAAGTGGAGCGCCGGGCGCGGCGGACGGACCACCCGGAGGCGGAAGGGCGCACAGCCGCGAAGAGCCGGACGGCCGGGGAGAACCTGGCAGGGGCGGAGACCCGGGCGCGGCGGACGGACCGCCCGGAGGCGGAAGGGCGCACGGGCGTGGGAGGCGGGACGCGGCGGACGGACGGTCCGGGGGCGGGGCGCCCTGCGGAGACGGGAAGGAACGGGCCGATGGCTGAGACGGGGACGCGGGTGGCGCTCGTGCTGGGGACCAGCGCGGGCGGGGTCGGGCGGCATGTCGCGATGCTGGCCGGCGGGCTGCTCGGCCGGGGCTGCCGGGTGGTGGTGGCCGGGCCGCCCGGTACGGACGCGGCCTTCGGGTTCGCCCGGCTCGGTGCGAGGTTCGTGCCGGTGCCGATCTCCGACCGGCCGCGCCCGGGCGGGGACCTGCGGGCCGTACGGGCACTGCGGGGTCTGCGGAGGGCGGATGCCGTGCACGCGCACGGGTTGCGGGCGGGCGCGCTGGCGGCGCTGGCCCTGAGCGGGACCGGCGCGCCCCTGGCGGTGACCCTGCACAACGCCGCCACGGCCGGAGGTGCGGTCGGCGTGGTCTACCGGGTGCTGGAGGCGATCGTCGCCCGCCGCGTCGACCGGGTCCTGGTGGTCTCACCCGACCTGGGGGAGCGGATGACCGCGCTGGGGGCCCGGCGGGTCACGGCGGCGGTGGTCCCCGCGCCGGTCCTGGCCGCCTCGGGGCGGTCGCCGGAGGAGGTCCGGGCGGAACTCGGCGCGGGGGACCTGCCGGTGCTCCTGACCGTCGCCAGGCTGGCCCAGCAGAAAGGGCTGGAGACGTTCCTCGACGCGGTGGCCCGCCTCGCCTCCGGCCCGTCGCCGCAGGCGCTGTTCCTCGTCGCGGGGGACGGACCGCTCCGGGAGGGACTGCAGCGGCGGATCGACCGGGAGGGGCTGCCGGTGCGGCTGCTCGGCAACCGGGACGACGTGGCCGACCTGCTCGGGGTGGCGCGGGCGCTGGTCGTGCCCAGCAGGTGGGAGGGGCAGCCGCTGAGCGTGCAGGAGGCGTTGCGGGCGGGCACGCCGGTGATCGCCACCGCCGTCGGGGGGATCCCCGGGATGGTCGGGGAGGGCGGGCTGCTGGTGCCGTACGGCGACGCCGCCGCGCTCGCCGACGCGGTCGCCCGGGTGCTCGGTGACGACGGGCTCGCCCGCAGGCTGGCAGAGGAGGCCGTCCGGCGGGGCCGGGAACTGCCGGGCGAGCAGGAGGCGCTGGACGCGGTGCTGGAGGTCTACCGCGGGCCGTGGTGCTGATCGGAGCCCGGGGGAGGGCGACCGGGGAGCCGGGGCGGAGGTTCTCGAGGGTCCGGGGTGGAGGTTCTCAAGAGTGACGCCCGAAACGGACGAATTTCAAGAAACCGGGAACAAGTCACCCTGCTCATGGGTTGGATTAGGTGCCACCCAGCCGGATCCTTATACTGGCTTGGTTAGGGGGGGAGTATCCCTTCGTGACAGTCTCGTCATCACGGTGCCGCCTCGATCCACGAGGCCCCCGGGGCTGTCGGTCCACGCGTGATCCGCACATGTGATCCGTGCCGGGCGGGAGAGACCTCCGGCATTCAGCCATGCGCGCCGGAGGGTTAACAAGAACATGACTGTACCCACGTGGGCCTGGATCGCCGTGATCGGCGGTCTTCTCCTGGTCCTCGCCTTCGACCTGTGGATCGTCGACCGGGGCGAGCCCCGGGAGTTCTCCATGCGGCAGGCGGGTTTCTGGGTCGGCTTCTACGTCACCCTCGCCGCCATCTTCGGCGTCGTCCTGTGGATCTTCGCGGGACCCACGCCCGCAGGGGAGTTCTTCGCCGGCTATCTCACCGAGTACAGCCTGAGCATTGACAACCTCTTCGTCTTCTACATCATCATGACCCGCTTCGCGGTGCCCAAGATCCACCAGCACAAGGTGCTGCTGGTCGGCATCCTGCTGGCGCTGGTCATGCGCGGCATCTTCATCGCCGTCGGCGCCGCCGCCCTGCAGAACTTCGGCTGGCTGTTCTACATCTTCGGCCTCTTCCTCATCTACACCGCGGTCCAGCTGGTCCGCCAGCACGGCCACGACGACGAGGAGTTCACCGAGAACGCGGTCCTGCGCTGGGCCCGCCGGGCGCTGCCGCACACCGACGACTACGTGGGTTCCAAGGTCTTCGTCAGGGTCAACGGCCGGCGGCTGGTCACCCCGATGCTGATCGTCATGATCGCCATCGGCACGACCGACCTGCTGTTCGCGCTCGACTCCATCCCGGCGATCTTCGGGCTCACCACCGACGCGTTCATCGTCTTCACCGCCAACGCGTTCGCGCTGATGGGTCTGCGCCAGCTCTACTTCCTGCTGGGCGGCCTGCTGCAGCGGCTGGTCTACCTCAGCTACGGCCTGGCGTTCATCCTCGGGTTCATCGGGGTTAAGCTGATTCTTGAGGCGCTGCACTCCAGCGGCGTCTCGTGGGCACCCGAGGTGCCGATCTGGATGTCGCTGTCGGTCATCGGCGTCACCATGGTGATCACCACCGTGGCCAGCCTGGCCAAGTCGCGGCGTGATGTGCGCAAGGGCAACCAAATCGCCACCTCTGCGGAGAGCAAGCAGGTCTAGCGGATTGGTGCGGAAGACGCTTTGCTTGTCTCGTCGCGCCGTAAAAGGGCTGAGAGATCGGTAGCATCCTCCCCCAGAGCGGGTAGACATACCGGTCTAACGCCGCAAGACATCACAAAAGGTTCCCTGTGTCCCACGATTCAGCAAGCCAACCGTCAGGCCGCATGCGGCTGGCGCGTGGCGTCTCTCCGTGGCTGCTCCCGACGGTGGCGGCCTCTGCCGTGACCTCGCTGCTCAGCCGCCGTGACAGGCGCTGGGCGCTGGCGGCGGTCCCGCTGACCGCGCTCACCGGCGGCATGCTCTGGTTCTTCCGAGACCCGGAGCGCACGCCCGGTCCCGGGCGGATCCTGTCGCCCGCGGACGGCGTGGTGCAGAGCATCGACCCGTGGCCGGACGGCCGCACGCGGGTGGCCATCTTCATGAGCCCGCTCAACGTGCACGTCAACCGCGCGCCGCTGGCCGGCACCGTCACCTCGGTGGAGCACGTGTCCGGCGGGTTCCTGCCCGCATTCGACAAGGACAGCGACAAGAACGAGCGGGTCGTGTGGCACCTGGACACCGCGCTCGGCGACCTGGAGCTCGTCCAGATCGCGGGCGCGGTCGCGCGCCGCATCGTGCCCTACCTGGCGGCGGGAGCCAAGGTGGCCAGGGCCGAGCGCATCGGGCTGATCCGGTTCGGCTCGCGAGTGGACGTCTACCTCCCCGAGGGGATCGCTCCCGCGGTCTCCGTCGGGCAGAAGACCGTCGCAGGGGTGACCGGCCTTGACCGCGGCTGACGCGGGCTGGTCGATGGGCGGGGCGGACGACGAGCCCCAGGGCCCCGTCGGCAAGGCGTTCCGGCTCTCGGCGGCGGACTCGCTCTCGCTGGGCAACGCGCTCTGCGGCTTCCTCGCCGTCTGCGTGCTCGCCTGGTCGGCGATCACCTCCCTGCAGCAGACCAGCAAGTTCGAGGCCAACCCGCAGTTCTTCGGCACCGCGGTGGTGCTGCTGCTGCTCGGCGCCACCTGCGACCTGTTCGACGGCCTGGTGGCCCGGCGGTTCCGCGCCTCGGCGATGGGCGCCGAGCTCGACAACCTCGCGGATGTGATCAGTTTCGGCTTCGCCCCCGCGTTCATGGTGGTCATCTGGGGCGGGTTCAACCCGCGGGTGCCGTTCCTGATGGTGATGGCCGCCGCGGCGTCGGTGCTGCTGGCCGGTGTCATCCGGCTCGCGCGCTTCGCCTGCGTGAAGACCAAGAGCGGCGACTTCATGGGCCTGCCCATCCCGATGGGCGCCATGACCGTGATCGCGATCGTGCTGCTCTTCGAGCCGTCGGTCGGGGCCGTGCTGCCGATCTTCGGTATCGCCTACCTCATGGTGAGCCGGATCGAGTATCCCAAGCCCAAGGGGAATGTGGCGGCCGTGGTGCTCGCCTGGATGATGATCAACGTCGCCTGCCTGACCATCTGGGCCGCGGGGCTGGCCGGGGGCGACACCCTCATCAAGGTCGGCGCCGTCATGCAGATAACGATCGTGGCGGCGATCCCGCTGCGCATCCTGATGTTCAAACGGGAGCAGCGCAAGGAGCGCAAGGAGTCCGAGCGCGTCGGCTGAAACGCCGGCCGGTCCCGCGACGCACGCCGCGGGACCGGACCGCTCGTCCTCCGTCCGGCCGGTTCAGCAGGCCGGGGCGGGATGGGTGCCCTACCAGCCGCGCGCGCGCCACTCCGGCAGGGAGGGGCGCTCGGCGCCGAGCGTGGTGTCCCTGCCGTGGCCCGGATAGACCCAGGTCTCGTCCGGGAAGCGGTCGAAGATCCGCTCGGACACGTCCGTGAAGAGCTGCTCGAAGCGCTCCGGGTCCTTGTTGGTGTTGCCGACCCCGCCGGGGAAGAGCGAGTCGCCGGTGAACAGGTGCCCGTTGTAGTGCAGGGCGATCGAGCCGGGCGTGTGACCGCGCAGGTGGATGACCTCCATGCTGACCACGCCGACGGTGACCCCGTCGCCGTGCTCGACCGTCAGGGTCGCCGGGACCGGCAGCGCCGGGGCGTCCAGCGGGTGGGCGATCACCATGGCGTCCGTGGCCGCGGCGACCTCCTCCAGGGCCTGCCAGTGGTCACCGTGCTGATGGGTGGTGACGATCTTGCTGATGGGCATGCCGCCGATGAGCTCCAGCAGCCGGTCGGCCTCGGCCGCGGCGTCGATCAGCAATCCGTCGCCGGTGTCGTTGCAGCGCACCAGGTAGGCGTTGTTGTCGAACGGGCCCACGGCGAGCTTCGAGATCGTCAGGGCGGGCAGCTCCCGCACGTCGGCGGGACCGCCCACGTGCACGTCGCCGGTGTAGGTCACGGATACTCCTCGGGAGGCGTCTCGGGAAGGCCGGGAGGCGCGGTCAGGGCCATCCACGGCGGCGGTGCGGGCACCGGTCCGGCCGAGGGCTGGTTGCCCGTGCTCCCCTCCGGCATCACCCTGAGCCCGCCCCCCTGCGTGCGGCCGGTGACCCAGCACAGCAGCGCCCACGGGTCGCCCTGGACCACCGGGCCGGAGCCCAGGTCGCGCCAGACCTGGTGGTGCAGGTAGTCGTCTATCGTCTCCTCCACCACGATCTCGCTGACCGGGCTCTGCTCCCTGGGCCAGCACACCATCGCGTCGTGCAGTTCCCGGCGCACGAACGCCTCGGGCCAGTCGGCCGCGGTGTAACCCGCGCCGAGGTCCACGTGGTGGATCTCCGTCTCGCGCAGGCGGCGGACCAGGAGGTACCAGGCGGGGTGCTCGGGCGGCCGGGTCCCGCACACCACGGCCGACCACGCCTCGGCGGGCAGGTCCCGGAAGGCGGCGGCGAGTCTCGCCGAGCTCTCCTCCAGGTCGGCGAGCTGCTCCTTGGCGGAGCGGGCGGCGCCCGCCTCGATCTCGGCCTCCCGGCTCTGCGGGTCGGGGTACTGCGGGGTCTCGACGCCCGTCCTGGCCCACTCGGTCAGGTTGACCAGGCTGTCGGCGTTGCGGGCGAGATGGGTGAGCAGGTGGCCCCGGGTCCAGCCGGGAAGCCGGGAGGGCTGCGGGATGTCGGCGTCGGAGAAGGAGGCCGCGGTGCCGAGGAGGCGCTCCGTCGAGGCCGAGAGCTCGGCCTGAAGTTTCTCTAGCAGATCCATTCCCCTACTCCATCATTGCGGCGGCGGCCGTGCCAACATCCCCGGCGGCGCCATGCCCGGGCATAAAAGAACCGGTTCACGTGGTTGAAACGGGAAGCGGCCCGTCGGGCGCGGGCGGAGGCCGTACTCTGGGGCGAGCGGGGAGCCCCGGTTTCCGGGCGCCCGCGCCGGGAGACCGCCGGGCGAGATCGCCGGCGAAAAACTGTCGGACCCCGTCGCTAGTCTTCCCGCGACCGCTTCTCAACCCTCTACACCGATGTCGGGACTGCTGTGGCTGACCGCCTCATCGTGCGTGGCGCACGTGAACACAACCTCAAGGACGTCTCGCTGGAGCTGCCGCGGGACTCGCTGATCGTCTTCACCGGGCTCTCCGGCTCGGGCAAGTCCAGCCTGGCCTTCGACACCATCTTCGCCGAGGGCCAGCGGCGCTACGTCGAGTCGCTCTCGGCGTACGCCCGCCAGTTCCTCGGGCAGATGGACAAGCCCGACGTCGACTTCATCGAGGGCCTCTCGCCCGCGGTGTCGATCGACCAGAAGTCGACGAGCCGCAACCCGCGCTCGACCGTCGGCACGATCACCGAGGTCTACGACTACCTGCGGCTGCTGTGGGCGCGGGTCGGCAAGCCGCACTGCCCGAAGTGCGGCCGGGCGATCGCCAGGCAGAGCCCCGAGCAGATCGTCGACCGGGTGATGGAGCTGGCGGAGGGCACCCGCTTCCAGGTGCTCGCCCCGGTGATCCGCGGCCGCAAGGGGGAGTACACCGAGCTGTTCGGCCAGCTCCAGGCCAAGGGATACGCCCGGGCCCGGGTCGACGGCGCGGTGATCAGGCTCGACGAGCCGCCGAAGCTGAAGAAGTACGAGAAGCACGACATCGAGGTCATCGTCGACCGGCTCTCGGTGAAGGAGGGCTCGCGCAGCCGCCTCACCGGCTCGGTGGAGACCGCCCTGCAGCTGTCGGGCGGCACCATCACGCTGGAGTTCGTCGACCTGCCCGAGGACGACCCGAACCGCGAGCGCTTCTACTCCGAGCACCTCTACTGCCCCTACGACGACCTGTCGTTCGAGGAGATGGAGCCGCGCTCGTTCTCCTTCAACTCGCCGTTCGGCGCCTGCCCGGAGTGCACCGGCCTGGGCGTCCGGATGGAGGTCGACCCCGACCTGGTCGTGCCCGACCCGGAGAAGACCCTGGGCGAGGGCGCGCTGGCCCCCTGGGCCGGCGGCCACACCAGCGACTACTTCGAGCGGCTGGTCGAGGCGCTCGGCAAGGCGATGGGCTTCAACCTCGACACCCCCTGGGAGCGCCTGTCCAAGAAGGCGCAGAAGGCGCTGCTGCACGGCCACGACGAGCAGGTGCACGTCCGCTACAGCAACCGCTACGGCCGCGAGCGCTCCTACTACACCACCTTCGAGGGCGTCATCCCCTGGGTGCAGCGCCGCCATGCCGAGTCCGAGAGCGACGGCATGCGGGAGAAGTACGAAGGCTACATGCGGGAGATCCCGTGTCCCGCCTGCAACGGCGCCAGGCTCAAGCCGGTCTCCCTGGCGGTCACGGTCGACGGCCGCTCCATCGCCGACGTGGCCTCCCTGTCGATCGCCGACTGCGCGGAGTTCCTGGCCGGGCTGAAGCTCTCCGACCGGGACATGCAGATCGCCGAGCGGGTGGTCAAGGAGATCAACGCCCGGATGGGCTTCCTGCTCGACGTCGGCCTCGACTACCTGACCATGGACCGCGCGGCCGGGACCCTCGCCGGCGGCGAGGCCCAGCGCATCCGGCTGGCCACCCAGATCGGCTCCGGGCTGGTCGGCGTGCTGTACGTGCTGGACGAGCCCTCCATCGGCCTGCACCAGCGGGACAACCAGCGGCTGCTGGAGACGCTGATCCGGCTGCGCGACATGGGCAACACGCTGATCGTGGTCGAGCACGACGAGGACACCATCGCCGCCGCCGACTGGGTGGTGGACATCGGCCCCGGCGCGGGCGAGCACGGCGGGCAGGTCGTCGTCTCCGGACCGGTCTCCGAGCTGCTGGCCTCCGAGGAGTCGCTGACCGGCGCCTACCTGTCGGGCCGCAGGAGCATCGCGATCCCGCCCGCGCGCCGCAAGCGCGACCGCAAGCGGCAGATCACCGTCAAGGGCGCCCGGGAGCACAACCTCCAGGGCGTGGACGTGGAGTTCCCGCTCGGCGTGTTCACCGCGGTCACCGGCGTCTCCGGGTCCGGCAAGTCCACCCTGGTCAACGACATCCTCTACAGCGCCCTGGCCAAGGAACTGAACGGCGCGCGCACGGTCCCCGGCCGGCACTCGCGGATCAACGGCATGGACCAGGTCGACAAGGTCGTGCACGTCGACCAGTCGCCGATCGGCCGCACCCCGCGCTCGAACCCGGCGACCTACACCGGCGTCTTCGACAAGGTGCGCGACCTGTTCGCCCAGACCACCGAGGCGAAGGTCCGCGGTTACGCCAAGGGCCGGTTCAGCTTCAACGTCAAGGGCGGCCGCTGTGAGGCCTGCTCGGGCGACGGCACGATCAAGATCGAGATGAACTTCCTGCCGGACGTGTACGTCCCGTGCGAGGTCTGCCACGGGGCGCGCTACAACCGGGAGACCCTGGAGGTCCACTACAAGGGCAAGACGATCTCCGAGGTGCTCGACATGCCGATCGAGGAGGCCCTCGGCTTCTTCGACGCGATCCCGTCGATCCGGCGTTACCTGCAGACGCTCAACGACGTCGGCCTCGGCTACGTCCGGCTCGGCCAGCCCGCCACGACCCTGTCCGGCGGTGAGGCGCAGCGCGTCAAGCTCGCCGCAGAGCTGCAGCGCCGCTCCACCGGCCGGACGATCTACGTGCTGGACGAGCCCACCACCGGCCTGCACTTCGAGGACATCCGCAGGTTGCTCGGCGTGCTCGGCAAGCTGGTGGACGGCGGGAACACGGTCATCGTCATCGAGCACAACCTGGATGTGATCAAGACCGCCGACTGGATCATCGACATGGGTCCCGAGGGCGGTTCCCGAGGCGGGACCGTGGTCGCCACCGGGACGCCCGAGGACGTCGCACTGGTCGAGGCCAGCCACACCGGCCGCTTCCTGCGCAAGATCCTCGGCAGCTGAGAGCGCCTGCGGGCCCCGCCGGTGTCCGGGCGCGATTCCCCTTCACCGGACACCGCAAACCCGGATTCGGGACCGGGCTCCTGCCTCAATACCCTTGAGGCGGAGCCCGGTTGGACGGGGGACGTTGCGAGAAGGGCCGCAATGAGCAGCAGTGATGGTTCCGCCATGCCCACGCGCAGGCAGGTGATCGGCGCCGCGGGGGCCGTGGCGTGCGGCGCGGCGCTCGCCGGCTGCGCCGCCGGGGCGCCCGGCCCGGCCGTGGTGCCGCCGGGCGTCAAGGGTCAGGTCGTCGCGAAGGTCGCCGACGTCCCGGTGGGCGGCGGCATGGTGCTCACCAAGTGGAAGATCGTGATCGCTCAGCCGACCGCGGGGGTGTTCAAGGCGTTCAGCGCGAGCTGCCCGCACCGGGGCTGCGCGGTCAGCCGCCCCGCCGAGGGCGTCATCCGCTGCCCCTGCCATGGCAGCGAGTTCGACGCCGTCTCCGGAAAGTGCCTCAAGGGCCCGGCCGAGGCGCCCCTGGCCGAGTTCGCGCTGAAGGTCGAGGGCGACGGCATCGTCATGGTCTGAGACGGACGTCTCCACAGGGTCGCGGCCAAGGTGTAAATCTTCACAGTCTCCTGATGTCCGGTACGGCATGCTGGCCCGCATCGGAGTGACGGCCGGGGACGGCCGGGGACGGCCACGGGCGCCCCCGGCCGGCCATGGGCGCGATACGGATGCGGACCCCCGGGAGGGTGACCATGACGGACACGACACGGCGTGCGGTGATGCTGGGTGCGGGAGGGGCGGGGCTCGCGGCGGTGCTGACCGCGTGCTCCGGCTACGGCGAGCCGACGGCGGACGACGCGGGCTCCTCCAGCGCGGCCCCGTCGGCGGCGGAGACCGGCTCGGAGACGGCGGCCGGCTCCGGTGACTCCGCGGCGAACGCGCTGGCCAAGACCTCCGACATCCCCGTGGGCGGCGGCGAGGTGTTCAAGGATGCGAAGGTCGTGGTGACCCAGCCGAAGGCGGGGGAGTTCAAGTGCTTCAGCTCCGTCTGCACGCACCAGGGGTGCGACGTGGGCGGAGTCGAGGGGACCGACATCGTCTGCCCCTGCCACAACAGCAGGTTCAGCATCACCGACGGGTCCGTCACCAACGGCCCCGCCAACAAGCCCCTGGAGGAGAAGGCCATCAAGGTCGACGGAGATTCGATCACGCTGGCCTGACCGGTGCGGTCCGCCGTACCGGCGTCCCCGGCGAGGGGCGGCCGGGGTGCCGGTGCGACGGGTCGCGGGTCCGGCGGGGCAGGACTCCCTGTCGGTGGGGCCCGATAGGCTTCGGGACGTGGCGAGATCTGTGCAGGGTCCGGCGAGTTTCCGGCCGAAGCCGGGGTCGATCCCCGAGTCCCCCGGTGTCTACCGGTTCAGGGACGCCGGAGGCCGGGTCATCTACGTGGGCAAGGCCAAGAGCCTGCGCCAGCGGCTGAACTCCTACTTCGCCGACTTCGCGGGACTGCACCCGCGCACCCAGACCATGCTCACGACCGCCGCCGGCGTCGACTGGACGGTCGTGGGCACCGAGGTCGAGGCGCTCCAGCTCGAATACTCCTGGATCAAGGAGTACGACCCGCGGTTCAACGTCAAGTACCGCGACGACAAGTCCTACCCCTACCTCGCGGTCACGATGGGCGAGGAGTTCCCCCGCGTCCAGGTGCTGCGCGGCGCCAAGCGCAAGGGCACCCGTTACTTCGGTCCCTACTCCCACGCCTGGGCGATCAGGGAGACGGTCGACCTGCTGCTGCGGGTCTTCCCGATCCGGAGCTGCTCGTCGGGGGTGTTCCGGCGCGCCGCCCAGATCGGCCGGCCCTGCCTGCTGGGTTACATCGACAAGTGCTCGGCGCCGTGCGTCTCCCGGGTCACGCCCGCAGAGCACCGCGCGCTCGCCGAGGACTTCTGCGACTTCATGGCGGGCAACACCGGCCGGTTCATCAGGCGGCTGGAGGGCGAGATGCGCCGGGCCGCCGCCGAGGAGGAGTTCGAACGGGCCGCCAGGCTCCGGGACGACGTCCAGGCGCTGCAGCGGGCGATGGAGAAGCAGGCCGTCGTGCTGGGCGAGAACATCGACTGCGACGTGGTCGCGCTGGTGGACGACCCGCTGGAGGCGGCCGTCCAGGTGTTCTACGTCCGGGCGGGACGCGTGCGGGGCCAGCGGGGCTGGGTGGTCGACAAGGTCGAGGAGACCGGCCCCGGTGAGCTGGTCGAGAACTTCCTGCTGCAGATGTACGGCGAGGCCGCTCCCGAGGCGCTGCCCCGGGAGGTGCTGGTGCCCGCCCTGCCGCCGGACGCCGGGGCGCTCGCCGAGCTGCTGAGCGAGCGGCGCGGGGCCCGGGTGGAGATCCGCGTCCCGCAGCGGGGCGACAAGAAGTCGCTGATGGAGACCGTCGAGCGCAACGCCAAGGAGTCCCTGAACCAGCACCGGATCAGGCGCGCCAGCGATCTGACGACGCGGAGCAGGGCGCTGCAGGAGGTCGCCGACGCGCTCGACCTGGACCAGGCACCGCTGCGCATCGAGTGCTACGACGTCTCCCACCTGCAGGGCACCAACGTGGTGGCCTCGATGGTGGTGTTCGAGGACGGCCTCGCCAGAAAGAGCGAATACCGCAGGTTCTCCGTCCGCTCCGCAGAGGGCGACGTCGCGTCCATCCACGAGGTGATCTCGCGCAGGTTCAAGCGCTACCTGGAGGAGCGCTCGGCCACCGGCGAGCTCGACGCCGGCCCGGAGGCCGGGCCCGGTGACGGACCGGACGCCGGAACGGGCGGAGGACCCGCCCTCCCCGGAACCGCGGACGGCGCCGGCACCGGAGCGCCCGCCGCTCCGGACGCCGGACCGGAGCCGGCGCCGGGCATCGACCCCGAGACGGGCCGGCCGCGGAGGTTCGCCTACCCGCCCAACCTGGTCGTGGTGGACGGCGGCCCGGCCCAGGCGGCGGCCGCCCAGCGGGCGCTCGACGAGCTCGGCGTGGACGACGTCGCGGTCTGCGGCCTGGCCAAGCGCCTGGAGGAGGTGTGGCTCCCCGGCGAGGACCTGCCGGTCATCCTGCCCCGGTCGAGCGAGGCCCTCTACCTGCTGCAGCGGGTCAGGGACGAGGCCCACCGGTTCGCCATCGCCTACCATCGGTCGAAGAGGTCGAAGAGCGTGCGGGAAAGCGCCCTGGACGAGGTCCCCGGGCTCGGCCCGGCGCGCAGGCAGGCTCTGATCAAGCATTTCGGATCGGTGAAACGGCTGCGGGAGGCGACCGCCGCCGAGATCCGCGAGGTTCCCGGGATCGGCCCTGCGACGGCTGAGGCGATCGTGTCGGCGTTGAAGGGGGAGAACCCAGCGTGAGAGCGGACCACGGGCGCGGCGGCGTCGTTCACGCGGCCGGCGGAGGAGGGCACGTGAACGAGCGAGCCATGGGCGCGGCGGTGCCGCGCCCGCGGTCGGCGGAGGAGGACGCGTGAGAGAGCGGGAGCCCGCGTTCGTCATCGTCACCGGCATGTCGGGGGCGGGACGGAGCACGGCGGCCAAGGCACTGGAGGACCTGGGCTGGTTCGTCATCGACAACCTGCCCCCGGGGCTGCTGTTCGCCATGGCCGAGGAGGCCGGGCGGGTCAAGCTGGCCGCCGACAAGGTGGCCGCGGTGGTCGACGTGCGCAGCCTCGCCTTCACCACCGACCTCAACGCCGCGATCGAGGAGCTGGACGGGCGCGGCGTCGCCGTACGGGTGGTGTTCCTGGAGGCCAGCGACGAGGGGCTGGTCCGCAGGTTCGAGAACGTCCGGCGCCCCCACCCGCTGCAGGGGGACGGCCGCCTGGTCGACGGGATCGCCCGCGAACGCGGCATCCTGCGCGACGTCCGGGCCAACGCCGACCTGGTCATCGACACCTCCAACCTCAACGTCCACGAGCTCCGCGGCAAGATCGTCGCCTTCTTCGGCGGCGAGGACCGGCCGGGGCTGCGGGTCAACGTGGTCTCGTTCGGGTTCAAGTACGGCCTGCCCGTGGACGCCGACCTGGTGGTGGACTGCCGCTTCCTGCCCAACCCGCACTGGGTGCCCGAGCTGCGCCCGATGAACGGGACCGACGCCCCCGTGCGGGACTACGTCCTGGAGCAGGCGGGTGCCAAGGAACTGCTCGACGCCTACGAGGAGGTGGTCGGCATCATCTCCGCCGGATACGCCCGCGAGGGCAAGAGCTACGCGACCCTGGCCGTCGGCTGCACCGGCGGCAAGCACCGCAGCGTGGCCATGGCGGAGCAGATCGGTGCGCGCCTGCGCGACCGGGGCGGCATGGACGTGCAGGTGAGCCACCGGGATGTGGGCCGCGAGTGACCGGAGGTCTCAACGGCGGGCCGGGGGGGCCGGGGGGCGGTCCCGGGGCCGTGGCGCTGGGCGGGGGGCACGGGCTCTACGCCTCGCTCTCCGCGCTGCGCAGGGTCACCTCGCAGCTGACGGCCGTCGTCACCGTGGCCGACGACGGCGGATCGAGCGGGCGGCTCCGCCGGGAGCTGGGCGTGCTGCCCCCGGGAGACCTGCGGATGGCCCTGGCGGCCCTGTGCGGAGACGACGAGTGGGGGCACACCTGGAGCGAGGTCGTCCAGCACCGGTTCCGCAGCGAGGGCGAGCTGCACGGCCACGCGGTCGGCAACCTGCTCATCGTGGCGCTGTGGGAGAAGCTCGGTGACACGGTCGCCGGACTGGACTGGCTCGGGCGGCTGCTGGGCGCGCACGGCCGGGTGCTGCCGATGTGCTCGGTCCCGCTGGACATCGCCGCCGAGGTCGAGCTGGACGGCGAGATCAGCACGGTGCGCGGCCAGGTGGCCTGCGCGCTGACCCCCGGCCGGGTCCGGGCCATCTCGCTGGTCCCGGAGGACCCCCCGGCCTGCCCGGAGGCGGTCCGGGCGGTCCTGGACGCCGACTGGGTCGTCCTCGGCCCCGGCTCGTGGTTCACCAGCGTCCTGCCGCACCTGAAGGTGCCCGAGCTGGCCGAGGCCCTGCACTCCACCCGGGCCCGGCGCCTGGTCACGCTGAACCTCGCGCCGCAGCCGGGGGAGACCGACGACTTCTCCCCCCAGCAGCACCTGGAGGTGCTGCGACGGCACGCGCCCGCCCTGGAGATCGACGTGGTGCTGGCCGACACCGGCGTGGTCGACGACCGGGACGAGCTGGAGAAGGCCGCCGCCGCGCTGGGCGGACGCCTCGTGCTGGCCGACGTGGCGGCCGCCGACGGCTCGCCGAGGCACGATGCACGACGTCTTGCCTCGGTCCTGGACGAGATTTTCCATGAGAAGCGTTGATCCTGGTAAGCCCGGCCCAGGAGTGCGAGAAACTTCTGTGAGCCTGATGTATCTCGGGCCGCAGGGGGTTCACATGGGGGAGGACGAACGCGCATGGCGATGACAGGTGTGGTGAAGGACGAGCTGAGCAGGCTGACGGTCCTGAAACCCTGCTGCCGGAAGGCCGAGGTGTCGACGCTCCTGCGGTTCGCGAGCGGGCTGCACCTGGTGGGCGGGCGGATCGTGATCGAGGCGGAGCTGGACACCAACGTCACGGCGCGGCGGCTCATCAAGGACATCGGCGAGGTGTTCGGCCACAAGGCCGAGGTGCTGGTCCTGGCCCCCGCCGGACTGCGCAAGGGCTCCCGCTACGTCGTCCGGGTCTACCGCGACGGCGAGGCCCTGGCCCGTCAGACCGGGCTGATCGACAACCACGGCCGCCCGGTCCGCGGCCTGCCGCGCCAGGTGGTCGCCGGGGCCACCTGCGACGCCGAGGCCGCCTGGCGGGGCGCGTTCCTGGCCCACGGCTCCCTCACCGAGCCGGGCCGCTCGATGTCGCTGGAGATCACCTGCCCGGGACCGGAGGCGGCCCTCGCGCTGGTCGGGTCCGCCCGGCGGCTGAAGATCCACGCCAAGGCCCGCGAGGTGCGCGGCGTCGACCGGGTGGTGGTCCGCGACGGCGACGCGATCAGCGCGCTCCTGACCCGCCTGGGCGCCCACGACAGCGTGCTGGCCTGGGAGGAGCGGCGCATGCGGCGGGAGGTGCGCGCGACGGCCAACCGCCTGGCCAACTTCGACGACGCCAACCTGCGCCGTTCGGCCCGGGCCGCGGTCGCCGCGGGCGCGCGGGTCCAGCGGGCCCTGGAGATCCTGGGGGACGACGCGCCCGAGCACCTGGTGATCGCCGGCCGGCTGCGGGTGGAGCACAAGCAGGCGTCCCTGGAGGAGCTCGGCCAGCTCGCGGACCCGCCGCTGACCAAGGACGCCATCGCCGGCCGGATCCGGCGCCTGCTCGCCATGGCGGACAAGCGCGCCCAGGACATCGGCGTGCCCAGCACCGAGGCGAACCTCACGGTGGACATGCTGACCACGTGACCGCCCTGCGACGGCGGGTGCGCCGCCACCGCGGGACGACGGGTGGCCGGGGCGGGCGGTGACGGCGGACGCCACCGCGTGACGGTCCCGGACATGACGAGAGCCGGGCCCCGGGCGGGCGCCGGCTCTCGTCATGTCCGGGACCGGAGTCCGGAAGGCGCGGAAGGGCTACGCCGGGTTGTGCGGCTTGAAGTAGTCCGTTGGGGCCTCGTCCTGCTGCGGGGAGGACGGAGCGGTCAGGGACTCCCGGGCGGCCTTGACGCGGCTGTTCACGAAGCTGAAGCCCGCGGCGCCGGCGATCGCCCAGAAGAGCAGGGTCACCGGATCCTGGGCGACGAGGTCGGGGAACTCCTGGGCCTTGGGCAGGAGCTCGCTGAGGGGCGATCCTCCGGGGTTGACGAAGTCCGCCCAGGCGTCGCCGATGAAGACGCCGAGACCGGCTCCCGCGAAGGAGAACACCGCGGCCAGGGCGGGCAGTACCGGACTGGTCGGGCGGACGGCCATCATCGCCAGGCCGACCAGGACGCCGACGCCGATCGCGGCGATGCCGATCTCGTAGTCGGTGACGCCGATGACTGCGCCGTAGGCGGCGGCGCCCACGAGCGCGGCGACCAGGCCCGCGACGGAGCCGAGGACGAGACCGCTTCCGGATCTGGAGGTGGAGGTCATTGCAGGTCCTTGCAGGGATGGGATGTGTTTACCGTGACGAGTCGGGCACTTTACTGCAAACGTGCGTGAAGGACTCGCGATTTACGGGAGAGTCCGAAGAAAGCGAACGGGGGACCGCAAGTGGTCTAAACCAATTGGGGTCCGATAGGGTTCGTTCTTGAGGTACAAGCCCGCCCCAAGTCGCCGGTCCACGCGGCCGGCGCAACGACGTACGAGGAGATCGGCACAGTGAGCATCCGCGTAGGCGTCAACGGATTCGGCCGCATCGGCCGCAACTTCTGGCGTGCGGTCGCTGCCAGCGGCAAGGACATCGAGATCGTTGCGGTCAACGACCTGACCGACAACGCCACGCTCGCCCACCTGCTCAAGTACGACAGCATCCTCGGCCGCCTGCCGTACGAGGTGAAGAGCAGCGCCGACGAGATCACCGTGGACGGCAAGGCGATCAAGGCCTTCGCCGAGCGCGACCCGGCCAAGCTGCCCTGGGGCGACCTGGGCGTGGACGTGGTCGTGGAGTCCACGGGCTTCTTCACCGACGCGAACAAGGCGCGCGTGCACGCCGAGAACGGCGCCAAGAAGGTCATCATCTCGGCTCCGGCCAAGAACGAGGACTTCACCGTCGTCATGGGCGTCAACCACGACCTCTACGACGCGGCCAACCACACGGTCATCTCCAACGCCTCCTGCACGACCAACTGCCTGGCCCCGATGGCCAAGGTCATCCACGACACCTTCGAGATCAAGAAGGGTCTGATGACCACCATCCACGCCTACACGCAGGACCAGAACCTGCAGGACGCCCCGCACAAGGACCTGCGCCGCGCCCGCGCCGCCGCGCTGAACATCGTGCCGACCTCCACCGGCGCCGCCAAGGCCATCGGCCTGGTGCTGCCGGAGCTCAAGGGCAAGCTCGACGGCTACGCGCTGCGCGTGCCGATCCCCACGGGTTCGGCCACCGACCTGACCGTCGAGGTCGGCCGCGACACCAGCGTCGACGAGGTCAACGCCGCGCTCAAGGCCGCCGCCGAGGGCGCGCTCAAGGGCTTCCTGACCTACACCGAGGACCCGATCGTCTCCTCGGACATCGTCACCGACCCGGCCTCCTGCATCTTCGACGCCGGCCTCACCAAGGTGACCGGCAACCAGGTCAAGGTCGTCGGCTGGTACGACAACGAGTGGGGCTACTCCAACCGCCTCGTCGACCTCATCGAGCTCGTGGGCGCCGACCTGCGATGAAGGACCTGTCTCAGCTCGACGTGAAGGGTCGGCGCGTGCTCGTGCGCGTCGACCTCAACGTCCCCCTCGACGGGGACGTCATCACCGACGACGGCCGCATCCGCGCCTCGCTGCCCACGATCCGCGACCTCGCCGGCCGGGGCGCCAAGGTCGTGGCCTGCGCCCACCTGGGCCGCCCCAAGGGCTCACCGAACCCGAAGTACTCCCTGGCCCCGGTCGCGCGGCGGCTGGGCGAGCTGCTCGGCGCCGACGTGGCCTTCGCCTCCGACGTGGTCGGCGAGTCGGCCCGAGGTGTCGTGGAGGGTCTGCAGGACGGCCAGGTGGCCCTGCTGGAGAACCTGCGCTTCGAGCCGGGCGAGGAGTCCAAGGACGACGCGCAGCGCGAGGAGTTCGCCCGGAAGCTGGCCGATCTGGCCGAGCTCTACGTCGGCGACGGCTTCGGCGCGGTGCACCGCAGGCACGCCAGCGTCTACGACGTGCCCGGGCTCCTGCCGCACGCGGCGGGCGGCCTGATCACGGCCGAGGTCGACGTGCTCCGGCGCCTGACCGAGGACCCGGCCCGGCCGTACGCCGTGGTGCTGGGCGGAGCCAAGGTCTCCGACAAGCTCGGCGTCATCGCCAACCTGCTGACCAAGGTCGACCGCCTGATCGTCGGCGGCGGCATGGCCTACACCTTCCTGAAGGCCCAGGGCTTCGAGGTCGGCAGGTCCCTGCTGCAGGAGGACCAGCTCGACAAGGTGCGCGGCTTCCTCCAGGAGGCGGCCGAGCGCGGGGTGGAGCTCGTGCTCCCGGTCGACGTGCTGGCCGCCACCCACTTCGCCGAGGACGCCGAGTACGAGGTGGTCGACGCCACCGCGATCCCGGCCGACCGGGAGGGGCTGGACATCGGCCCGCGCAGCCGCGAGCTGTTCGCCGCCAAGCTGGCCGACGCCAGGACCGTCTTCTGGAACGGCCCGATGGGCGTCTTCGAGTTCGAGGAGTTCTCCGGGGGAACCCGCGCGGTCGCCGAGGCGTTGATCGGCTCGGAGGCCTTCACCGTCGTCGGCGGCGGCGACTCCGCCGCGGCCGTGCGCCGGCTGGGCCTGCCCGAGGACGGCTTCTCGCACATCTCCACCGGTGGCGGGGCCAGCCTCGAATACCTGGAGGGCAAGACCCTGCCCGGACTCGCCGCGCTGGAGGCGTGAGGGTGGGCCGAGGCAGCCGGCGGGGCACCCCGCACGGGACGAGCGCTCCGCGGAGCGGGCGAGGAGCGGTGGGAGACAGATGACTGCAGGACGCAAGCCTCTCATCGCCGGCAACTGGAAGATGAACCTCAACCACCTCGAGGCCATCGCCACCGTCCAGAAGCTGGCGTTCGCGCTGAACGACAAGGACTTCGACCGGGCCGACGTCGCCGTGCTGCCGCCGTACACCGATCTGCGCAGTGTGCAGACGCTGGTGGACGGCGACAAGCTGCGGATCCTGTACGGCGCGCAGGACCTGTCGCCGTACGACGGCGGCGCCTACACCGGGGAGATCTCCGGGGCGATGCTGGCCAGGCTGGGGTGCACCTTCGTCACGATCGGGCACTCCGAGCGGCGGCAGTACCACCGCGAGGACGACGAGCTGGTCAACGGCAAGGTGCTGGCCGTCTACCGGCACTCGCTCACGCCGATCCTGTGCGTGGGGGAGGGCCTGGAGGTCCGCCGGGCCGGAGGCCACGTGGCGCACAGCGTCGCCCAGCTCGAGGGGGCGCTGCGCAAGGTCCCCGCCGAGCAGGCGGCCTCGATCGTGCTGGCCTACGAGCCGGTCTGGGCCATCGGCACCGGTGAGGTGGCGACCCCGGCCGACGCGCAGGAGGTCTGCGGGGCACTGCGGTCCAGGCTCGCCGAGCTGTACGACGGCGAGGTGGCCGCGGCCGTCCGCATCCTCTACGGAGGATCGGTCAAGTCCGACAACATCGCCGGCATCATGGCCCAGCCCGACGTGGACGGAGCCCTGGTCGGCGGGGCGAGTCTGGACGCGGCCGAGTTCGCCAGGATCTGCCGGTTCGGGGAAACATCCGGCTGAGTGAGCCGTTCGGAGGGTACGACTTGACAGCAGGTCGTACCCTCTTAGAGCAGGTTTGAATCGTCACGCCTCTGGCGTCATACAGGGATCGCGCCCGGACGCGGGTCGCGCACATTAGGAAACAGGTCAACGGTGACAATCGGAATCTCCATCGCCCTCATCCTGTCGAGCATGCTGATGATCTTGCTCGTGCTGCTCCACAAGGGCAAGGGCGGCGGTCTGTCGGATCTGTTCGGCGGCGGGTTCTCGTCGTCGTTCGGTGGCTCCTCCGTGGTGGAGCGCAACCTCGACCGGCTCACCATCATCACCGGGGTGGTCTGGTTCGTGTGCATCATCGCGCTGGGCCTGCTCCTGAAGCCCTGATTCGGCTTGCCGGAAGCATGACAGTGGTACAGCCCTTCCCCGTATCCCGAGCGGGAGGGCCATCGAGCGAGGAGTACATCCGTGGGTAGTGGCAACGCGATCCGTGGCAGCCGTGTCGGCGCCGGCCCGATGGGAGAGGCGGAGCGTGGCGAGGCGGCTCCCCGTGTAAGGGTCCCGTTCTGGTGCGCGAACATGCACGAGACGCGTCCCAGCTTCGCCAGCGACGCGGCCGTCCCGGAGTTCTGGGACTGCCCCCGCTGCGGTCTCCCGGCAGGTCAGGACGAGGCCAACCCGCCTGCTCCTCCTCGTAACGAGCCGTACAAGACGCACCTCGCCTACGTGAAGGAGCGTCGCAGCGACAAGGACGGCGCGCAGATCCTGGCCGAGGCCCTGGAGCGGCTGCGCTCCTCCTCGCGTCCGATCTACTAGCCGTCGAGGCGATCGTGGCCCGGCTCCGGCCGGTTCGCACGCGCGCAGAAGGCCCCCGAAGCGGTGACACCGCCCGGGGGCCTTCTGCGTCGCGGGGCTACCGGTCGACCGCGTCGGCCGTCCCCGCCGTGCCGGTCAGCCGGAGCAGTTCCAGGTCCGCGCGGCGGGGCAGGCTCTCCCAGTCGCCCTGCGCGGTCACCGCGCACGCCCCGGCGGCGCAGGCGGTGGCCAGGCGCCGTTCGGGGGAGGCCCCGCCCAGCCAGTCGGCCAGCCATCCCGCGGCGAAGGCGTCACCGGCCCCCACGGGGTCGAGCTCGGTGACCCGGTACGGCTCGGCGCGCCGTACCTCTCCGTCGGAGAGCTCCAGTGCGCCGCGGGCGCCGAGCTTGACGAGCACGTGGCGCGGTCCCAGCGCGGCGAGGGCCCGGGCCGGCTCGGCGGGGTCCCCGCCCGGGGCGCCCTGCCCGCCGACGAACAGGCGGGCCTCGGCCTCGGTGGCGAACAGCACGTCGGCGGCCTCGACGGTCTCGCGCAGCATGGCGGCGGCCTGATCCGGCGGCCAGAGGGCGCGGCGGTAGTTGACGTCCATCGAGACGGGCACCCCCGCCGCGCGCGCCTCCGCCACCGCGGCCCGAACCGCCTCGCGGGCCGATGCCGAGAGGGCGGGGGTGATCCCCGTGACGTGCAGGACGCGGGCCGAGCGGATCAGCTCCGGATCGAGATCGTCCGGGCAGAGCCGGGAACCCGCACTCGCCGCCCGGTAGTAACGCACGTCCACCGCCTCGGAGGTGCGCCGCCCCTTGACCATCAGACCGGTGGGCGCGTCCGGGTCGACCACCGTCCGGGAGACGTCGACGTGCTCCCCGGCCAGGGTGGAGCGGACCAGCTCGCCGAACTCGTCGGCGCCCACCCGGCCGATCCAGGCCGCCCGCAGGCCCAGCCGGGTGACGCCGATCGCCGCGTTCGACTCGGCGCCGCCCACGCCGAGGTCGAAGTCGCGGGCGTGCCGGAGCAGGCCGGTACGGCGGGCGGTGAACAGGGCCATGGTCTCGCCGAGGGTCACCAGGTCGGTCATCGGGGGGCTCCCAGCTTTCTGGAGATCAGCAGGGCGGCCCGCGCCACCATCGGCCCCAGGTCACGCACCCGCGCGGCGGTGATCCGCGAGGTCAGCCCGGAGACGGAGACGGCGGAGACCGCGCTGTCGTCGTGGTTGAAGATCGGCGCGGCCACGCAGCGGACCTCGGGCTCGTTCTCCCGGTCGTCGACCGCGTAGCCGCGCTGCCGGATCCGGGCCAGCTCACCGCGGAGCCGGTCGGGGTCGGTGATCGTGTGGCGGGTCAGGGCGGGCAGCCCGGCGGCCACGACCCGTTCGACGGCATCCTCCGGCTGCCAGGCGAGGATCGCCTTGCCGACCGCGGTGCAGTAGAGCGGGCTCCGGCTGCCGATCCGGGAGGCCATCCGGACCGTCGCCTCGTTCTCCACCTTGTCGATGTAGACGACGTACGGCGGGTCGTGGACGACCAGGTGGACGGTCTCGCGGACCTGGAGCATCAGCCGGCGCGTCTCCTCCGCGGCCACGGTCCTCAGGTCGAGCGTGGACAGGTAGGCCTGGCCGAGGCGGAGCGTGCCGTGGCCCAGCCGGTAGGCCCCGCTCCTGCGGTCGCGTTCCAGGAGTCCGGCCTCCAGCAGCGGGACGGTCAGGCGCAGCACGGTGCTCTTGGACAGGCCGAGCGCCTCCGCCAGCCGCGACAGCGACAGGCCCTGGCCCGCGCCCGCGTGGTCGCGCACGTACTCCAGTACGGCGAGCGCCCGCCGGAGCGAGGCCGACTGGTTGCGCTCTCCGCCGCCCGTCCTGCTCTGGGCCGGGTCCGCGCCGGGACTCCGGTCGGGGTCGCGGTCCCGGCCGGGAGTCTGCGCCTGCGCCTGGACCTGCGCCTGCACCCGTGCCTGGTCGTGGTCGTGGCTCCGACCGGGGCCAGGGCCGGGGCCGGGGGCGTTCACCGCGGCCTCAGCGGGCGGCCGGGGCGGGCCCCGGTGAGGGCACCGCCCGCCAGCACCGGCACGCCGCCGACCAGAACGTCGTCGATCCCCTCGGCGAGGGTGCGCGGCCGGGAGTAATCGGCGGTGTCGGCCGCCTTCCCCGGATCGACCACCACGAGGTCCGCGGCCATGCCGGGGCGGATCGCCCCCCGGTCCGGCAGCCGGAACCGGCGGGCCGGACCGGTGGACAGGTGCGCGACCGCCTCCTCCCAGGTCCAGTCGCCGAGCTCGCGGACGTGCCGGCCGAGGAAGCGGGCGAAGGCGCCGAAGGCCCGGGGATGAGGGTGGCCGCCGATGTGGATGGCGTCGGAGCCGCCCAGGTGGGCGGGGTGGCGCAGCAGCAGCCGCAGGGAGGCGTCGTCGTTGCCGGGCGGCTGGGCGAACACGCAGCTGGCGGCCAGCCCGGTCGCGACCAGCAGGTCCGCGCAGAAGTCGGCCGGTCCGCGCCCGGCTTCGGCCGCGGCCTCGGCCAGGGTCCTGCCCTCGGTCCAGGCGAACTCGGCGGAGGGGACGTGCGCGAGCACGGCGCGCCGCCAGAGCGTGGGATCGGTTTCACGGGCCAGGCGGCGCCGTACCGCGGGATCGTGCAGGAGCGCCACCGTGCGGTCCAGGTCGGGGCGGGCGGTCCCGTCCCCGGTCCCGCCGGGCGCCCCGCGGCCGGGGCCGAGGGAGGCGGGGCCGTCGAGGTCGCGGGGGAGGGCGACCATCGCCAGGATGCTGAACCCGCTGAGGTAGGGATAGCTGTCGAAGGTCACGTCCAGGCCCGCAGCGAGGGCGCGGTCGACCATCCCGGCGAGCCGTTCGCCCGGACCGTGGTAGTGGGAGACGTGCAGCGCGACCCCGGCCCGCTCGGCGATCGCCCGCGCCTCGGCCATGCCCGTGGCGGCGGCCTCCTCGTATCCCCGCATGTGGGTCACGTAGGGCAGACCGGCCCGGGCGACGGGCGCGCACAGCGCGGCGAGCTCGGCGGCGTCGCCGTACCGTCCGGGGACGTACTCCAGGCCGCTGGACAGGCCCGCGGCCCCGTCCTCCAGCCCCTGCTCCACCAGGCGGAGCATCGCCGCCGGATCGCCGGAGGCCGCGTGGCGGACGGTCCCGTGCGGGACGAGGTAGACGGTGTTGAGGGCGGTCGCGCGGTCGTAGGTGGACAGCAGGTCCGCCACGCTCACCGGCCCGCCGTCCAGTGCCGGATGAGCACCGTTGATCGCGGCGAAGTAGCGGGTGACGAAGCGCAGCGTCTCGGGATCGGAGGGGGCGAAGGAGAGGCCGTCCTGCCCGAGCACGAACGTCGTGACGCCCTGCCGGAGCGCCGCCAGCTGCACACCGGGGTCGAGCACGGTCGCGTCGCCGTGGACGTGGGCGTCGATGAAGCCGGGGACCACCAGCCGCCCGGCGGCGTCGACCGTGGCCGCGGCGGGACGGGCGCCCCCGGAGGACAGGTCGCCGACCGCCTCGATCCGGCCGTCGCGGACGCCGACGTCGGCGGGGTACGGCGGGGCGCCGGTGCCGTCCACCACCCGGCCGCCCGTGATGAGCACGTCGAACACGGTGGACACGGTAGAGGGCCCGTGCACGTGGTACCACATTCGCGGCACGGCGTTGTGCAATGCACAACACGTCGAGAGAAGCCTTCCGCTCACCGCCACCGTCCGGAGTCGCAGGGGGGACCGCGGCTTCCGGACGGGAGCCCGCCTTCTCGCCCGGCGGGGACTCGCGTAGGTTGTCAGCCGGAACGGACGCGAGGAAAAGGCGGGACAGCATGTCGGCGGAGCGGTTGACCGAGCTCAGGAGCGAGTTCTCCGCCATCGACACCGATGGCGACGGTTTCATCACGGAAGGGGAGCTCGCCGGGCGCTTCCCGGACCTCCCCGCGGAGGCGATCGGCTCGCTGAACCGCGACGCCGACTCCGACGGCGACGGGCGGTTCTCCTTCGAGGAGTTCGTCAGGCTGATGTCCCGGGACTGACGACCCGCCGCAGGCGCGGGGCGCCCGGCCGGACCGCCGACCGGGCGGCTCCCGACCGGGCCGCGGGTCCCGGACCCGAACGGAGGGCGCGGCCCGGACGGTCGTCCGGGCCGCGCCCTCCGGGAGGCCCTGGAGTCCGGGATGCCCGGAATCGGAGCCGTCCGGTCGGCGGTCCGACCGGGGAACCGGGGATCCGAGGCCGTCCTCACCTCCTCCTGAGTTCGGCCTCCTCCATCACATCGGCCGCCGCGTCGCCCATCAGCCTGCCGGACAGGTCGGCCAGCACGCGGCCGGCGGCCAGTTCGTCGCCGATGTCCGGCACCGGGCGGTCGGTCGGGTTGCGCCGGGCGTACTCGACGCTCTCGTACCTGCGGCCGTCGGGGATGTCCAGCACGGCCTGGGCCGAGGTGACCCGGTCGTTGTCGTCCTCGACGATGGTGATCTCTACGTTCCACTGCTTGGTCTGCATGGTGCTTCCCTCCTCGTGGGCGGTGCTTCTTCCGAGGTCCCGCTGGAACGGTGAATTCCCTTGCGCAGCCATTTACGTGAAATATGGCTTTCGTGCGGGTTTGTACCCGATTGCGGCATACTTCTACCTTGGCTTCCCGATTCGGCGGGGGATGGCCGGACTCGGTGCAATTGGATCTTTATCGGGACTCCCGGTAGCGTGCCCGAGGCCGCCCGGCACCCCGGCCGCGGCCGGGAGCCCGACGATCGCCATCTGTGGAGGAAACGCACGCATGAATGCCGGAAGCCGCCAGCCCCTGCGCATGCTCGTCACCGGAGGCGGGACCGGCGGTCACACCTACCCCGCGCTGACCACCGTCGCCACCGTCCGCGAGCAGGCCGCAGCGCACGGGTACGACCTGGACGTGCTCTGGGTGGGTACGGCGAGCGGCCTGGAGGCCCGCATCGCGGCCGAGAACGGCATCCCCTTCCGCGCGATCAAGACGGGGAAGCTGCGGCGTTCGCCGAACCCCAGGGAACTGCTGGCCAACCTCGCCGACATGTTCCGCATCCCGGTGGGGATCCTCCAGGCCTTCGGCATCGCCGCCCGCTACCGGCCGGACGTGGTGCTGTCCACGGGCGGGTACGTCTGCGTGCCGCTGGGACTGGCCTCCCGGATGCTCCGCCGTCCGCTCGTGATGCACGAGCAGATCACCGCGCTCGGCCTGGCCAACCGCATCCTGGCGCGCTTCGCCACCCGGATCGCGCTCACCCACCCCTCGTCGGTGGAGCACCTGCCCGCTCCGGCCCGGGAGCGGGCGGCCGTCACCGGCAACCCGGTCCGGCCCCACCTGCTGCGCGGGAACGCCCCGTCCGGCCGCTGGCACTTCGGCTTCTCGCCGGA
Source organism: Planomonospora antibiotica (assembly GCF_014647955.1). NCBI lineage: Bacteria > Bacillati > Actinomycetota > Actinomycetes > Streptosporangiales > Streptosporangiaceae > Planomonospora > Planomonospora antibiotica. The sequence goes on along the minus strand of NZ_BMQE01000033.1, from coordinate 36,557 downwards.
GGTGCCCCTGGTGTACGTCACCGGAGGGGCGCAGGGCAGCCGCCAGATCAACACGCTGATCGAGGAGATCCTGCCCTCGCTGCTGGAGCGGGCGCAGGTGCTCCACCAGTGCGGCCCCGGCTGGATCGACCAGCTCACCCGGACCGCCGAGGGCCTTCCCGAGCACCTGCGGGAGCGTTACCGCCCCGTCCCCTACGTCGGCGAGGAACTGGCCGACGTGCTGGCCGCGGCCGACGTCGTGGTCTCCCGCAGCGGGGCCGGCGCCGTCGCCGAGCTGACCGCGGTGGGCAAGCCGTCCGTGCTCGTCCCCCTGGTGCCCTCCGCCGGGGACGAGCAGCGCCAGAACGCCCGCTACCTGGCGGAGTCCGGAGCGGCCCGGGCGCTCCTGGAGAACGGTCCCGAGCCGGAGCGGCTGCTCGCCGAGCTCGACGCCCTCCTGACGGACCCGCGGCTGCGCGCCGACATGTCGAAGGCGGCCAAGTCGCTCGGCCGGGTCGACGCCGCCGGGGCTCTGGCCGGGATGGTCCTGGAGGAGGCGGGGGTCTTCGGGTTCAGGTGACCGGGGTCGCGGCCGCCGGAAAATGTCGGTGGCGGGGGGCATGCTGGTGGTGTGAGCCCAAGCTGGACGATTCGAGGAGTCCGCGCGATCCCACCGGGTCCCGCGGCCTCCGGGGAGAGAGGCACACGATGCCCGCCACCACGATGAGCATGTCCGACCTGGCCGACGTCCTGTTCGCCTCCACGCTGCAGGCTTCGGACGATCCCTCGCCGGAGCAGGTGCGCGCCGCGATCGAGGACCGGCTGCGGGTCTGCCGGCACGACATCGCCGACTGCGTGGCCTGCGTGGCGCAGGAGGCCGGAGACCATCCGGAGACCTACCGCGAGCGGATGCGCTGGGCGCTGCACGTGGTCGACCGGGTCGACCCGGCCACCCTCGTCGGAGCCTGACCGGTTCCCGGCGCCGATCCTTCCCGGTGGCCGCTCCGCGGGAGCGGTACTGACCACCGGGAGGCATGGGCGCCGGGCATGGATGAAATGAGGTCCTGTCATGTGCCGGAGCATCAAGACCCTTCGGGAGCCCTACGCCAGCGACGTGACCGGTGAGGACGTGCACGCCGCCGCCCTCCAGTACGTCCGCAAGATCTCCGGGTTCCGCTCCCCGTCCGCGCGCAACGCCGAGGCGTTCGAGCGCGCGGTGGCCGCCGTCGCCGCCGCCACGGAGGCGCTCCTGGAGGACCTCGAGCTCAGGCGGCCGCCCCGGAGCCGGCCGCGGTCCTGACGCCCGCCGTGCCACCTGGTGTCGGCCGCGGTCCTGACGCCCGCCGTGCCACCTGGTGTCGGCCGCGGTCCTGACGCCCGCCGTACCCCGAGCCCGCGGTCGACGCGCTCCGGCGGAGGGACCGAGATCCTGGCGGGTCCCGGCATCGCGCCGGGACCCGGTACGGCGGGCGAGACCAGACGCCGTGGGATCAGACGCCGCGCCTCATCGACCGGGTGCCCAGTGCCAGGCCCGCGGCGGCGACGGCGCAGGCCGAGAGCGCGCCGTACAGCACCGGCGCGTCGGTGAACCGGCCGGAGAACAGCGCCCGCTCGGCCTCCACGATGTAGGTGACGGGGTTGAACGCGGCGGCGACCTGCAGCCACGCCGGGCCGAAGTCCATCGGCAGCAGCATGCCCGACAGCAGTAGGAGCGGGAACATCACCAGCTGGGTGACCCCGTAGAACAGCTCGCCGCCGGGCTGGGAGGCGATCGCCAGCGCGAACGAGAGCGCACCCAGCCCGATCCCGAACACGGCCAGCAGCACCAGCCCGGCCAGCACCCCGGCGAAGTGGGGCCGGAAACCCAGCGGCACCGCCAGGGCGATGATCAGCAGGGCCTGCGCCAGCAGGATCGCGAACTCCTTCAGGGTCCGGCCGACCAGCATCGCCGTCCGGTTCAGCGGAGTGACCATCATCCGCTCCAGCGAGCCGCCGATCAGCTCGACCAGGAGGTTGTACCCGGCCATCATCGGCCCGGACAGGCACATCATGACCAGGATGCCGGGCACGAACCACTGCCACGGGGAACCCCCGCCCGCCCCGCCGAACCCCGGCGTGCCCGCCAGCAACGGGCCGAACAGGAAGAGGAAGAGGAGGGGCTGGCCCATGGTGAACAGCAGGCCGAGGGGCTCGCGCGGCACGGGCGCGAACTCCCGGGAGAAGACGGTCGCGGTGTCACGGGCGAATCGCAGGTCCATGTCAGGCCTTTCCTGAGGGGTGGGAGCGGCCGCGGTGTTCTCCGGGTGGGAGCGGCGGTCGGGTCTCCTGAGCGGGAGCGGGAGCGGGGGTCGGGTCTCCTGAGCGGGAGCGGGAGCGGCCGCCGTGTTCTCCGGGTGGGAGCGGGAACGGGGGTCGGGTCTCCTGAGCGGGGCCCGGTCTCCCGGGCGGGAGCGGGCGCCGGGCGTCGCCGCGGGCGGCGGGCCGTGGGGTCGGAAGGCTCACGCGGCGGCGCCCTCGCCGTCGCCCTCCCGCAGCGTGCGGCCGGTGAGGGCGAGGAACACGTCGTCCAGCGTGGGGCGGGAGGCCACGGCGGTGGCGGCCTTCACCCCGGCCGCCTCCAGGGCCCGCAGATACTCCGGCAGGGCGGTGTCCGCGCGGGGCACCCGGAGCCGCACGGTCACCCCCTCGGCGCTCACCCCGTCCGGCGCGGCGATCCGCCCGGCGACGGCGGCCGCCCGCGCGGTGTCGGCGGCGTCGTGGACGGTGACCGTGACCTGGTCGCCTGCCAGGTCGTTCTTGAGCCGGGCGGCGGTCCCGTCGGCGATGATCCGGCCGTGGTCGATGACCACCACCCGCTCGGCCATGGTGTCGGCCTCCTCCAGGTAGTGGGTGGTCAGCAGGATCGTCGTGCCGTACTCCGCGCGCAGCCGCAGGATGTGCTCCCAGACGTCGGCGCGGCTCTGCGGGTCCAGCCCGGTCGTCGGCTCGTCCAGGAACAGCAGGCCGGGCCGGTGGACGAGTCCCAGGGCGATGTCGAGGCGGCGGCGCTGCCCGCCGGAGAGCGTGCCGGGCCTGCGCGCGGCCAGCGGCCGGAGCTCCAGGCGGTCGAGCACCTCGTCGGCCCGCCGGTCGGCCTCGGCGCGGGTGAGGCCGTAGCAGCGGCCCTGGGTCACCAGTTCGTCGCGGACGCGGAAGTTCTCGCCGGCGCCGTTCTTCTGCCCGACGTAGCCGATGCGGGCGCGCACCCCGGCGGGGTCCGCCACGACGTCGCGGCCCGCCACTGTGGCGGTCCCCGACGTGGGCGGCAGCAGGGTGGTCAGCATGCGCAGGGTGGTGGACTTCCCGGCCCCGTTCGGGCCGAGGACGGCGACGAGCCGACCGGCCTCCACGTCGAGGTCGATGCCGCGCACGGCGTCGACGGTCTCCCGCTTGACTTCGAATTTCCGGGTGAGTCCTCGGGCATGGATCATGATCCCCTCCTCGGGGCGGAGCGCGGACGGTTCGGGCGGGCTGCGGGCACGCCGAAGAGACCCCGGACGGGGGCTCGGCGGTGATGGGTTCATCTTCAGCCAGGGCATTCGGGTCTGGCAAACGTGAAATGTACATTCATATTTGCTCTGACCTGCGGAAACGTCTTCGTGTAGAAGGTCCGGGCAGAGAGGGCGGAGATGTTTCTCCACGGCGCGGAGCCCCGCTGAGGTGGGGTTTTCCGGCCGGTTCGGTGATGGTCCGGAAAATATTCCGGTCGCCGGTCACCGGTCGCCGGTCGCCGGTCGCCGGTCGCCGGTCGCCGGTCGCCGGTCGCCGGTCGCCGGTCGCCGGTCGCCGGTCGCCGGTCGCCGGTCGCCGGTCACCGGTCACTGGTCACCAGGACCCAGGACCCAGGACCCAGGAGCGGTGGCTCTGAGGCCCAAGGCCGGGGCGGCGGTCGGGGTCCGTCGGCGGTCGCCGGTCCACCGCGGAAACAGAGGCGGCCCCCGCATCCGGCGGTGATGTACGGGAGCACTGGACAGCGCGTCGTTCTCATGATCGAATTTCCCGGCCGCCGGATGAAAACCTTTTCCCGGCCCCTCCCCGCCAGTGACACGAGAGACCCCCATGACTCCAGCGCTAGAGATCGTCGGCCTGACCAAGACCTTCGGCGAGAAGGTCGCCGCCGACCACGTCGACCTGACCGTCCCGCCGGGTTCCTTCTACGGGCTGGTCGGCCAGAACGGCGCCGGCAAGACCACCACGCTGTCCATGGCCACCGGCCTGCTCCGCCCCGACGGCGGCAGCGCCCGGATCTTCGGCGCGGACGTCTGGTCCGACCCCTCCCGCGCCCTGTCGATGGTCGGCGTACTGCCCGACGGCCTGGCGATGCCGGAGCGGCTGACCGGCCGGGAGGTGCTCACCTATCTCGGCCTGCTGCGGGGACTGGCCAAGGACGTCGTCGCCGCCCGCGCGCAGGAACTGCTGTCGGTGCTGGAACTCGACCGGGCCGAGAAGACCCTGGTGATCGAGTACTCCACGGGCATGCGCAAGAAGATCGGGCTGGCGGCGGCACTGCTGCACGCCCCGCGACTGCTCGTGCTGGACGAGCCCTTCGAGGCCGTCGACCCCGTCTCGGCGGCCACGATCAAGACCATCCTGCGGGGGTTCGTCGCGGGAGGCGGGTCCATCGTGCTGTCCAGCCACGTCATGGCCCTGGTCGAGCAGCTCTGCGACCACGTCGCGGTGATCGACCAGGGCAGGGTCGCCGCCGCCGGGCCGCTGGAGCAGGTCCGGGGCGACCGCTCCCTGGAGGACACCTTCGTCGGGCTCGTCGGCGCGTCCGACACCGGGTCGAGGGGGCTGTCGTGGCTGTCGCGCTGACCGTTCCCCGGACCATGGCCGCGATGAAGCTGGCCGTGCTGCGCAACTCGATGAGCGGGCAGAAGGCCGGTTCCATCGTGATGGGCGGAGTGCTCGGGCTCGTCCTGGCGGGCGGCACGCTGTACGCCGCGTTCCAGAGCGGGGACCTGCTCGCCGCGGCCTACGCGGTCTGGATGCTCGGCTGGATCTTCGGTCCGGTCTTCGCCGGAGGCGGCGACGAGACGCTCCGCCCCGAGTACTTCACCTCGCTCGGTCTCCCGCCGCGCCGCCTGGCGACGGGCCTGCTGGTCTCCGCCTTCGTCGGGGTCGCGCCCGCGATCAGCCTGCTGGCCCTGTCCGGGCTGGTCGTCTTCGGGGTACGGCAGGGCCCGGCGGCCGTGCCGGTCGCGCTGCCCGCGATGCTCCTGCAACTGGCGGTATTCGTCCTGCTGTCGCGGGTGGCGGTCGCCGTGATGGGCCTGGCCCTGCGCTCGCGCGCGGGCGCGGTCGGCGCCGGCCTGGTCAACGGCGCGATCCTGGCGGCGCTCGGCCAGGGCTGGGTCTTCGCGGTCGCGCTGGGACAGACGGGCGGGATCCCGGCCGGGGCGTCCGCGGCGGTGCGCTACCTGCCGTCCGGCTGGGGGCTGGCCGCGGTCGAGGCCGCCGGAACCGGGGCCTGGGGCCGCGCGGGCCTCGCACTGGGCGCGCTCGCGGCGCTCGTCGCGCTGCTGCTGGCCGCCTGGGCCGCGCTGCTGGCCCGGCGCGCGGGTTCGGTCAAGGCGTCCGCCCGGGGCCGGCGCCCGATGACCGCCGCCACCGCGACGGGCGCCGTGGTGGCCAAGGAACTGCGGACCTGGTCGCGTGACCTGGTCCGGACCCACCAGCTGACCTTCGCCGTCGCCTACGGCGTCTTCTTCGCCGCGGCCCCGCTGGTCCTGGGCTGGACCGCCATGCTGCCCTGGGCCGGGCCGATCTTCATCGTCATGGCCGCCGCGATGTCGGCCAACCTCTACGGCGTCGACGGCACCGCGCTCTGGCTGACCCTGCTCTCCCCGGGCGCGGCCGACGTGCGGGGCAGGCAGCTGGCCTGGTTGCTGGTCGTCGGGCCGGTGGCCGCCGCGCTGGCCCTGGGCCTCACCTCCGTGACCGGCGGGCCCTGGCCCATGGTGCTCGCGCTCACCGCCGCGCTGCTCGGCGGCGCCGCCGGGATCGTGCCGCTGATCGCGGTCTACGCGCTCGTGCCCGGCATCGACCCGCACCGGCGGGGCAACAACCCGCTGCGCTCCAGCGAGGACGACGGCGCGATGACCGGCCTGGCCTACGCCGTACTGGTCCTGGTGGCGCTCACCGGGGCCCCGGCGGCGGTGGCGGCCGCGCTGTACGGCTGGGCGGGCGTCGCCGTCGGCGTGGCGACCGGCGGCCTGTGCCTGTGGGGCTTCGGGCTGCTCGCTCAGCGGCGGCTGCACGCCCAGGGACCCGAACTGCTGCACACGATGCGGACGGGCAAGCGGCCCGCGGCCAAGCCGGGGAGCTGGGCGAAGTTCGACGACCTGCCGAAGCGCGAGCAGATCATCACGGCCCTCTGCTGGTCGGTCGGCGCGATCCCGCTGTTCCCGCAGGGCATCGTGGCGGGCTTCCTCAAGGCCAACGGGACCGAGGACCGGAGCTGGTTCCTCGCGCTCCACATGCCCGAAGGGCTCCAGTGGCCGGTGATCGTCTTCATGGTCCTGCTCGGTCTCGGCGTCTACGGCCTGGGCCTGTGGATCCCCTACCGCCGCCGCACGCGCTGACGGGCCCCCGGGCCCGTCCCGGTCACCACCACCGGCCGGTGCGCACGTCGACGTGGTCGCTGCCGCTCCGGGCGGCCAGACGCGACGCGTCCCCGTTGTAGACGGCCTGCCAGTGGCCGTCCCCGGCGGCCCGGAACGTCCGGCGGAAGGTGCCGTGGGAGGAGGTCACGGCGGTGCCCGCCGTCCGCCAGACGGCGGAGCCGAGCGGCCGGAACCTGATCAGGACCCGCTGCCCGGCGACGGCGCGCCGGGTGCCGGCGGCCAGGCGCAGGGTGCCGGAGACCGTGAGCTTCCGGCCCTTCCCGACCGGCTCGGGACCGGCGTTCAGCGAGGAGACGCGGGTGGCGGCCCTGACCGCCTTGCGCACGGGCGCCTGCACGGGGGCCTTGGGGAGCGCGTTCACGGGAGCCTTCACGGGCGCCTTCACCGGGGCCGGGGTGCTCCGGCCGGTGGCCAGCAGCTTCAGCTGCTCGTAGGTGCCGTTGAAGACGTTCTGGTCGCCGGGGAAGACGCCGGAGTCCGCGTGCTGCCAGATCGCGTGGGCCGTCCAGCCCGCCGGGAGGGCCCCGACGGCCGAGGCGTAGCGGGCGAGCCAGAGCGGGTGGTCGCCGAAGGCGGCGCTGCCGCCGGTGCAGGTCTGCCACCAGTAGGTGTTGGTGTAGACGGCGGGCCGCCGGCCGGCCAGGGCGAGGTAGCGGTCGCTGAAGTCGCGGATCCAGCTCACCATCCGGGCGGGGGACAGGCCGTAGCACATGTCCAGGCCGTTGGAGGACTGGTACGGGTTGAACTCGATGTCGAGCACGCCCGGCAGGGTCCAGCCGTCGGGGGTCCAGCCGCCGCCGTTGCGGAAGAAGTAGTCGGCCTGGGCGGCGCCGCCGGACTTGTGCGGCAGGGCGAAGTGGTAGGCGCCCCTGATCAGGCCGGCCTGCCGGGCCCCGTGGTACTGCTCGGCGTAGCGGGGGTTGCGGTAGGTGGTCGACTCGGTGGCCTTGACGTAGGCGAATCGTGCTCCGTCCCGGTACACCGCGGGCCAGGACACGCCGGGCTGGTGCGAGCTGACGTCCAGCCCCCGGACACCGGGCGGCACCGGCGCGGCGGCGACCGGCGCACCGGCCCGTGCGGAGAGCTGCCCGGCGGTGTGCGCGGTGTGCGCGGTGTGCGCGGTGGCTCGCGTGGCGACCGGTCCGGTGGTGTGCGCGGCGGCCCGTGCGGTGGCGGGTGCGCCACCGGGTACGGCGGCGGCCGCCGGGGGCGCGGTGGTGGAGGAGGCGAGGGCGACGGCCAGGCCGCCGCCGAGGAGGAGTCGGGGGAGGCGTTCCATTCGTCCTGTCCCTCACGGGACGCCGTACGCCGTCCCGGGTGGACGGACGCCTGCGGCGTCGGCTTCCTCCTGCCGATCGGCGGCTCGCGGGTCCGGGTGAGGGTTCGGCCCTGTGGTGCAGGTCACTTCACGGCGCCGGATCCGGTCGTTCCGACGCCGCACCGGGGAAGGCGCCCGTCCCTCCGCGTCGATCGTTTCCGTGTCGGCCGTTTCCGTGTCGGCCGGTCTTGTCGCCGTTCCTACGCGCCGACCGGTCTTCGTCCGCGCCTCACACGGCGACGACGACCTTGCCGGCCGCGCGGCCGCTCCTCAGGTGCAGGAGCGCCTCCGGGAGTTCGCCCAGCGGGTACGTCCGGTCGACGACCGGTGTGATCTTCCCGCTCTCCAGGAGCTCTCCCAGCAGCCGGAGGTCTTCCTCCCGCCCCGTCGACATCAGTCCGCGCAGGTTCTGGCCCACGAACGGCGAGAGCATCACCGCCCGGAGCTGGCGGCCCGCGCCCTGCGTCCACCGGCCGCCTCCCCGGCCGCTCCCGCCGGAGCCGACGATGACGAGGGTCCCCCGGGGGGTGAGGAGCCGCCGGAGGCGCGACAGCGAGCGGTGCCCGCCGGTGTCGAGGACGAGGTCGTAGCGGCGCGACCCGTCCGCGACGTCCTCGCGGGTGTGGTCGACGACCTCGTCCGCGCCGATGGACCGGACCAGGCCCGTCTTGGCCGTGCTGCACACGCCGGTGACGTGCGCGCCGAACGTCCTGGCCAGCTGCACCGCGAACGTCCCCACGCCGCCGCCCGCCCCGATGACCAGCACCCGCTGCCCGGCGCGGATCCCGCCGGCGTCGCGGAGCCCCTGGAGGGCGGCGAAGGCGGAGGTCGGGACCGCCGCGGCCTGCTCGAACGTGAGGTTCGCGGGCTTGGGCGCGAGCCTGGCCTGCGGAGCGCACGCGTACTCGGCGAGGGCGCCGTCGCAGGTGCCGAACACCTCGTCGCCGGGCCGGAACCGGGTGACGCGCTCGCCGACCGCCTCGACGGTCCCCGCGACGTCCAGGCCCGGGACGGGGACCTTCGGCCGGAGCAGCCCGAAGCCCGCGAGGCGGATGAGGTACGGCAGGCCCGTGACGAGCTGCCAGGTGCCCTGGTCGATGCCCGCCGCGCGGACCCGCACGAGCACGTCGCCGGGTCCGGCGACCGGTCTGCCGACGTCGCGGAGCTCGAGCCGGTCGGGCGGGCAGTAGGCGTACCGGACCATCGCCTTCATCGCCTTCATCGTCGTCACGTCGTCCGCGGTCTCGCCCTCCATGCTGTGCCCTCCAGGTCGAGGGGCCGGGTCGCGGGCCGGGAGCCGTCCGGGACGGACGCGAAGCAGGCCGCTCACAGAGCCGGTCTTGAGCACCGGCGCCGATCCGCAGACGTATCCCGCCGCGCGGACCCTTGCCCCATGTAAAACAGAGCTGACATCAATGAAGGTAAAGTACGGTGGACATGATGTCAAAGATTATTTACTTCTCCCGCTCCTCGGCCTTCTCGTCGTCCGGATGTCGCCGAGCCAGGTGAGCCGCCCTCGCATCCGCGCGTGGGCGGGCTCCCGTCGCTCTCAGCCCCGCCCGGCGCCTTTCTGCGCCTTCAACTTCTTCAGCTTCAGTTGCGCCGCCTTGGCCTTCGCCGCCGCTGCCGCTTTCGCCTTCGCCGCTGCCGCCGCCTTGGCCTTCGCCGCCGCCGCTGCTTTCGCCTTCGCCGCCGCCTTCGCGTCCGGCTCGGACTTCGGCTTGGGTGCGGGCTTGGGCTTCGCCGGGGGAGCCGGGGCCGGCGCGGGAGTGGCCGGCACCGGAGTCGTGGGGGCGGTGGGGGCGCAGGCGTCCATCAGCACCGACACGGCGTTGGCGGAGATGTTCGCGATCGCCGCGTCCTTGCGGCCGTCGCCGTCGAAGTCACCGGTCACGATCTGCTGGGGAGCGTTTCCCGGGTGGTAGGTGACGGCGCTCGCGAAGGTGCCGTCGCCGTTGCCCGGCAGTACCAGGAGGTGGCCCGGATCGAAGGGGCCCGGCTGCCGCGTCGTCGCCAGGAGGTCGGCGTCGCCGTCGCCGTCGACGTCGTCGGCCAGGACGTCCTCCGGCTGCGCTCCCAGGACGTGGTCGGGCCCTGGCTGGAAGGTGCCGTCGCCGACGCCGGTCAGCACCGACACCCCACCGTAGATCGACGCCGCGAGCAGGTCGGTGGTGCCGTCGCCGTCGACGTCGGCCATGGTGAGGTGCCGGTACTGCGCGCCCCCGGCGTAATAGGTGACCACGGGGTGGAAGGCGCCGTCGCCGACGCCGCGCCGTACCCCGACGTAGCGGCTCCCGCCCATGGAGCCGTCGACGGCGAATGCGAGGTCGATGCGGCCATCGGTGTCGAAGTCGCCGGTCACGACCGCCTGCGTGCTGGTCGAGGCGTGGTTGACGGCCGGGCCGAAGGTGCCGTCGCCGTTGCCGGGCATGACCCACAGGCCGGTGGAGGGGACCACGACGGCCAGGTCGGTGCGGCCGTCGCCGTTGACGTCGGCGGCGGTGATGTCCGTGGAGGTGGCACCGCTCAGGGTGAGGGTGACGGCCGGGTCGAAGGTGCCGTCGCCGTTGCCGAGCAGGGTGTGGACGCGGGCGGCGTATCCGTCGGTCACGGCCAGGTCGGTGTGGCCGTCGGCGTTGAAGTCGTGCGTGACGACGTGCCTCGGGCCCGGTGCGACGGTGGTGTCGGCGGCCGGCTGGAAGGTGCCGTCGCCGTCGCCCAGCAGGACCGAGACGGAGTCCTCGTTGGCGTTGGCGGTGACGATGTCGGTGCGGCCGTCACCGTTGAGGTCGGCCGTGGCCAGGGACAGGGGACCGGTCCCGGTGGCGTGGTCGACCGGGGAGGTGAAACCCACCGGGCACAGGACGGGGGCTGCGGCGTGGGCGGGGGCGGCGACGCCCGCCGCGGCCCCGGAGGCGAGCACGAGCGTGCCGAGCAGGGAGGCCGTACGGCGCCGGGCGTTCGTGCCGGGCGACGCGGGGTGGGGCGAATACATGAGGGAGCTCCTCCGTGAGCCGTGATGTCCGGCGTGCGGCCCGCCGAGGGCACGACATGCACGCCGAGTGCTGATGCCTCTTCTCATCGGCGGCCGGTGGCGGGGCGTGAGTCCTCAGGCCGTCCCCGGGCGGTGCTCTGCGACACAGGGAGGGGGAGCACACTATGGACTGACAAATATTGAAATCTGTCATCCCATAGTACATAGTGATCGTGCAAGCGGATCCCGTACCGACCATCTCCAAGGAGCACACCGTGCACGACCGCACCCTCGGCGCCTCCGGTCCCGTCGTCTCCGCCCTCGGCCTCGGCTGCATGGGCATGTCCGCCCTCTACGGAGAGGCGGACCGGACCGAGTCCGTCGCCACCATCCACGCCGCCCTCGACGCCGGCGTCACCCTGCTGGACACCGGCGACTTCTACGGGATGGGCCACAACGAGCTGCTCATCGGCGAGGCCCTGCGCACCGCCGGGACCGGCGCTCGCGACCGGGCGGTCCTCAGCGTCAAGTTCGGCGCCCTGCGCGACGCCGGCGGCGGCTGGAACGGCTACGATGGCCGCCCCGCCGCGGTGAAGAACTTCCTGGCCTACACGCTGCAGCGGCTGGGCACCGACCACGTCGACGTCTACCGCCTCTCCCGCCTCGACCCGGCCGTGCCCGTCGAGGAGACCGTCGGCGCCATCGCCGAGGAGGTCGAGGCCGGCCGCGTGCGCCACATCGGCCTGTCCGAGGTCGGCGCGGAGACCATCCGGCGGGCCGCCGCCGTGGCCCCCATCGCCGACCTGCAGATCGAGTACTCCCTGTTCTCCCGCGACATCGAGGCGGAGACCCTGCCCGTCTGCCGGGAGCTCGGCATCGGCGTCACCGCGTACGGCGTGCTCTCCCGCGGCCTGCTCGGCGGCCACTGGACCCGGGACCGCGCCCTCGCCCCCGGCGACTTCCGCGGCCTGAGCCCGCGCTTCTCCGGCGAGAACCTCGACCGCAACCTCGCCCTGGTCGAAGCCCTGCGCGCGACCGCCGAGCAGAAGGGTGTTACGGTGGCGCAGGCCGCCATCGCCTGGGTGCTCTCGCGCGGCGAGGACATCGTCCCCCTGGTCGGCGCCCGCCGCCGCGACCGCCTCGCCGAGGCCCTGGGAGCCGTCGACGTCGCCCTCGACGCCGTCGCCCTCGACGCCGTCGACCTGGCCGCGATCGAGGACGCGGTCGCCGGGACCCGATACCCGGAGGCGCTGATGGCCCACCTGGACAGCTGACGGCGCTGAGAGGACACGATGGCCGCGGGTGCACTGACCGCCGAGGAGATCCTGGCCGCCACCGAGGGCGTCCTGCGCCGCTACGGCCCGGCCAAGGCCACCGTGGTCGACGTGGCCAGGGCCCTCGGGGTCAGCCACGGCAGCGTGTACCGGCACTTCCCCACCAAGGCGGCGCTGCGCGCCGCGGTCACCCGGCGCTGGCTCGACCGCAACCACGCGGGACTGGCCGAGCTCGCCGCCGAGGACTCCCCGGCCCCCGAGCGGCTGCGCCGCTGGCTGGCGGCCCTGTTCGAGGCCAAGCGGCGCAAGGCCCTCGACGACCCGGAGCTCTTCGCCACCTACACCGTGCTCGCCGGTGAGAGCGACACCGTGGTCGGCGAGCACATCGACGCCCTGCTCGGCGAGATCGCCCTGATCATCGCCGACGGCGTCGCGCAGGGCGCGTTCGCCCCGTGCGATCCGCAAGTCACCGCGCGCGCGGTGCTGGACGCGACCGGCCGCTTCCACAACCCGCTCTACGCCGCCGAATGGTCCGCCCCGGAGATCGACACCGCCTTCGGCGCGGTCTGCTCACTGGTGCTCGCGGGCCTGCGGGCGACCGGCTGACGGCACGAGCCCGAGACCCGCGGGCCTGCGGGCCTGTGGACCCGCGGACCTGCAGGCCTGTGGGTCCGCGAGCCTGCAGGCCTGTGGGTCCGCAGGCCCGCGGGTTGCGGTCGTGCGGGTGCCGCGGCGGTCGTGCGGGTGCCGCGGCGGTGCGTGCGGGTGCGCGGGCGGGGTCCCGGGCGCCTCAGTTGGTTCGGGTATTGGGGAGGTGGTCCCCGAGGTAGCCGATCCAGACCTTGCCGCTGGCGCCGCCGGAGTCGTCGTGGAAGTACATCCGCGGCGCCGGGTAACCGACGGGCCGCAGCTTCACGTGCGCCTCCATCAGGAGCCGCCCCGCCGGATGCACCTCCTGCGGGACGGTGAAGACCCGGGGCTCGCTGAACTTGGCGCTGCCCGTCACGCTCCTGGACTCGCGCATGGCCAGCATCCCGGTGGGGATGGTGCGGCGGCCGTCCGCACCGTTGGCGCACCAGTCGTAGAACCCGCCGGAGAACGCCCCTGAGGAGCGCGCCCCGGCGAAGTCGTCCAGCGCGCACAGGGCGTCCCACGCCTTGGCCGCCCAGGTGCGGCAGAGCGCCGGGTGGTCCAGGTCCAGCCGGGCGGCCGGGCCGTCGGTGTCGCCGACCGAGACGTGCCGCAGCGTCGCCCGGGCCCTGACCAGCACGTCCACCAGACCGGTCGGCTCGAAGACGTCCTCCTCGGGGGGCGCGCCGTAGGCCGGGTGGCCAGCCTCGGCCAGCATCCGCTCCAGCCGTCGCACCTGCCAGGCCAGCCTTCGGGCCTCTGCGGCGGAGTCGGCGTACTCCTTCTGGAGGAACAGGTGCTCGCGGCGGAGACGCTCGGCCTCGCCCTCCACTCGTGTCTCCGCCGGTGCCCCGGACCCGCCTTCCGCCCGCGTCCGTGCCCCGGGCTCGTCCTCCACCCGTGTTTCCGCCGGTGTGTCCGCCGGTGCCCCCGCCTCCCCGGCCACCGGGGGAAGGCCGTCCCGCCACCGCTCGGCGACGACGTCGCGGAGCCCGGCCACGTGCGCGCCGAGAACGCGGATCTCGCGGAGCAGCCGACCCGGCTCGTCATCGGGGGAGGCGGACGACGCGGCCAGGTTCAGCGCACTCTCCAGCTCACCGCGCAGCTCCTTGACCACCGCGTCCGCCACCGCCCGGACGAGACCGGCCACGTCGAGCGCCGGAGCGTCGCCGACCGGCCCGGCCGCCGGAGAAGGGGCGGGGGAGGAGCCCTGTCCGGCGGCCGGGTGGGTTCCCGGGGCGGCGGTTCCGGGGGCGCCCGGACCCGCGGCCGCCGACCGCGCGACGGCGGACTGCACGGTGGAAGGCGGTACGGCGGCGGACCGCGCCGAGGCCGTCTCCGAGGCCGTCTCCAAGGTGGCGGGCGGCACCAGCTGCCGGGTCAGGGCCATCATCCCGCGCCGCAGCTCCTCGCGGCTGAGGTCGACCGGAGCGGGCACCGGGGCCGCCGCGGCGGCGATCGAGCCCAGCTCGGCCGTGCCGGACAGGACCCGGCGCACGGCCCCCATCGTCCGCCGGACGTCGCCGGGGAGCTCGGCGCGGGCGGTCCTGCCGAGCGCCCCGTCGACGACCACGCCGAGGGCGGCGGTGCCCTGGGCGCGGAGCCGGGGACCGCCCATGGTCAGGTGCCGCTCGGGGTAGCGCTCCCCGGCGGGGTCGAACGGCGTGACGTAGGTGCGGACGCCGCCGCCGTACACGCCGAGCCGCTCGCCCAGCACCTCGTTGAACCGGTCCTGGCTGCGCAGGTCCGCCAGCCGTGCCACCAGGGCCGCCCCGGTGAGGGCGGCGGCCAGGTGGTCGGCGCGGGCGCGGGCCGCCTCGGGCCGCTGGGCGTCCACGGAGACGACCACGGCCGGGACCCGGCGGCGGGGGTCGGCCAGCGTCCGGACGAACCGGTCCACCTCGGTCTCGTCGAGCACCACCGGGGCGTCCTCGACGTGCACGGCGCCGTCGGTGATCCGGGCGGTGCGCAGGTACGCCGGGAGGAAGCCGGGGGCGGTGACCGCCTCCGGCTCCCGGCCGCCGTGCTGCTCCACGGTGACGACGACCCACCCGGTCATGCCCGGCACGGACTCGGCGTAGGTCACCTGCGTGCGCAGGGTCCCGTCCGGGAGCGGCTCGTCGAGCGTGTAGCGCCCGCAGCCGCCGCCCCGGCGCTCCATGACCAGGCGGGCCCCACCGGTCTCGTGCTCGGTCCGGGCCCGGGCCGCGCTCGCCGGAGGGAAGCCCTTGGCCTCGGTCCACTCGGAGAAGGTGCGGCGCAACCGGATCGAGATCGGCGGCTCCCGGTCACGCAGCACCGCCTGGTACAACCGCGTCACCTGAGATGCCATGGGCAGAAACCGCCTTCGAACGGGGGGACGTACGGCCGGCACTCCGCAAATCAGGGGTGAAGCGTATCCGACGATGATCTGCAGCGTTCACATAAGCGTAGGGTTACCTCGCCCTCTGTGCCGATCACCTCTGCCGGACCGGCCGGTTCACCGGTCCGCGGGGTAACGGGCGGCGAGATCCCGGGCCGGACCGCCGAAGGCGGCGACGAGGTCGTCGGCGATCCGCAGGACGGCGTCGCGGCCCTCGACGGCCGCGGCCCAGTCGGCGGGCAGCGCGGCCTCGCCGTACGCCGCGCCGACGATGTTGCCGCAGACGGCGCCGGTGGAGTCGGCGTCGCCCGAGTGGTTGACCGACAGCAGCAGGGCCCGGCGCGGGTCCGGCTCGACGAGGGCGCAGTAGACGGCGATGGCCAGCGCCTCCTCGGCGATCCAGGCTCCGCCCAGGGTCTCCACCCTCTCCGGCGCGGGGCCGCCCGCCTCCGCCAGCCGCCGGGCCGCGCGCAGAGCCTCGCGGGTCTCATGGTGCTCGGGCCCGTGCCCGTCCAGGGCGGACAGCATCCGGTCGGTCGAGTCGACGGCCGCGGGCAGCGGTTCCCCGTCGACGAGCCGGCCGATGAGGTGGGCCAGGGCGCCGGAGGCGATCGCGGCGGTGGGGTGGCCGTGGGTGATGCGGGCGGCGGCGGTGGCCAGGGCGACCGGATCGGCCGCGACGGAGGAGGAGGCGGAGGAGGAGGCGGAGAAGGTGGGGGAGGCGCGGACGAGGCCGAAGGGGGCCGAGCGCATCACGGTGCCGCAGCCCTTGGAACCGGGGTTGACGGGTCCGTGCCCGAGGGGCGTCTCCGGCGGGGGAGGGGTGATCCCGGAGCGCAGGCCGGACAGGCAGGCGTTGCCGGGGGCGCGCCGGGCGTACAGCCACCGCTCGGTGCGCAGCCAGCCGGTGCGGAAGCCGCCGTCCTCGGGGCGCGGGGCCGCGTGGTCCTGGGTGTCGAGCCAGCGCAGGTAGGCGCCGTGCACGCCCGCCAGCGGGTCGCCGCCGTGCAGCCGGGCGCGGATCAGGCCCTCGGCGGTGAACAGGGTCATCTGGGTGTCGTCGGTGATCTCGGTCTCGACCATGCCGGTGAGCCCGGCCGGGCCGAACCGCGCACGGATCTCGGCCAGCGACATGAACTCGACGGGGTTGCCGAGCGCGTCGCCGACGGCGCCGCCGAGCAGGCAGCCCCGTACGCGGGAGCGGTACGGGACGGTGGTCGCGGAGTCGTTCATGATCGGGATCCTCGTCTGCGTCGGCGGATGGGAGAGGCGCCGATGCCTCCCTGGAGATGGAACCACGTGACGTCACCGGACGGGATCCGCAGCGACCGCCCCACCGCCACCCCGCGTCCCGCCGCCTCCCGTCCCGTCCCCTCCTCGGCGCCGGTGGGGACTCGATGGCGGACAGTCGTAAGGCGACGCACCCGGCCTGGCGCGTCGTGTGCTCGGCGAGGGCGGGGACGCCGGCAACGCCGTCTACCGCGACAGGTGGAGGGGCGCTACCGCGGAAGGTGGAGCCGGGTTTCAACCCGGCGGATGTATTCCGCGAGATCCCTCTGGGCTACCGTTCCGGACGGGGGCATCCACGGAGATCCGCAGCCTGATGCCGGTCTCGTCGACGCACAAGGGAGAGGCCCTCCATGAGAGCAGCAGTCGCCGTCGTCTCCGCTCTGCTCGCGGCCACGCTGGCGGCCTGCGGCACGTCGCCGGCCGGAGGCGGGACCGGCATCGGGGCCGGGAACGGCGACGGCAGCGGCCAGGAGCGCCGGTCCCGCGTGGTCTCGTCCCCCACCCCGCCGGCCGCCGACTCCTCTCCCGCGTCCACGGAGCAGGGGACCGCCTCGCCGCAGCCCGCAGTCGAGCCGACCGGCTGCCTCCACGGCGAGCTCATACCCGCGGTGGAGATCCCGGCCGTGCACGCCGACCCGGTCCACATCCCCGAGGCCGAGATCGGCGGGGAGAGGATACCGGCGGTCACCATTCCCGGGGTGGACATCCCCGCTCAGCGGGTCCCCGCCCAGTGCACCGAGATCAAGCCCGCTCCCGGCGGTTGCCTGGGCGCGGCGAGCATCCCGCCGGTGACGATCCCGGCCGTGGAGATCCCCGCGGTGGAGATCCCGGGCGTGAACGCGGGCGGCATCGAGCTCGACCCGGTACGCGCCGAGGCCGTCAGCACCGAGGCGGTCCACGCCGAAGGCGTCTCCACGCCCGAGGTGTGCCAGGTCGAGCCGGAGGGCAGAGGACTCGTCCCGTATGTGATCCGGCCGTACATCATCCGGCCCTTCATCATCCGCCCTTTCATCATCAGGCCGTACATCATCCGCCCCTACACGTGCAACGACCGGAGGGAGTGCATTCCGGCGGTGGAGGTACCGGCGGTGGAGGTGCCCGCGGTGGAGGTGAGGGCCGTGGAGATCCGTGCGGCTGAGCTGAAGGCGTACGAGGTCGGGGAGAGCGAGGTTCTGGAGGGCGAGGACACGATCGCCTTCAGCCTCGACGCGGACGTCCTGTTCGACTTCGACAGCGCCGCCGTCAAACCGGCCGCCGCGGCGGAGCTGGAACGCATCGCCCGGCAGATCGCCCGGAAGGCCGCCCCGGACGCGATCGTCCGCGTCGACGGCCACACCGACTCCCAGGGACAGGACGCCTACAACCTCGCCCTGTCCCGGGACCGCGCGCAGGCGGTCCTGGACTGGCTGACGACCAGGGGAGGGCTGGACCGCTCGCGGCTGAAGGTCACCGGGTACGGCGAGAGCCGGCCGGTCCGGCCGAACGCCACCGAGGAGGACCGGGCGAAGAACCGCCGCGTGGTCGTCTCCACCGACACCTGAACCCGGGCGGTCGCCTCGTCCGGCCCGTCCCGCCCGTCGCCTCGCCCGGCCCGTCCGGCCTGGCCCGTCCGGCCTGGCCCGTCCGGCCTGGCCCGTCCGGCCCGTCCCGCCCGTCGTCTCGTCCCGCCCGGCCCGCCTCGCCTACCGCACGGGCCATCGCCGCCGCCGTCGACTTTGGTCGCGGAACCCCCGTCCGAAGTCCGATGTGCGCCGTACACCACGTTCCTAGCATCGAGGGCATGACCCAGACCGCAGCGCCGGCGTCCAGGCGCATCCACGAGATCGACGCCGTGCGGGGCTTCGCGCTGGGCGGCATCCTGATCGCCAACATCGGCTTCTTCGCCGACCCCGGATACGCCGTCGGCATCGGCACCCTGCCCATGAGCGAAGGCCCCGTCGCCCTCGTCGTCGGCACCCTGGTGCTGACCAAGTTCTATGTGATCTTCTCGTTCCTGTTCGGCTACTCCTTCACCCTGCAGATGCGCTCGTGGGGCGAGAAGGTCAAGTCGCGCATGGTCCGCCGCTGCCTGGGCCTGTTCGTCCTGGGCGTGGCGCACGGGTTCCTGCTCTGGATCGGCGACATCCTCACCCTCTACGCCGCGCTCGGCCTCCTGCTGCTGACGATGCGCAACATCAGGCCGAGGACCGCCGTCAAGGCCGGCTGCTGGATCATCGGCGTGATGTCGGTGTTCTGGCTCGTGCTGGCCGGGCTCGTCATGCTCGACCCGGGCGGCGCGGCGGCCCCGGTCGCCGACACGGCCGCCGCGGCGCGGGCCGAGGCGCTGGTCACCGGCGGGCCGCTGGACTTCCTGCGGTTCCAGGTCGAGACCTACCCGATGCTCGCGGCGTTCGTGTGGCTCGGCCAGGGCCCGATGGCGATGGCGCTGTTCCTGTTCGGGCTGGCGGCCGGGAAGTCCCGCCTGTTCGAGGAGCGGGAGCGCTGGGCCCACCTGGTCCCCCGGATCCTGTGGCTGGGCTACGGCGTCGGCCTCCCCGCCGCGGTCTTCTTCACCTGGTCGTCCCAGACGTCCGGCGTGATGGAGCTGGTCGGCCTGGCGGTCAACAACGTGGCCTCCCCGCTGCTGTCGGCCGCCTACGTGGTGACCCTGCTGGCGCTGGTGGAGCGGGTCCCGGCGGTCGCCGGCGCCCTGGCCCCGGCCGGCCGGATGGCGGCCTCCAACTACATCGGCCAGTCGGTGCTGGCCTGCCTGGTCTTCACCGGGTACGGCCTGGCGCTGGCGGGGGAGCTGTCCCCGGTCGCGGTGCTGGGCGTGGCCGCGGTGATCTACACGGTCCTGCTGACGCTGAGCGCCCGGTGGCTGCGCAGCCACCGGCAGGGCCCGGTCGAATGGGCGCTGCGACGCGTCACCCTGCTCTCCGCGGCCCCGCAGAACCCTCGCTGATCGAGGGGAGACCTAGCCACCTGCGGCCGGCTGGCGACGGGTCTCAGAAGGGCGGCTCGTCGTCCTCCGCCCCGGCGAGCGCGCCGGTGACCGCCTCGACCCGGCTGGTCGTGCAGCCCGGCGACTCCAGGACCTCGCCGGTGACCGGGTCGATCACCAGGCCGTCGACCGTGATGAAGGGCCCCTCGTCCGCCCGGGAGGCGTCGCCGCACCAGCGGGAGACGGGGCAGAACCGGCACCAGGGCCCCGGGGTCGCCAGGAAGGCGGTGTCCCGGTGCCAGGGACCGGCCAGCTCCGCCAGGACGGCCCGCGCGGCGGCGACCACCCCGGGATCGGCCGCGTCGAGTTCGATGACCGTGCCCGAGGCCGGAGTGAGCTGCTCCAGTTCGACGGTCCCGGCGGTGTCCCCGAAGACGCCGCCCGCGATCAGGCAGACCGCCAGGGCGAGCTGCGGGACCAGCTCCAGGGCGTTCTCCGCGGTGATGCCGCGGTCCGTCAGCGAGGTCTTCTGCTCCCGGTAGACCAGGCGGCCGTCCACCCGGCGCAGCAGGTCCGGGTTGGCGACGACCACGACGTCGGCCGCGGAGTCGTAGGCGGCCACCCTCGGCTCCGGCGCGACGCCGGTGATCTCCCCGGGCCCGCGCAGCGGGCACACGTCCACGTGCTGGATCAGGTAGGGCCAGATCTGCTGGTATTCGTCCCAGTTCATCAACCGCTCGGCCAGGCCGTGGAAACTCCCGGTGGGGTCGGGCAGGTCGTCGAGCGTGCACGGCCGCTTCCGTGGCCTGCCGTGAGCGGTCTCCAGCCACTGGTGCACCAGCAGCCCGCGCCGCACCGCCGGGCCCGCGGCCTCCTCCGCAGGCAGGTGCAGGTCGCGCAGGTGCGACTGCGCGGGGCAGACCTGGTACTGCCGGGCCGTGGTGACCGACCAGGTACGGCGGTGCGTCCCAGGACCGGGCAGCCCGAGCAGCCCCGGCGTCCGGGCGAGCGCCTCGCAGGAGCCGAACAGCCTGCACCCGGCGCAGTCGGACCCCGGAGCCCGGCGGTCGTCGGTCAGCAGACGCGCGGCCACCGGCCTGACGGAGTCCAGGTACGCCTGCCGTACCTCCTCGGGGGCCGCGTCGACGAGCACCCGGGCGTCGGCGTCGGTCAGGCCCATCTCGACCACCCGGATCCGCTGCGGCCGCACTCCGCCGGACTCGACCGGGATGGGAACGGCCTGGTAGATGTCGCGGGGGTCGACGACCCGGTCCCCGGCCGCCGCGACGTACGCCATGGCGAGCGTGGAGTGGTCGCTCTTCCGCCCCGTCGGACGGCGCAGCCGCAGCCGGCGGAACTCGACGACCGAGCCGTCCGGCGAGGCGTACCAGCGGCCCCACGCGGTCAGCGCGCGCATCTCCACCGCCGAGGCGCCCCGTGTGCCGTGCTGCACGACCCGGGGCCGCCCGTCCAGGTGGAGCTCGACGCCCTCGGCGGCCAGCTCGGCGGCCAGGCTCTCCGATGTCTCCACGTAGGTGCGGCAGGCGTGCCGGATCCAGCGGGCCACGCCCCGGTGCACCGGGTCACGGCTCTCCTCGACCGCCATCTCGGCCGCGACGTCCGGGTCGTAGCCGTCGTACTCGACGAAGTCCAGCGCCGAGATGACCAGGCCGAGGGGGAAGGACGCCCACGGCGGGTAGCGCCGCCGGTCGCGGACCACCGGCCGCATCGCGGGATAGGCCTTGGCGGCGGCGAACGCGGGGCAGTCCCGCTCGCGGCGGTCGAGGGCGCTCGCCGAGAGCCGGACGACGTCCGGATTGCCGGTGAGCTCGGTGTGGAGGGGCATCGGGTCTCCTGGTGGGGATCACGTTCCGTAGGATCTATAGCACTTCTTGTACTTGTGCTGGGGCCCCCTTGTGGATGATGTACGGGAAACACGGGCGCGGCAGCGAGGTGGACCAGGCGGCTCCCCGCTGGACGCGCCTTCCATGATCGGCGCCGTAGGCGGATTTGGTAGCCTGCTGGTCGTTCTCGGCCGTACAGTCAGTCCTCGCAGGTGATGCCCCATGATCGTACGGCCGTATCGATCGATACGGCCGGGGAGCGGGCAGGACAATGACTGACATGACCACAGACCTCGCGGACCTGCTGGGTGACAGGGAGAGCACCGTCCTGGGGTTCAAGCAGTCGGCCTCCAGCCGGGACAAGATCGGGCAGGCGATCTGCGCGTTCGCCAACGACCTGTGCGGGCGTGGCGGTGGTGACCTGCTCATCGGAGTGGACGACAAAGGCGAGCCGGTGCTCAACGTCAGAACCGGGGATGAGGAACTGCGGAGACTGACCGACTACCGGGACAGCGGGCAGATCCTGGACCGGCCCTCGATGACCGTCGAGACGGCCGTCTTCAAGGGCGGGACCGTGATCCGCGTCCATGTCGAGGCTTCGGCGACTCCGCCGGTCCGTTACGACGGCGTGGTCTGGGTGCGCCCCGGCCCGACGACGCGCAGAGCGACGCGTGAGGACGAGCGGGTGCTGGCGGAGCGCCGCCGGGCATTCGACGGCCCTTTCGACGGACGGAGCACGCCCGGCAGCACGCTGGACGACCTTGACATGACACTGTTCCGATCCACCTATCTGCCGTCGGTGGTCTCTCCGGAGGTCATCGAGGAGAACGGACGCCCTGAGGCGCTCCAACTGGCGAGTCTCCGCATGGCGGACCTGACCGGCACGCCGACGGTTCTCGGCCTGCTCGTTCTCGGATTCAACCCGAGCGGCTTCATTCCCGGTGCCTATCTGCAGTTCGTACGGTACGACGGGGCGGGGCAGGACGCGCCCATCGCCGATGATCAGGAACTCCGGGTCAACGTCGTCGACCTTGCCGGGCGGCTCGATCCGCTGCTCCGCGGTCACCTGCACACTCAGGTGGTCGAGGAGGAGGGATTCCGGGAAAGGCAGCGGCCCGACTATCCTTTCGCTGCACTGCGCGAAGCGTGCATGAACGCGGTCATGCACCGCAACTACGAGACCTCCTACGCGCCCATCCGCGTGCTCTGGTTCGCCGACAGGATCGAGATCACCAATCCCGGCGGGCCGTACGGGCAGGTACGTCCGGACAACTTCGACCGGGTGAGCGACTTCCGGAACCCGTCGCTCGCCGCGGCGATGAAGTCGCTCGGCTACGTCAACAGGTTCGGACGGGGGATCGGCCGGATCCAGGCCTCCCTCGCCGGGAACGGCAACCCTCCAGCGGAGTTTCTCGTCGACGACTCATCGTGGTCGGTGACCTTGAGGAGAGCAGAATGATCTCGATGGCGCTCTTCAACAACAAGGGCGGCGTCGGCAAGACGACGCTCACCTACCACCTGGCTCACATGTTCCAGCGGCTCGGGCACAGGGTACTGGCCGTGGACCTCGATCCCCAGTCCAACCTGACGTCGGCGTTCCTCGACGAGGACGATCTGGCGATCCTCTGGGCGGAACCGGAGAGCCCCGCCTGGGGGAGTGAACAACTCGCGCTCATCGGTCCGCTGCCACGCCGGATCACCCGGGAGACGGGTACGGTCGCGGCGTCGGTGAAACCGATCATGGAAGGGCTCGGTGACGTCGCGTTCTACGAGCCGGTCCAGATCGTCGACGGTCTCTGGCTCGTGCCGGGAGACCTGGAACTGAGCGCGTTCGAGGATCGGCTCTCCGAGGCCTGGCCGCGCTGCTTCGTCGGCGACCTGGCCGCCATCCGTACCATCACAGCGTTCCACCGGATCATCGATGACGCCGCCCGCAAGGTGAACGCCGACATCGTCCTCGTCGACGTGGGGCCGAACCTCGGTGCCATCAACCGTGCCGCTCTTCTGGCGGCGGACACGGTGCTCATGCCGCTCGCGGCGGATCTGTTCTCGCTGAGAGGGCTGCGCAACCTCGGGCCGACGCTGCGTACCTGGCGGGCGACGTGGCAGAAGACCGTGCTGCCGAACGTCCCGTCGTCGATCCCCGCGCCCTCGGGGAAGATGCGCCCGCTGGGCTATGTGATCATGCAGCCCACCATGCGCCTCGACCGGCCGGTCAAGGCCTACGAGCGGTGGCTGGAACGCATTCCGGCGGTGTTCGGCACCTCGGTGCTGGACGACGAACCCGGCGCCGTACCGGGGCGGTCGTACGAGATCGCGACGCTGCGGAACTACCAGAGCCTCATGCCTCTCGCGCATGATGCGCGTAAGCCGATGTTCGACCTGAAGGCCGCTGACGGAGCACTCGGCAGCACCCAGACCTACGTGCACAAATGTCACAGCGAGTTCCGGGAACTGGCCCAGCGGGTTCTCGGCAGGCTCAACGAGGCGGACAGAGCCGAGACGGCACAGGAATGAGGCGGCCGGCATGTCCTCGAACTGCTTGGCTTCGAAAGACAGCCGGGTCTCGAGCCCTTTGAGAACCGCGAGCACAGGCCCCGGCTGGTAAAGGTTCGCCTTGCCCGCAGTCGGAATCTTGTACTGCTCCAGGAGCGCCTTGATCGTGCCCGGGTCGCCTGGAACCGATGCGATGACCACAGGCTCGAAGTCGTCCTTGACGGCCAGCTCGGCGATCTGGACTGCGACGGCTTTCATCTGGGATTCGTTGTTTCCCTCCTGCCGTCCGGTCGTAGATCAGCCCGGAGTCCTGCATGCACGCGGCGGCGTTCTCCAGGTCACCGAGCCGATCCAGCGCGTTGCCCGCGTCCTCGTGCGCCTGTCGCTGGTAGAAGAGGAACCCGGCGTGGCCGTCCGAGATCAGCTTCTCCGGCAGCGCCGCTGCGTGCAGGCTCTCCAGGACCGCCTCGGCCGCGGAGTATCCGCCGGGTGCAACCGAACGGTGGCCTAGTCGGCGGGCTCGGCCAGTTCCTCCGCCCTGCGCCGTGCCTCCTCGGCGGGTCGTTGCCGTCCGAGGGCGGCGAGCACGTCGCCCAGCCGCCGGAGCGACCCGGCCAGGACCGGCCGGAACCGCCCGGGGTCCATGGCGGCCAGCCGCTCACGGACGGACACGGCCCGCCCCGCCGCCTCCAGGGCCTCGATCGGGCGGCCGCAGGCCATCAGGTAGCCGGAGAGGTCGCCGAGGAGCACCCCGAGTTCCGGAAAGTGCGGGTCGCGGTCGTCGCCGGCGATCGGCTCGAGGAGCGCGACGCCGCGCCGGGCCAGCCGTACGGCCTCCTCGGGGTGGCCCAGCTCGGCCCGGCACCAGGCGAGCCGGTCCAGGTAGAAGGCGTGCAGGCCCGGCACCTCGGGGATCGCGGCGGCCAGCTCCACGGCCTGCTCGACGGTCTCCGCCGCCTCCTCGATCCGATCCACTCCGGTCAGCAGGCCGCCCAGGTCGACCAGGGCCTCGGCCAGCTCGACGCCGGGTTCCCCGTGCGCCTCGGCCACCTCGACCCGGATCGAGGCGGCGTGCACGGCCCGGTCGAACCTGCCGAGCACCGACGCGTAGTCGGAGGCCCTGCGCAGGGAGAGCACCAGGTCGTCCCGGAACGCCTCCGCGTCCATGCCGTACAGGCGGTGCCGGATACCCGCGGCGCGGTCGGCCGCCTCCCACGCTCGCTCCAGGTCGCCCAGGGCCTCGTGGTAGCCGGCGAGGTTGTGCAGCACGACGGCGAGGTTCCGCAGATGCCGGGGTTCGTCGGCGATCAGCCTGTCATAGCAGGCCACGGCGCGGGTCGCGGCGTCCCGGGCGCGCTCGTCCCGGCCGAGCTCGTGCAGCCGTACGGCCAGACCGTTGAGGGAGTTGGCCAGTTCGTGCCGGAGATCGGCCCGCTCGTAGAGCTCGACAGACCTCTGCGCGGCCGCCGCGGCCTCCTCGGTCCTGCCCAGGGCGCCGAGCTTGTTGGCCAGGTTGTTCCAGGCGCCGCCCAGCGGGCCTCGATAGGTCTCCGGGTCCTGCTCGGCGAGCCCCTGCCAGAGCTCCAGCGCCTCCCGGTCGGCCCGTTCGGCCTCCTCGTGGCGGCCGCACCCGGCCAGGCTGCTGCCTAGGTGGCCCTTCGCCCGGGCCAGGCACTCCCGGTCGCCGGAGGCTTCCGCGGCGTTCACGGCCCGCTCGGCGTTGCGCAGGGCGAGTTCGTACCGCCCGCAGCGGAAGTCCAGCTCCGCCAGCCAGCCCAGCAGACCGGCCTGCGGGGTGGTCCAGTCCGGGTCGTCCCTGACCAGGAGCTTGTAGAGGCGGGCGGCCACGGCGGCGACCGCCGCGGCCTTGGTGAGGCGCCCTTCGCCGGCGAGCAGCTGCGACAGGTGCTGGAGGGCCGGGGCCAGTTCTCCCCGGAGCGGCTCGGAGTTCGGTACCGCCGCCAGATACGCCTCCTTGGCCTCCATCAACAGGCCTCGCTCGATGAGCCGCCCGCCGTAGGAGATCCAGGCCAGAGGCCGGACCAGACCGCTGTCGGGTCCCAGCTCCTCCGCGATCCGTACGGCCTCCGCCGCGGTCTCCAGGGCCTCATCGTCCCGGTCGGCGGCCGAGAGCGGGTCGGACATCAGCTGGAGGGCCAGCGCCAGGAACGGCAGATGGCCGCGGTCCTCCTCGACCAGTTCCCGGTAGGCCGCGATCGCTTCCATACCGGGCTCCAGCGCCTCCTCGCCGCGGCCGAGCCGGAGCAGCGCGCTCGCCCGGTCGCGCAGGGCGAGCGCCAGCCGGGACCGGAACTGCGGGAACTCGGTGGGCAACTCCCGCATCAGCCCGATGGCGAGGTCGCACGCCTCCAGCGCCTCATCGGCCTCTCCGCCCCGCATGAGCAGGTCGAACAGCTCATGGCAGGTCAGCGCCACATCCGGACGGTAGCGGGGACTGGAGCGCAGGCAGACGTCGTAGTAGCGCAGCGCGTCCCGCTTGGCCGCGGCGGCCTCGGCCACCCTGCCGAGCTCGGCCAGACTGGTGCCGCAGTCGCGCACAGCCCGCGCGTACAGGCCGCAGAAGACCTCGCCGTCGGCGACGTGCGGACGGAGCACGGACGCGGCCTCCTCGGACACCTCCAACGCCTCCTCCCACCGCTGCTGACGGGTGAGGATCTCGCCGAGCATGCCGAGGGCATCGGCGTACTTCAGCGGGTCGGTGAGGGCGAACGGCTGCCGCAGGGCGACGATCACCCGCCAGGCGGCCTCCCGGTCGGCCGCCCGGCCGCGCTGCTGGAACGCCTCGGCGAGCCTGAGGACCTCGGAGACGAACGACTGGACGACGCTCTGCGGATCATCGAGCAGGCCGGGAAGGGACGGCTGGACCTCGAGACCGGCCGCCTCCGCCCGTCTGAGGAGATCGCGCAGGGGCTCGACGATCCAGGGGAGGTGGGCATGGGCCGCTTCGAGATCCATGAGTCCTTCGCAAACATCATCAAAGGTGACAGTGAGGGAAATACTGCCCTATATCAGGTTCTAGCGAAACGGTCCAAAGGGATCGGCCACGGGCCGCTCCGACGGGCGCGGGCTGGTTGCAGAGGGGTCCTGTCGTGGTGATTCAGGTGGCGGTGTGCGGTCCGCGTGACTGCACGAGCGAAGACGAGTCCAACGCCCGCGAGGTCGGCCGGCTGCTGGCGGAGCGCGGCGCGGTGGTGATCTGCGGCGGTTGCACCGGGGTCATGGCCGCAGTGGCGGCCGGGGCCCGCTCGGCGGGCGGGACGGTGGTGGGCGTCCTGTCCGGGGCGGACCGGGCGGACGCCTGCCCCGACCTCTCCATCGTGATCCCGACCGGCGCCGGGGAGGCGCGCAACGCCATCATCGTCAACTCGGGTGACGCCGTGATCGTCATCGGCGGGTCGTGGGGCACGCTGTCGGAGCTGGCGCTCGCGATGCGCCGGGGCGGTGTCCCCGTGGTCCAGCTCGGCGGCTGGCGGGTCCTGGACCGCGACGGGCGTCCGCTCACCGGCGTCGAGCACGCCTCGACGCCGCAGGAGGCGCTGGCGCTCACCAGGCTCTGGCCCGACCGGCTCCGGCCCGGCCGGTGACTTCTGGAGCGGGTCTGTCAGGAATCGGCGCCGCCGGGCCGCCAGGTGATCGCCGGAGCGGCGCGGCTCCGGCCCGTCGTGTGATGGGTCCGCTGAAGTCGGATGCGATGAGAGGGCTACCGCTGGAGGCGCACCCGATGGCGGGCGAGGCGGAGCATGGGCGGGCAGGTCAGGCGGGTGCCAGAGCAGGTAGGCAGGGCGAATGCGACGGCCTTGGCGGGGGCATCGGTTGCGAAGGCCGTCGTGGCGTAGGCGCGGCAGTGGCCATCGGTGAGTTCACGGACGAGGAACAGGCCCCGACCGCTCTCCGGTAGCAGGTCCGCATCGGTTCCCGGGAACAGATCCAGGGCCGTCTGCTCGCTGGAACGGTCGAGAATGGCCGGAATCCAGCCCAGGTCGGGCTCACCGTCGACCAGTTCACACCAGGTGGGGACGCCGGCCAGGCTGAAGATCCGGATCTCGTACGGCGGGTGGGCGTGTGTCTCTGCATTGGCAGCGAGCTCGGCCACGACCGTCTCGGCATCGGTGATGTCGGCGTCGGACAGGCCCTCGGCCCGGAGTGCCTCCCGGACGACGGCACGGGCCCGGCGGGAGGCCGAGCCGGGTTGCAGGAGTATGACCAGCATGCTCACGTCGGTGAGAGCGCCTGCGGAGACCTCCCGAACGGTCTGCCGCCCAGAGTTGGTCTGTGGTGCAGGGACGGGTGGAAGCCCGGCTGGAAGATCTGGAAGATCGGCAGGGCCGTTGGGGGCTGGCCGCATGTCCACGCTCCATGGGTTGAGGATGACTGTGAACCCCAGCAGACGTCCTCGGAGCCGGAGGGAGAAGATCCCGGTGCGGGCGTTGCCGTTCACCCCGCGGATCACCGTCCGGAGGTGATCGTTGCCGCCCGCCGTACGGATCGTCGCGCCGGGTGGTCGTTAACCGGTCGTTCCGA
This sequence comes from Planomonospora antibiotica, assembly GCF_014647955.1. NCBI lineage: Bacteria > Bacillati > Actinomycetota > Actinomycetes > Streptosporangiales > Streptosporangiaceae > Planomonospora > Planomonospora antibiotica. Next base: position 8,260 of record NZ_BMQE01000033.1, on the reverse strand, counting down.
TCAAGGAGTGAACACGGTGAGGGCATGGACGGTGACAATCAGTGGCCGTAGGACGACTCCGGGAACCCGTTCCCCCAAGCGGAAGGACACGCCATGACCGTCACGACCCCGTGGGCACTTGCCCGCATGACCCCCTACCCGCTCACGGATCCCACGCCGGTCGCCGAAGTCCGCCTCGACCCCGTGTCTCAGCGGGCCGTCTACATCGGCCCCGGTGGCCGGCCGATCGAAGCGGGCAAGCACGGCACCAACAAGCAGACCAGCAGGTCGCTGGCGACCGGTGGAGGGGACGGCAAGAGCCCCACCTCCTCCGACGACACCGCGTCCACCGACTACGACAGCGACTGATGACCGGTGAGGCGGTGCTGGTCCTCACCTGCCTGGAGGACCCGACCGCGGACATGGTGATCGGCCACCTGCACGGGCGAGGGGCGCGGGTGGTCCGCTTCGATCCGGGTATCGACTTCCCGGCCTCCGCTACGTTCTCCGCCTGGTTCAGGGACCGGCCGCGCGGCCGCCTGGCCACCGCCTCCCGCCACGTCGACCTGGAACGCGTGCGGGCCGTCTACTACCGGCGGCCCACCCCCTACCTGCGGGATGATCCGTCCGAGACCGAACGGTTTACAGCCACCCAGGCCCGCTACGGACTCGGCGGGGTCCTGGCGACGCTGCCGTGCCGGTACGTCAACCACCCGTGGAAGATCATGGCGGCCGAGCACAAACCGCTCCAGCTCACCGTCGCCGGCGAAGCCGGATTCACGGTCCCCGCCACGCTGATCACCAACAGTGTGGCGGACGCCCGGGGGTTCGCGGCCGAGCACGGCCCGATCGTCTACAAGCCGCTGCGGATGACTCCCTACACCGGCGGAGGAGGCAAGATGTCGACCATCTGGACGACGCCGGTAGAGCCGGGCACGTTGGACGAGACGGTCGGTCACGCGGCGCACCTGTTCCAGGTCCGCATCGACAAGACCGCCGATCTGCGGGTGACCGTCGTGGGGGAGCGGGTGTTCTGCGTCCGGATCGAGTCGGAGCTTCTCGACTGGCGGCAGGACCCGGACCGGGCCGTCCACACCGCGATCGAACCCCCGGACGGCCTGGCCGGTTCCGCCCGCTCCTTCCTCGCCGCGCTCGGCCTGAGCTTCGGCGCCTTCGACTTCGCCCTCGACCGTGACGGCACCCCGGTATTCCTGGAGTGCAATCCGAACGGCCAGTGGGGGTGGCTGGAGGAGGCCACCGGGGTGCCGATCGCGGAGGCCGTCGCCGACCTGCTTCTGGAGGACATCGCATGACTGCTCGCACCGATGACGATCTCGCTGTGCGGCTCCGCCGTACCCTCGCCGACGAGCTCGCCCGGAGAGGTGATCTGCGCTCCCTGGAGTGGCGGCGGGCCGTCGAGACTGTCCCGCGCGAGGTGTTCCTCGGCGAGCGGATCTACCGGCGCGTCGACGCGGAGACCTGGACGCGGTGGGAACCGCTCGCCGCGGCGGACCTCGGCGCCGAACGGTGGCTCGGCCTGGCGTACACGGACGAGAGCTGGGTGACTCAGCTCGACGGCCGGGACGGCCCGGCCGAGCCGGACCAAGCGGCCGGTGAGGTGCGCGGCACCCCCACCTCCTCGTCCACCATGCCGGGCCTGGTCGTGCGGATGCTCGAAGACCTGCGGGTGGAGGACGGGCACCGGGTGCTGGAGATCGGCACGGGCACCGGCTACTCCACCGCCCTGATGTGCGAGCGGCTCGGGGCCGGCCTGGTCACCTCCGTCGAGGTGGATCCCGGCGTGGCCGCCCGCGCGCGGGACGCGCTGCACCGCGCCGGATACCGTCCGGCCCTCGTCGTCGGTGACGGCCTGGCCGGGCATCCCGCCGGGGCGCCGTACGACCGGGCCGTCGCCACCTGCGCGGTCCGGAACATCCCCGGTACCTGGCTGGAGCAGGTACGGCCCGGCGGGCTCGTCCTCGCCACGCTCTCGGGCTGGCTGTACGGCTCGGCGCTGGCTCGGCTGACCCTCACCGGTCCCGGTGAGGCGGAGGGGGAGTTCCTGCCGGGGACGGTGTCGTTCATGCCCGCCCGTCCGCATGCCGCGCCTCCGCCGGGGGAACTGCCGCCGCGGGAGGGGGAGCGGCGCGCCGCCGTCTTCGGCGCCGAGGTGCTCGATGAGTGGACGTCCCTCTGGATCGCGCAGCTCGCTATGCCCACTGCGACGTCCGTCACGGTCTGCTACCCGGACGATGAGCAGCCCGCCTGCTGCCTGGTGGATCACGCCACCGGCTCGTGGGCATGGCTGCACGAGGTCTCGGAAGGGCGGACGACCGTACGGCAGAGCGGGCCGATACGGATCTGGGACCGGATCGAGGCCGCGCTGGGTGCGTGGCACGAGGCCGGGGCGCCGGAACAGCAGGCGTTCCGGCTGCGGGTCAGTGGAGGTGAGCAGGTGGTGTTCCTGCCGGACGCGCCCGCGCTGTGCTGGCGCCTGCCGGGCTGATCCGGTCCTGCTGCCAGGTGGGTGCCGTGTCCTGGGCGGGTGTCTCTGCGCCGGGTGGTCGTTTTCCGGTCGTTTCCGGCAGCGGGCGGGGAATTCACGGCGCGTCCGGTGACAATGAGTCGTCAGTCGGCGACTTCGGGTCGTGAGGGGTGGTTCATGGGCGGGTCGGGCCGGGGCGAGGGGCGTCCGGAGCTGGTGCGGGCGCGCAAGCGGTTGGGCCTGAGCCAGGAGGCGATGGCCGAGGCGCTGTGGGTCTCTCCGACGACGTGGAGCCGGTGGGAGCGGGGACGCCAGGAGATCCGGCCGGTCTACCGGGCGCGGATGGCCGAGGTGTTCGGGGTAGAGGCGGCCGAGGTCGAGCGGTGGGTGGAGGGGCGGGAGCCGGTCGATACGGAAGCCTGGCTCGTCCCGGACTTCAGCGACCTGTCCCTCGCGGCTACCGTCGAGGCAGCCGGGCGTTTGTGGAGGTGCGACGTGGATCCGGAACGGCGTCACGTGCTGGCCGCGCTGCCGTTCGTACCGGCGGCCTTCGGGAATTGGCTCTCGGAATGGGTCTACGGAGCCCCCGCCGGATCCTCGGCCCATCTCGGGTCAGGACCGGCCGTAGGCCCTGCCGACGTGCGGCGGATCGCCGAGGCACGCCAGGCGTTCGTGGAGATGGACCGTCGGTTCGGTGCGGGGCTGGTGCGGCCGGCCGTCGTGGACTACCTGAACACCACGGTGGCGCCGCTGCTGCGCGGCCGCTACGACGGCAAGGTCGGAACCGAGCTGATGACGGCGGCGGCAGGGATGACCCTGCTCGCGGGCTGGACTGCCTACGACCTGGGCCGTCACGGGCAGGCCCAGCACTACTTCGGCCAGGCGCTCAAACTGGCGAAGGCCGGAAGCGACCCGCTGGTGGGCGTCTGGGTGCTGACGACCATGACACACCAGGCGATCCACCTGGAGCAGCCAGCCTGGGCGGTACGGCTGGCACGTGCCGCGGTGGACTCCGCCCGCCGGGTGCAGGCGCCACCGCGGGTCATGGCGTGGCTGCTGAGCAGGGAGGCGTGGGCGACGGCCCTGCAGGTGAATCTGGCCGAGACCCGTGACGAGCACGGTGTCAGGCGGGTGGAGCGGCTGCTCGCTGAAGTCGAGGGAGAGCACGCGCGGGGCACCACCGAGCGCGATCCGGCCTGGGTTACCTGGTTCGCGCCGACGGAGGTCGTCGCTGAAGGAGGCCGCTGCTGGTTCCTCATCGGTGAGCACCAGCGGGCCGTGGCCTGTGCGGAGGCCGCGCTGCGTGAGTACGACGAGCGCCGTCTCCGGTCGGCGCAGCTCAACCGGGTCAACCTCGCCGAGGCGCATCTCGGCATGGGGGAGGTGGAGCAGGCCGTCGACTCGGCACGGGCCGCCGTACCGATGGCCAGGTCGCTGACCTCCACGCGGCTCGTCGGCCGCATCCGGAAGTTCTCCGACCGGCTGAAGCCGTACGGCACGGTCGTACAGGTCAAGGAGTTTCGCGCTCATCTGGCTGAAGAACTCGTTTCTCAGCCGGAAGAGATCTCCTTGCAGGCTTGATCGCCCTCGGGCTCGTTCTGCTTTCTTTGTAAGAAATATTTTTAATCGGCGTTGCTTGCTGTCTTATTCGGGCCTGGTGACCGAATACTTCGTCAGCCACTCGTCGTTGTAGGACATGCGGAACGGCTCTGAGACCTGCAGGGACAGATCGTCTGCTATCTCGATTATCTCTTTCCGCCCTTCCAGTTGGTGGATCCAGTCTCCTGGGAGTGCTGTGTCTCCGTGTGTCGCTCCGAGAAGGCTTCCGCACATGGATCCTGTGGAGTCGCTGTCGCCGGAATGATTTACCGAGAGCAGTAAGCTCCTCTGGAGAGGTGAGAGTTGCTTCTTTGGCCAATCTTTGGAAGGGCTCATGTCCTGCCGTGCCAGGGCGCAGTAGACCGCTATGGCGAGTGCTTCTTCGGTGACCCATCCTCTTCCTAGTTTTTCAACGCTCTCGGGTGTCGGTGCGCCCTCCTCGGCGAGGCTCAGTGCTTTCTGAAGTGCTCTGGAGACCTCTTCGTGATTCCGGACCGTAGTGAGGACCCGCAGGACCTCTTGGGTAGCGCCCTTCAAGGAAGACCCCTCCACCAGTCGACCTATGATGAAGGCGAACGCGCCGGCGGAGAAATACCCTGTCGGGTGGCCGTGTGTGATCCGAGCGCAGCTCGCCGCCATGTTGAAAGCCAGCTCAGGATCGTCACGCACGAGTCCGAAGGGGGAGGATCGCACTGTGGACATGCAACCTTTGGACTCTGGGTTAACCGGCCCCGGTGTGCCGTCGGGTCTTTCTGGTGGAGGCTCGAATTCGTGTGTGAGGCCGGTTAATGTGCTCTTTCCGGGAGAGCGGACGGCGTAGAGCCAGGATTGATTGATCAGATGACCAGTCCTTCGAAAATGATCCTCCAAAGGATCTTCTGTGGAAACTATCTTTGAAGGGGATGTGTGCGTCTGAGTGCACTGCCAGCGCAGGTAGGCGCCCCGCACTCTTGCGGACAGGATCGACCCCATCTCCGTCATCGTTATCCGGGATGGATCTGTCCCACCTTTCTTCTGGGTCATTCTCGCGTGGGCGCCGATCAGGGCCTCGGCGGTGAAGAGGGTGAGCTGGGTGTCGTCGGAGATCCGTCCGATGTAGCCGTCGCGGTCGGGGACAAGCCCTTGCACACCGTCCGGGCCGTACTTGTGGTGGATCTCTTTCAGCGTCGTGGAGCTGAGCGGCCAGCCGAGTGCGTTCCCCAGGGCGCCGCCGAGCAGACAGCCCCTGACCCGACTCGCGTACGCCAGTCGTTCCATGTCCAGTGACATGTCGTCTCCCCGAGTTTCTGACTTGGTGATGTCGATCACCTGCACCCACCTGCACCGGTCGGCGAGGGTGGACAGTAGATGCGGCTCCGCGCCGACATCGCGGAAGCGGATGATCGTGTCGGTTATGTGGGCGAGGAGGAACACTCGAGATCCCACCCCTACTGCCATACCCGGGCGGCGAGAGACGATGCGGGTGGTGGGCTGGGCGCTCGGTTCGAGAGGCGAGCCTTGCGCAGGTGCACGTCGGTCAGGACTTCCATTTCCTGGAGGAACGGTCCAACCTTTCCAAGTGCCGCTCCTCGGCTCGACGGTCGGCTGTTGACTCGATTCGCCATTCACGTATAGCGTGTGAACTCGACACACGAGGAAACGATGTTTTAATCTTCACTTGTCCGGCGGATGGGTGGTCTTGGCCTGACCTGGGGTGGATGGACACAGCGGACGGTTGCGGATGCGGAACGATCTTCCATGAGGTTGCCCTCGCGCGTCTATCCTGGCTGTCGTCATATGCAGACAAGTGCCTGCTGAAGGAGGCTGTGGAGCATGGAGGAGGGCCGATGGACCACGATCACGCCTTCGCAGTTCCAGCACGAGCGTGAGGCCCTCGACTACATTCGCAAGCTGCTCCCCGGCACGGAGCCGCACCGTGCGTGGTCGAACTTCACCTTCACCGCCGACACCGGGCACGTGCGCGAGGTCGACCTGCTGGTCGCGGGACCGGCCGGTCTCTTCCTCGTCGAGATCAAGAGCCTGCACGGCAGGCTGACCGCGAGCGGTTCCAACTGGATCCACCAGGGCCCGGCGGGCGGCGCGACCCGGATCTTCGACAACCCGCTCCACCTGGCCGACTCCAAGGCCAAGCAGCTCAAGACGCTCCTGCAGCGTGCCGCCACCGCCCGGAAGCTGACCGAGCAGATCCCCTTCATCAGGGCCGCCGTCTTCCTGTCCGTCCCCTCCCTGCAGGTCCAGCTCCCCGAGCACCACCTGCACGGGGTCTACGGGACCGACGGGCAGGACGCCCTCCCGGAGATCTGGAACGACCTGCTCCGCGTCCCGCCCCACGACGACCGCCGCCGGCTGACGCCGACGCTGTCGAAGCAGTTCACGACGTTGCTGGAGGACGTGGGCATCGCCCGCAGCCGCCGTCACTTCCAGGTCGGGTCGTGGCAGCTGGACGCGCGGCCGTTCGACACCGGGCCGACCTGGCAGGACCACCACGCCACGCACGCCCAGATCAAGGCCGAGAAGCGGCGCATCCGCATCTACCTGGTGGAGCGCAACGCCGACCAGGCGATGCGCGCGAGCATCGAGCGGGCCGCCCGGCGGGAGATGCTCGTGCTGCACGGCATCAGCCACCCCGGCATCGTCCAGGTCGACACCATGGAGCCGCACGAGGCGGGTCCGGCGCTGATCTTCCGGCACCACCCGGAGGCCATGCGGCTCGACCACTACATCGCCCAGTACGGCGACCGCCTCGACCTGGACACGCGTCTCGGCGTGATCCGCGAGCTCGCCGAGGCGGTCTCCTACGCCCACGGCAGGCACCTCTACCACCGGGCCCTGTCCGCGCGCAGCGTCCTGGTCAGCCCCACCGCCTCCGGTGAGTCCGGCTGGCTCCGGCCGCGCTTCCAGATCAGCGACTGGCAGACCGCGACCCGCGGCTCCGAGTCCGCGGGCGGCACCGCAGGGACGATGCTGCCGAGCTCCGTGACGAGCCACGCGAGCGCGCACATCGAGGCCTCGGCCCGTGCCTACCTGGCGCCGGAGTTCACGGCGCCGGCTCCCGACCCGGTGGCGATGGACGTGTTCGGCCTCGGCACGCTCGCCTACCTGCTGCTCACCGGGCAGCCCCCGGCCGAGAAGCGCGCCGAGCTGTTCGCGCGGCTCTCGAAGGAGAACGGCCTGCGTGCGTCCACGGTCGCCGACTCCATCACCGAGTTCATGGACGAGATGGTGCAGGCGGCCACCGCCCCTGTGCCGTCGCAGCGCCTGACCACGGTGGCGGAGTTCCTCGAGATGCTCGAAGCTGTCGAGGAGGAGGCGACCGCCCCGGAGAGCGTCCACCCCGAGGGAGAGACCGTCCCCGAGGCCGAGGAGGCCGACCCGCTCGAGGCGCGCCCCGGAGACGTCGTCGGCGGGACCTGGCGGATCGAGAAGCGGCTCGGCACCGGCTCGACGTCCCGCGCCTTCCTCGCCGAGAACCTCACCTCCGGCAAGAAGGAGGTGCTGAAGGTCGCCCTCTCCGACGAGAAGGCGGCCCGGCTGGAGCACGAGGCCGCCGTGCTGCGCCGCCTGGGCAACGACTCCCGGGTGATCCGGCTGGTCCGGGACGAGCCGCTCCGCGTCGGCGGGCGCACCCTCATCGTGCTCGACCACGCCGGTGAGCTCACCGTCGCCCGCAAGATCCGCGAGGACGGCCGGCTCAGCCCGGACGAGCTGGAGGTCTTCAGCGACTACCTGTTCGGCGCGGTCGACTTCCTGGAGGGCGAGGGCGTCACCCACCGCGACATCAAGCCCGACAACATCGCCATCCGGGTCCGGCCCAACCGCACCCGGCAGCTCGTCCTGTTCGACTTCAGCCTGGCCGGCATCTCGGTGAAGGAGATCGAGGCGGGCACCCCCGGCTACCTCGACCCCTTCCTCGGCACGGCGTCGCGCCAGGTCTACGACGCGCACGCCGAGCGGTACGCCCTGGCCGTCACCCTGCACGAGATGGCCTCGGGCGAGCTGCCCGAGTGGGGCGACGGCAAGACCGAGGCGCGCTTCACCGAGGGGCCGCCCACACTCGCCACGGAGGCGTTCGACCCCGCGATCCGCGACGGGCTCGTGGACTTCTTCCAGCGCGCCCTGCACCGCGAGGCCAAGAAGCAAGGCCGCGTAGTTAAGCCGTGATCCCTGCTGTCGACTTGGCTGTTTCTGCAGGTCGAG
>NZ_BMQE01000032.1:0-77982 GCF_014647955.1 Planomonospora antibiotica | reverse complement strand
TGGGCATCGGCGCGTTCGCGGAGAAGACCTTGGTGGCGGCCGGGCAGTGCACCAAGGTGGATCCGGCGGCGGCCCCGGCGGTGGCGGGCCTGCTCGGCTGCGGGGTGATGGCGGGCATCGGCGCGGCGATCAACACCGGCGGGGTGGGCCGGGGCGACAGCGTGGCGGTGATCGGCTGCGGCGGCGTGGGGAGCGCGGCCGTGCTGGGCGCCTCCCTGGCCGGCGCGGCGAGGATCATCGCGGTGGACGTCGACGACCGCAAGCTGGAGTGGGCCAGGGGCTTCGGCGCGACCCACACGGTCAACTCCCGCGAGGCCGACGCGGTGGAGGCGGTCCGGGAGCTGACCGGCGGGTTCGGCGCGGACGTGGTGATCGAGGCGGTCGGCCGCCCGGAGACCTACGAGCAGGCCTTCTACGCCCGCGACCTGGCCGGGACGGTGGTGCTGGTGGGGGTGCCGACCCCGGAGATGACGCTGGAGCTGCCGCTGCTGGACGTCTTCGGCCGCGGCGGCGCGCTGAAGTCGTCGTGGTACGGCGACTGCCTGCCCAGCCGCGACTTCCCCATGCTGATCGACCTGTACCTGCAGGGGCGGCTGAACCTGGACGGGTTCGTCACCGAGACGGTCGGGCTCGGCGACGTCGAGGCCGCGTTCGCCAAGATGCACCGCGGCGAGGTCCTGCGCTCGGTGGTGGTCCTGTGAACGCCGGAACCGTGGACGGCGGTTCCCCGGCGGGTGCCCGCATCGACCGCACCGTCACCTCCGGCACCTTCAGCTTGGACGGCCAGACCTTCGACGTCGACAACAACGTCTGGGTCCTGGGCGACGACACCGAGTGCGTGGTCTTCGACGCCCCGCACGACGTGGCGGCCATTACCGAGCTGATCGCGGGCCGCACGGTCGTCGCGATTCTGGCCACCCACGCCCACGACGACCACGTTCGCGCCGCCCCGGCCCTGGCCGAGGTCACCGGGGCGCCCGTCCTGCTGCACCCGGCCGACCTGCCGCTGTGGCGGTTCACCCACCCCGACCGCGACCCTGACGGGTCTTTGGCAGACGGTCAGGTCATCGAGGTCGCCGGCACCCGGTTGGAGGTCCTGCACACGCCCGGCCACGCCCCCGGCGCCTGCTGCTTCCACGTACCCGAGCTCGGTGCCGTCTTCACCGGTGACACCCTATTCCAAGGCGGTCCGGGCGCCACCGGGCGGTCCTTCTCGGACTTCGGCGTCATCGTCGCCTCGATCCGCGACCGGCTGCTGACGCTGCCGGAGCGCACGGTCGTGCACACCGGGCACGGCGGCTCCACGACGATCGGCGCGGAGGCTCCCCACCTGCAGGAGTGGATCCGCCGAGGACACTGACGACGGCCCTGTGGGTCTCCGCCGTACGACGGAGACCCACAGGAATCTCTCGCAGGAAACGTCCCGCGTCGCCTGGATGATCAGGCGACGCGGGATCGGATCGGACATATCGAGGGCCGCGGCCCGGTCGAGGGTGATCGGCTGCGGCCGGTCAGCCCGCAATGACGACGTGCAGCTCGCGGGGCCCGTGGACACCCTCGACCCGGTCGAGTTCGATGTCGCTGGTAGCCGACGGCCCACTGATCCAGGTGAGAGGGCGGTCCGGAGCGAGCCGGGCCAGGGCTTCGGGGACGATGGCGACCACCTGTTCCGGACGGACAATGCAGATGTGCAGGTCAGGCAGGAGCGTGATGACCCGCCTGCCCTGATCCGCGGAGCCGTCCAACACGATCGTGCCGGTCTCGGCCACGACCACCGCTGCCGCGGTGACCACACCGTCCACGGCCGAGAGGCGGCCGGTGTCCAGGCCGTCGTCCCGCAGCACGTTCACCGAGTCCGGCAGCCACTCAGGCGGCAGGCCCGGCGGTACGACGACGCATGGTAGCCCCGGCACGCCCGCGAGGATCGCGGAGACGACGGCGGCAGCACCGGAGCCGTCAGCATCGCCGTCACCCGCTCGGTGCACATGAGCGCGGTAGTCGGTCAGCCTGTCGACCAGCAGCTCGACCAGGTGCTCATCTGCGGGCGAGGACCGTTTCACGGGGCAGGCGTCGAAGCAGGCCCCGCACAGCGAGGAGGCGTACGGCAGCGAGGCGTTGTCCTCCACCCCGGTCAGCTGCGGGGACAGCACCGCACCGATCGGACCGGGATAGACCGAGCCGTAGGCGTGGCCGCCGGTGCGCTCGTACACCGGGCACACGTTCAGGCAGGCCGAGCAGCGGATGCAATGAAGCGCTTGGCGACCGACCTCGTCGGAGAGGACCGCGCTGCGGCCGTTGTCCAGCAGCACCAGATGGAAGGCCTGCGGTCCGTCGCCGGGGGTGATCCCGGTCCACATGGAGGTGTAGGGGTTCATCCGCTCACCCGTCGAGGCCCGGGGCAGCAGTTGCAGGAACACCTCCAGGTCCTGCCAGGTCGGATGGTAGGTGACCCGGTGCGGGTAGTAGGCGCCCACGTCGGTCACCCCCAGCACGTCCACCAACAGCTCGGACAGCTCGTAGGTGCGCCGCCCGACCTGCCCGGCCTCCTCGGCCAGACGCTCGTCGCCCGCCCGGCGGGCCACCGCCGCGTGCTGGTGCCGTACCGATCCGGCGCACGAGCCCGACGGCGTCACGATCACGTCGTACGGGTCGAACACCCGCACGTGCCGCCGGACCAGCTTCAGCGCCTCGGCCTGGTAGCCGGTGTTGACATGCATCTGCCCGCAGCAGGTCTGCCCGGCGGGGAAGACCACCTCGTGGCCCAGCCGCTCCAGCAGCCGGACCGTGGCCTTGGCCGCCTCCGGGAACAGCATGTCGGCCAGGCAGGTGACGAACAACGCGATGCGCACGGTCAGCCCTCCCCGCCCAGACGCGCCTCGGCCGCCGCCCACGCCCGCGCGTCGCCGCGCGGCTCGTACCGCACGAGATCCTGGGTCTCGCGGACCAGCGCCCGCAGTTCCGGCAGGCCGGGACCGGCGACCCCGGCGGCGCGGGCCTGGACGAGCACGTTGCCGAGCGCGGTGGCCTCCACCGGCCCGGCCACCACGGGCAGGCCGCAGGCGTCGGCGGTCAGCTGGCACAGCAGCGCGTTGCGGGCGCCGCCGCCGACGACGTGCACGGCGTCGACGTGCCGGCCGGACAGCTCCTGCGCCTGCCGTACGGCCCGGCGGTGCGCCAGAGCGAGGCTGTCCAGGACGCACCGCACGACGGCGGCCGGGCTCTCCGGCACGGGCTGGCCGGTGGCGCGGCAGGCGTCGGCGATGCGGGCGGGCATGTCCCCGGGCGGCAGGAACACCGCGTCGTCCACGTCGATCACCGACGCGAACGCGGGCCGGTCGGCGGCCCGGCGCAGCAACTCTGGTAGGTCCGGTTCACCCCAGGCGCGCAGTGACTCCTGCAGCAGCCAGAGCCCCATCACGTTGCGCAGGTAGCGGATCGTGCCGTCGACGCCGGTCTCGTTGGTGAAGTTGGCCCGCCGGCTCGCCTCGCCCAGCACCGGCCGGTTCAGCTCGACGCCGACCAGGGACCAGGTGCCGCAGGAGATGTAGGCGAAGTCCGGCCCGGAGGCGGGCACCGCGACGACGGCCGAGGCGGTGTCGTGCGAGGCGACGGCCACCACGTCCGGTCCGCCGGGCAGTCCGATCTCGGGCCGGCCCCGGCCGATCCGGGTGCCGGGTTCGCGCAGCGGCGCCAGCAGCTCCGGCCGGATACCGGCCTCGGCCATCAGCTCGGTCGCCCAGGCGCGGCGGTTCAGGTCGTACAGCTGGGTGGTGGAGGCGTTGGTGACCTCCGCGCCGACCTCCCCGGTGAGCCAGTAGGCCAGCAGGTCAGGGATGAGCAGCAGCCGGTGGGCGAGTTCGTACTGGGGCGTGCCCACGGCGGAGGCCACCTGGTAGAGGGTGTTGAAGGGCAGGTGCTGCAGGCCCGTGACGCCGTACAGGCGCTCGCGGCCGAGCTCGTCGGCCACCCGGTCGGCGAGGCCGTCGGTGCGGGCGTCGCGGTAGTGCACCGGGTTGCCCAGCAGCGCACCGGAGGCGTCCAGCAGCCCGTAGTCCACCGCCCAGGAGTCGATGCCGACACTGGCGACCGGCCCAGCCGCGCGCAGTCCCCGCAGCATGCCCGCGTACAGCGCCAGGACGTCCCAGTGCAGGGTGGCGCCGACGCGCACCGGTTCGTTGGCGAAACGGTGTGCCTCGGTCAGGTCGAGGTAGCCGGGGCCGAGGCGGCCGACCATGACGCGGCCGCTGGACGCACCGAGGTCGACCGCCGCGAAGGCGCGGTCATCGCGGGCCGCGGGGGAGGAGGGCATCGCCGTCATCGCAGGAACGCCGCGGCGACACCGGCGTCGACCGGGATGTGCAACCCGGTGGTGTGCGACAGCTCCCCGCCGGTCAGCACGAACACGGCGCCTGCGATGTGCTCGGGCAGCACCTCCCGCTTGAGCAGGGTGCGCTGGGCGTAGAACGCGCCGAGCTCTTCCTCGGGTACGCCGTACACGGCCGCGCGCTGTGCGCCCCAGCCGCCGGCGAAGATCCCGGAGCCGCGGACCACGCCGTCGGGGTTGACGCCGTTGACGCGGATGCCGTGCTCACCGAGTTCGGCGGCGAGCAGCCGCACCTGGTGGGCCTGGTCGGCTTTGGCGGCGCCGTAGGCGACGTTGTTCGGGCCGGCGAACAGGGAGTTCTTGCTGGAGATATAGACGATGTCGCCGCCCATGCCCTGCGCGGTCATCACCTTGGCGGTCTCGCGGGAGACCAGGAAGGAGCCCTTGGCCATGACGTCGTGCTGGAGGTCCCAGTCGGCCTCGCTGGTCTCCAGCAGCGGCTTGGAGATCGACAACCCGGCGTTGTTGACCACTAGGTCCACGCCGCCGAATGCCAGCACTGTCGCGCGCACCGCCGCCGAGACCGCGCCGGAGTCGGTGACGTCAGCCGCGACGGCGACCGCCGCGTCGGTGCCACCGATCTCGGCGGCGACCATCGCGGCGGTCTCGGCGTCGCGATCGGCGACCACGACGCATGCGCCCTCAGCCGCCAGCCGGTGGGCGATCGCTCGGCCGATGCCGGACCCACCGCCGGTGACCAGCGCGATCCGGGTGGACAATGCCTTGGGCTTGGGCATGCGGGCGAGTTTGGCCTCCTCCAGCGCCCAGTACTCGATCCGGAACTTCTCCGCCTCGTCGATCGGCGCGTACGCCGAGATCGCCTCGGCGCCGCGCATCACATTGATCGCGTTGACGTAGAACTCGCCCGCCACCCGGGCGGTCTGCTTGTCGGCGCCGAAGGAGAACATGCCCACGCCGGGCACCAGCACGATCGCCGGGTCGGCGCCGCGCATCGGCGGGCTGTCGGGGGTGGCGTGCCGGTCGTAGTAGGCGCGGTAGTCCTCACGGTAGGCGGCGTGCAACTCCTTGACGCGGGCGATCACGTCCTCCAGCGGCGCGGTCGGCGGCAGGTCCACCACCATCGGCCGGACCTTGGTCCGCAGGAAGTGGTCCGGGCAGGAGGTGCCCAGCGCCGCCAACCGGGGGTGCTCGGCGCGGGAGACGAAGTCCAGCACGACATCGGTGTCGGTGTAGTGGCCGACCTGCGGCCGGTCGGTCGAGACCAGGCCGCGCAGGACCGGGAAGAGCGCGGCGGCCCGCTGGCGCCGCTCGGCCTCGGGCAGAGTCTCGTAAGCGACCGGGCCGAACGGCTCGGGGCGGCCGTGCTCGGCGATGTACCGCGCCGCGGTCTCGATGATCTCCAGGGAGTTGCGTTCGCACTCCTGGCTGGTCGCACCCCAGGCGGTGATGCCGTGCCCGCCGAGGATGACGCCGACAGCCTGCGGATTGGCCCGGTGGACGGCGGCGATGTCCAGGCCGAGCTGGAATCCGGGGCGTCGCCAGGGCACCCAGACGACCCGATCACCGAAGATCTCCTTGGTCAGCGCGGGGCCGTCGGCGGCGGTGGCGACGGCGATGCCGGCGTCGGGGTGCAGGTGATCGACGTGCGCGGCGTCCACCAGGCCGTGCATGGCGGTGTCGATGCTGGGGGCGGCGCCGCCCCGGCCGAAGGCGCAGTGGTCGAACGCGGCGACCATCTCGTCCTCGCGTTCCACTCCCGGGTACACCTCGGTCAGCGCGCGCAGCCGGTCCAGCCGCAGTACGGCCAGGCCGGGTTCGGTCAGGGTGCCCAGGTCGCCGCCGGAGCCCTTGACCCAGAGCAACCGGGCCGAAGTCCCGGTGACGGGGTCGACGGTCTCACTCTTGGCGGAGGTGTTACCGCCGGCGTAGTTGGTGTTGCGGGGGTCAGCGCCGAGCCGGTTGCTGCGGGCCAGCAGGTCACGCACTGCGGGGTTGGTCATGGTGGGTCTTCCTGGGAGTTCTCGGAGAGATACTGACGAGGTGGGCGAGTTCGGGCTCAGGCGCCCCAGCCGGCCTGCCGTCCGCCGACGCGTCCGGCGGTGATCTTCTCGAAGTAACCGGAGCGGGCGTAGGCGGCGATCGGGTCGGGATCGAGGTCGAGGTCGGCGCGGAGTTCGGCCAGCAACGGCCGCACGTCGGTGTTGTAGGCGTCCATCAGCACGGCGTTGGCGCCGAGCACGTCACCCGACCGCTGAGCGGCGGTGAGCGATTCGCGGTCCACCAGCAAGGCCTTGGCGGTGGCTTCCTGGACGTTCATCACCGAGCGGATGATCGCGGGGATCTTCGCCTCGATGTTGTGGCACTGGTCGAGCATGAACGCGATGCCGTACTCCGGCCGCAGCGCGTCGGCCCGCACGATCTCGTGCATGATCCTGAAGAGCTGGAACGGGTCGGCCGCGCCGACCATGAGGTCATCGTCGGCGTAGAAGCGGGAGTTGAAGTCGAACGCGCCGAGCCTGCCCTGCCGCAGCAGGAACGCCACGATGAACTCGATGTTGGTTCCCGGCGCGTGGTGGCCGGTGTCGATGACGACCTGGGCCTTGGGGCCAAGCTCCAGGCAGTGGGCGTAAGCGGTGCCCCAGTCGGGCACGTCGGTGGTGTAGAAGGCCGGCTCGAACAGCTTGTACTCCAAGAGCATGCGCTGCTCGGTGCCGAGGCGGTCGTAGACCTCGCGCAGCGCCTCGGCCAGCCGGTCTTGGCGGGCGCGGATGTCATCCTGGCCGGGGTAGTTGGTGCCGTCGGAGAACCACAGCTTCAGGTCGCGCGAGCCGGTGGCGTCCATGATGTCGACGCATTCCAGCAGGTGGTCGACGGCCTTGCGGCGTACGCCAGGATCCGGGTTGGTCACCGAGCCCAGCTTGTAGTCGTCGTCTTGGAAGACGTTGGAGTTGATCGCGCCCAGCGCGACGCCCTGCCCTTCGGCGTAGGAGGCCAGATCGGCGTAGTCGTCCACCTTGTCCCAGGGGATGTGCAGTGCCACGGTCGGGGCCACACCGGTCAAGCGGTGCACCACCGCCGCGTCGGCGATCTTCTCGTACGGGTCCCGCGGCACGCCCTGCTGCGCGAATACCTTGAACCGGGTGCCGGAGTTGGCATACGCCCACGACGGCGTCTCGATCGTCTGCGTTCTCAGCGCCCGCTTGACGTTGTCAAGGGCCGCCTGATCTTGATGACTCATGGTGATGGCTCCGTTTCTCGAGTAGTCGCCCTTGAGCGAATACAAAACGTTTTAAATCCGTGGGGGTTCGGACGGCGGCGATGCCGGAATCAGATCCGATGCCCGACCGGGCGGGTGACTTCGATGACCTGACCGGCAAGGCCCCGTGGCAGGACCGCCGCCCAAGCGCCGTTCCCGACGGCAGCCCGGAACGGCCATCACGCGCTCGCTGCCGTGATGACCGATCCGGCGACCGCCCTCCTCAGTCGTGACGGCCGACCTCGCAGGAGAACTCCAGACCGTGTCCCAGAGGAAAAACCGGATCACGAGTGTCACCCGGGACGTCGGATCGGCTGCGGCGCACCGCCTCCATCGACCGGGGCAGCTCGACGGGAAGCCTGCCGCGCGGCGCGCGGCGGCCGAAGACGACGTCCAGCACGGCCTCATCGCAGGCACCGAAACTCGCCAGCAGCGAGGCCGCAGCGTCAGCGATCTCCGGCAGGACGGCCGGGCGCTCCAGGTGGACGTCGACGACGGTGGGCACCCGGCCGGCCAGGTCCCGCAGCCGGTGGACCACGGCGTCAGGGAAAGCGAGGTCACCCGCGTGGAAGAACGACTCGAACGCGCCGGGCCGTGGCTCGAACGGCGCGGCGAGCCGGACGAGCGCGACCTCGGCCTCCTCCGGAACGGCGACCACCTCGCCGTAAGCCGCGGCCGTGCGGGCGTCGACGCCCTCGCAGTAGATCCTCATCCCCGTCCGCAGCGGCAGCGGGCCGTTCGTCAGCAGGGTGACGGCCTCGCTCTGCGCGCGCAGTCCGGCGGCCCGGAACTCCGATCGGCCGACGATCTCCTCGGCCTCGTCCGGGTCCACGAAACGCCGGTCGAACAGGCCGAGCGTGAACTTCTCCCGGAGCAGG
The DNA here is from genome assembly GCF_014647955.1 of Planomonospora antibiotica. Classification (NCBI taxonomy): domain Bacteria; kingdom Bacillati; phylum Actinomycetota; class Actinomycetes; order Streptosporangiales; family Streptosporangiaceae; genus Planomonospora; species Planomonospora antibiotica. The sequence continues at coordinate 69,503 of NZ_BMQE01000032.1, read as the reverse complement.
CGGCGCACGGAGCGGTCGATGCGCGTCTCGGGGACGGCGCCGTCGCCGACCAGTGCGACGACGAGCTCGGGGCAGCGCTCCCCGCCGAACTGGTCGACGCCCGCTTCCAGCGCCCGCCGTACCCGCTGCGCGGGGGACAAGTGCTCGACGCCCCAGGCCCGCGCGGGCATCGGCTCGCCGCGGAACGACCCGTCGGTCAGCAGCCCCCAGTCGGTGCACACGATGCCGTCGAAGCCGTACCGCTCCCGGAGCAGCCCGGTGATCAGCTCCTTGTTGAAGGCGAAGGCGACCTCTTCGTACGGCGTGCCGACGGGCACGCCGTACGAGGGCATGACCTGCGAGGCGCCCGCGTCGAGAGCGGCTTCGAACGGCACGAGGTGATGCTCGAAACGGTCGCCGGGGTAGACCTGCTCGCGCCCATGGGAGAAATGCGGATCCTCGCCGTCCTTCTGCGGCCCGCCGCCCGGGAAGTGCTTGACCATGCACGACACGCTCCGCGGCCCGAGGCCGTCACCGTGCAGCCCGCGGATGTAGGCCCGCCCCAGCCCGGCCGCCAGGGCGGCGTCCGCGCCGAAGGTGCCGCTCACGCGGGCCCAGCGCGGCTCGGTGGCCAGGTCGAGTTGCGGGTGCAGGGCCAGGCGGATACCGACGGCGAGGTACTCCCGGCGCACCGTGTCGGCGAACCGCCCGACCAGCTCCTCGTCCCCGATCGCGGCCAGCCCGAGCGGTTCGGGCCACCGGGAGAACGCCCCGGCCGCCGCCGCGATCCCCGGATTGTCGGAGAAAGAGTGGCGGGGGTCGGTGGAGACGGTGACGGGGATGCCGAGCCGGGTGGCGAGCGCCGCCTCCTGGACGCGGTTGTGCCACTCGGCGATCTCCCGCGGGGAGCCGCCGCCGACGAGGTTGAAGTGGTTCATCGACCGCTCGCCGATACGGGCGGCGACCGGTTCGGGGAAGGCGTCGTCCAGCGTGGCCATGTCGTGGAAGAGCAGGCCCGCCTTCTCCTGGAGGGTCATCCGGGCGAGGAGGTCCTCGACGCGTTCGGTGACCGGACGGTGAGGGTCCTGGTACGGCTTGGCGGCTGTCATGCCGGTGCTGTCTCCTGCTCTCGGTGTTCTCGGGGCCGCATCAAGCGCCTTCGGCGACCAGGTCGACGGTGTCGTCCGGCTGCGGGCGCGACGGGCCGAAGAAGCCGGGCCGCTCGGCGACCGGGTCGTCGGCGGCGTCGCGGAAGGCGCACGTGAAACGGTGGTGTCCGGCGCCGACCTCGACCGGCCGGTCGGGCTCTCCGGGCAGGACGACCGTGGCCGTCGCGCCTGCGGGCACGACGACCTCCAGGTCGAGGCGGCCGCCGGCGCGTTCCCAGCGCACCTCCGCCCTGCCGTACGGAGTCCGGTGCGCGGCGGAGGCGTGGCGCAGGCCACCACCGGGCAGCGGGCGCACCAGGATGCGCCGGTACCCCGGGGCGGCGGGGGCCAGACCGGCGACGGTGCGGTGCAGCCAGTCGGCGACCGCGCCCAGAGCGTAGTGGTTGAAGGAGGTCATGTCGCCGGGGTTGACCGAGCCGTCGGGCAGCAGGCTGTCCCAGCGCTCCCAGACCGTCGTCGCGCCCATGGTGACCGGGTAGAGCCAGGAGGGGCACTCGCGCTGCATGAGCAGGTGGTAGGCGTCGTCGGCGGCGCCGGCCTCGACCAGGGCGTCGCAGATGAGCGGGGTGCCGACGAAACCGGTGCCGATCCGGTGACCGCTCTCACGCACCAGCTCAACCAGGCGTCGGCCCGCGCGGGCGCGGCGGCCGTCCCCGGAGATGAGGCCGAACCGCAGGGCGAGCGCGTAGGCGGTTTGTGAATCGCCGACCAGGCGACCGGAGGGCGAGACGTACTCGGTGTCGAAGGCGGCGCACACGCGGTCGGCGAGGTCGTCGTAGCGGCGGTGGTCCTTCTCCTCACCCAGGACGGCGGCGGCCTGGGAGAGCAGGCGGGCCGAGCGGGCCAGGTAGGCGGTGGCGACAAGGGAGCGGTCGGTGCGCGCATCGAAGGGCCGGTCCGGAGGAGCGGCGGGGTCGAGCCAGTCCCCGAGCTGGAAGCCGCTGTCCCACAGGTGGCCGTCACCGGCGCGCTCAGCGCACTGGTCGACCCAGGCCCGCATGCTCGGATACTGCCGGCGCAGCAGCTCCGGGTCGCCGTAGCGCTCGTACAGCGTCCACGGCACGATGACGGCCGCGTCGCCCCAGGCGGCGACGGGCTCGGCCGGGAACAGCAATGGGATCCACGGTACGTAGACCGGGACCGTGCCGAGTTCGGCCTGCTCGGCCGCCAGGTCGGCCAACCAGGAGGCCAGCATGCCCGCGCAGTCGTACAGGAACGTCGCAGTGGGGGCGAAGACCTGGATGTCGCCGGTCCAGCCCAGGCGCTCGTCGCGCTGCGGGCAGTCGGTGGGGATATCGACGAAGTTGCCCCGCATGCTCCACAGCACGTTCTCGTGCAACCGGTCCAGGGTCTCATCTGAACTGTCGAACCAGCCGGTCCGCTCCATACCGGTGTGGCAGACCACGGCATGGATCGCCCCGTGTTCGATCGGTCCCGGCCAGCCGTCGACCTCGGCGTAGCGGAAGCCATGCAGGGTGAAGCGCGGTTCCCACTCCTCGACGCCTTCGCCGCGCAGGGTGTAGGCGTCGACGGAGGATGCGGCGCGCAGCGGCCGAACGCACAGCTCGCCGTCCTCCAGCACCTCGGCGTGGCGCAGGGTGACGGTGCGGCCGGCCTCGCCGCGCACCCGGAGGCGCAGCCGTCCGGCGATGTTCTGCCCGAAGTCGAGGATCGTCTTCCCGGAGGGGGAGCTGACGATCTTCACCGGGTCCCGTTGCTCGATCCGGCGCACGGGAGGCCCGGATGGTGCCACGAGCAGGGCGGGATCGTGCCCCAGCACGCAGACCGGCTGCCAGGCCGAGTCGTCGAAGCCGGGCAGGGACCAGCCGCGCTGCTCCAGCCGGGCGTCGTGGCGTTCGCCTTCGTACAGGCTCGCGGCGGTGACGGGACCCGGTGCGCAGCGCCAGCCTCCGTCGGTGACCACCGTTTCGGAGGTCCCGTCGGCGTAGCGGATCTCCAGCTGGGCGATGAGCGCGGTGCGCTCGCCGTAGATCCGGGTCCGGCCGCCCTCGAAGCCGACCTTGCCGCGGTACCAGCCGTCGGCGAGCCAGGCGCCGACGGCGTTGCCGCCCTCGTGCAGCAGCTCGGTGACGTCGAAGGTCCGGTAGCGCAGCCGGTGGGAGTAGCTGGTCCAGCCCGGGGCGAGCACGTCGTCGCCGACGCGCCGGCCGTTGAGCTCGACCTCGTACAGGCCGTGGGCCGTGACGTACAGGCGGGCCGAGGCGACCGGGCCGCGCAGAGTGAACTCGCGCCGCAGCAGCGGTGCGGGTCCGTCCGGCGCGCCCAGCAGTTCCACCGGCGGCGCGGCCGCCTCCGCCCGCCAGTCGGCCGCCTCCAGCAGGCCCGCCTCCACCCAGGACCAGGGGCTCCAGCCGCTGACCGAGTCGTCATGCCCGTACACGCGCACCCGTGCTCCGCGCCGCTCACGCGAGGTGAGTGCTGTACCTGGCCAGGAGACCAGTACGGACTGCTCGGACTCGATCGGCCCGGTGGCGGTCCCGTCGTCGAGCTCGATCTCATAGGCCCGCTGGGCCCAGCCGGGAAGGTCGGTGCGAACCGTCCACGACAGGCGCGGGACGCTTTCACCGATGCCCAGAGGGTCTCGGTGGTGCTCGTAGCCGGGGGCGGTGACGTTCAGGAAGGTCACGGACGTGGTGCTCCTTGTGCTCAGCCCTTGACGGCGCCGGCGGTCGTGCCGGCGGCGATCTCGCGGTTGAGGAAGACGAAGGCCGGCGGGGACGGGAGGGTGATCGGACCCGTGCTCAGCCCTTGATGGCGCCGGCGGTCATGCCGGCGACGATCTTGCGGTTGAAGAAGACGAAGGCCAGCAGGGGCGGGATGGTGATCAGGACGATGTCCATGAACAGCAGGTTCCACTGCGTGCTGTACTGGCTCTGGAAGTTGTAGAGGGTGACCTGCACGGTGGCGTTCTCGTCGCCGGGCAGGAAGTACAGCGGGTTGACGAAGTCGTTGAAGACCGCCACCGACTGGGTGAGGATGACGGTGATCGTCACCGGCTTGAGCAGCGGGAAGATGACCTTGAAGAACAGGGTCAGTCCGCTGCAGCCGTCCATCATCGCGGCCTCGTCCAGCTCGCGGGGGATGGCCGCGATGAACGCGCGGAACAGCAGCACCGCGTACGACAGGCCGAAGGCGACCTCGACCAGGATGAGCCCGGGCAGGGTCTTGAACAGCCCGAGGGCCTGCAGCAGCCAGATGGTCGGCACGATCGCGGGCGGGATGATCAGCCCGGACAGCACCAGGACGTTGGCCAGGGCGCCGAGCCTGCCGGCCCGGCGCTGCATGACGTAGCCGGCCATCGCGGCGCACACCACGATCAGGGTGACGGACGCGACGGTGAGGATCGTGCTGTTGACGTAGGCGCGCAGCAGCACGTAGTCCCGCGCCGAGATCACCTCCACGAGGTTCTCCACGACCGGCCAGCTGGTCGGCCAGGAGAAGTCCAGGTCGGCGGCCTGGTTCTCGTCCTTGACGGCCGTCAGCAGCATGAAGGAGAAGGGGACCAGGAAGACGACGGCGGCCACGACGAGCGCGGCTGCTTCGGCGCCGGTCCTGCGCAGATTCTTCACGGGGCTTCTCACGGCGCTTCTCACGGGGCGACCTGCCTTCTGCCCAGGAACCAGTTGAGCGGGATCACGATGGCGGTGACGACGACGAACAGCAGCACGTTGCCCGCGGTGGACAGGCCGAAGAAGCCGGCCTGGTACTGCTTGTAGATGATCGAGGCGATGACGTCGCTGGTGAATCCGGGCCCGCCGCGGGTCATCGTCCAGATCAGGTCGAACGAGCGCAGCCCCCCGATGAACGACAGGATGATCACCGAGTAGGTCGCCGGCCAGCTCAACGGCAGTGTGACGTGCCGGAAGCGGTGCCAGGCGCTGCCGCCGTCCACCGAGACGGCCTGGTAGTAGTCCTGCGGGATGGACAGGATCCCGGCGATGTAGATGACGGTGGCCAGGCCCACGCCCTTCCACACGTCCACCAGCGCCACCGACAGCAGCGCGGTGCCCGCCTCGCCGAGCCAGTCCGGGCCGGAGATCCCGACCAGCGCCAGGACCTGGTTGACCAGACCGGTGTCGGGAGCGAGCAGCACGCTGAAGGTGATGCCGACCGCCACCGTGGAGACCAGCACCGGGAAGAACACCACCGAGCGCAGGAAGCCGCGCAGCCGCAGCTTCGAGGTCAGCAGCACGCCCAGGCCCAGGCCGAGCACGACCTTCAGGCCGCTGGTCACCGCCGCGTAGACGACGGTGTTGCGGAAGCCGATGCTCAGGTTCTGCTCGGCCAGGAAGTCACGGAAGTTGTCCAGGCCCACGAACTCGCTGTCGAACAGCGTCCAGCGGGTCAGCGAGAAGTAGAAGGCCATCACCGTCGGGATCAGGAAGATCACGGTGTAGACGACGGCGGCCGGCAGGTAGAGCGCGTAGGGGTAGGCGGGGCCGCTCCTGCGCCGGGCGCGCCGGGAACGGGGGCGCCGCGCCGGGAGACCGGCCCCCGCGCTGTCGCGGGGGCCGGCGTCCCTGGTGTCCGGCTGGTGCCTGGTCACCATCCTTCGAGTCCCAGCTGCTTGGCCTGCTTCTCCACGTCCTTGTCGTACTGGGCCGCGCCCTCGGCGGGCGGGGTCAGCCCGGAGCCGACCGCGACGGTGATCTGCTCCAGGGCCGGGCCCTTGACCGGGGACAGGAACTCCAGTGCGGGCGTCGTGGCGTTCCTGTCGATGTAGGCCTGCAGGTCCTTGGCGGCCTGGATCGCGTCGTCGGGGAGCTTCGCGCCCTCGATCCGGTACGGCCCGGCGGGCCGGACGACCTTGCCCACGGCCTCGGTGGCGGCGGGGGAGGCGACGAAGGCCAGGAACTTCTTGGCCGCATCCAGCTTGTCGGTGGTCTTGGCGATGTAGATGCCCGGCGGCTCCCAGAGGGTGGCGCCGTGCGTGGCCGGGTCGGTGCCGGGGACGCCGAAGAAGCCGATGTCGGTGGCGACCTGCGGGTTGTCCTTCAGCATGGGCGGCAGCATGGCGCTGAGCATCGGGTAGTGCGCGCCCGTGCCCTCGACCAGCAGCTTGAGTCCCTGGTCGGCGGTGGCCGAGCCGAAGCCCTTGTTGACGTATCCCTTGGCGTGGACCTCGGCCAGGTGCTCGAAGCCCGCCTGGGCGGCCGGGGTGGCGGCGAACTTGGCCTTGCCCGCGGTGTAGTCCTGCGCGAAGTCCGGCACCTGGGTCTGGACGTTGTGGAAGTCGCCCAGCACGAACAGCTGCGAGGTCCAGGTGTCCTTGAAGGTGGTGATGACCGGGGTGATCCCGGCATCCTTGATCTTCTGGTTGTTGGCCATGAACTCGGCCCAGGTGGTGGGCGTCTTCAGGCCGAGCTTCTCGTAGACCTTGCGGTTGTACAGGATACCGCCGCCCATGCCGGCGCCGGCCGGCACGCCGTAGACCTTGCCCGCCTGGCTCACCACCGGGAGGAAGTCCTTCTGGACGTTCGTCAGGACGGGGTCGCCGGTGAGGTCGACCATGGTCTGGGCGGGGTTGAGCGCCTGGAGCAGGGACCCGGAGTTGTACCAGAACACGTCCGCCATGTCGCCGGTCGAGAGCCGGGTCTTGACGATGTTGTCGCCCTCGGTGCCTCCCGGCCGGGTCTCCACCTCGACCTTGACGGTGGGGTCGGTCTTCATGAAGGCGTCGGCGAGCGCCTTGGCCCCGTCGAGGGTCAGCGGGTCCTTGTCCACGAGGAAGGACAGGGTGACCGGGCCGCCGCCGGCGGCGGGTTCCGGGTCCGAGCCGCCACCGCAGGCGGTCAGCAGGAGGGACGCCGAGACCAGCGCCAGTGATGCCTTGAGTTTCACTTCGTCTCCCAGGGGGGTCTGCTTGAACCGGCCGGACGGCCGTGATGCCGAAGGCTGTGCGCATGAGCCGCCGAACCCCCGAACGCCCTCCGCAGCGGGAGCCCGTGGACTCCAGCTGGTGGAACGTTTTAATCGGCTGCGCGAGCCGGCAGTCCGGCACCGGATGTTTCCGGTGGGTTTCTCAGTTCCTGCACTGGATGGTGCACCCCGGAGAGGCGTGGTCGATAGGCCGCTATTCACCACTTGGTAGCACGAAATTAACCTCGTCCGCCGGGATGGGGGCGGGTAGGGTGCGCCCATGCATGACGATCCGGTGGCGGAGTCGGAGGGTTTGCTCTACTTCACGGACGGCTCGCTCGCCTACGCCGGCCGCTACCTCCACCACGGCTTCTTCCACGCGCACACGCACAGCTTCGTCGAGGTGGCGGTCGTCACCGGCGGCAGCGCCGTCCACCACACGACGACGGGCCGCGAGCCGCTGAGCCGCGGCGACGTCGTCCTGCTGCGGCCCGGTGCCTGGCACGGGTACGAGGAGTGCGACGGGCTGGAGCTGTACAACTGCTGCTTCAGCGTCGAGCTGCTGCACCGGGAGCTCGCCTGGAGCCGGGAGGACGCGCTGCTGGGATACCTGCTGTGGACCGGTCCGTACTCCATGGACCGCAGGGGGACGCTCTCCTTCCGGCTCTCCGAGGAGGTCATGCAGGAGTGCCTGACCCATCTGGGCGGACTGGACCGGCTGCGTTCACGCCCGGTCTCCCAGCACCGCGGCGACATCATCGGTCACCTGTCGGTGTTCCTCGGCAACCTCGCGCGGGCCGCCGTCCAGGAACGGGAGGGGGCCGAGAAGCCGACCGGTCCCGCCCATCCGGCCGTCGTGCGGGCGATGCGGCTGATGGAGGGCAGAGTCGCCCACGACTGGACACTGACGGAGCTGGCCGATCAGCTGCACCTGGCGCCGGGATACCTGGTGCGCCTGTTCAAGACGGCGACGGGCCTGCCGCCGATGGCCTATCTGGCCAGGCAGCGGGTGGAGGTCGCCGCGACCCTGCTGCTGCTGGGCGAGGAGCCGATCGCGCAGATCGGCGAGCAGGTGGGCTGGGGGGATCCGAACTACTTCGCCAGGAGGTTCAAGGCCCACTTCGGCATGAACCCTTCCAGCTACCGCAGGAAGTTCGCTCAAAGGTCCGTCGCTCTGCGCGGCGATCTTCGCTAGGAGTCTCCCGACGATCGCCTGTCATCCGTTTACCGAGGGTGGCGTCGAGCGGGGCCGGATCATGGGGCCCGGCGGAGACCCGCGCCGGACTCCTCGTCGGACGCTGCGCGGTTCTGGGTGTGACGCGGCCGACCGGGGTGTGAACTCGGTGCCGTCAGACGCCCTCCGGGCCGGGCAGGGCCGCGGGGACGTGCCGCAGGTCGGCCTCGATCCGGGCGGCGGTCCGCCTGAGCTCGGGCAGGACGCGGTCGACCAGGCCGGCCGGGGTGGCACGGCCGGCGTGGGTGGCGACGTTGACGGCGGCGACGGTCCGGCCGGTCCCGTCGCGGACGGGCACGGCGATGGAGCGCACGCCCTCCTCCAGCTCCTGGTCGACCAGGGCGTAGCCGTCCCGGGCCGCCTGCCGCACGGCGGCCGCGAGTTCACCGGCCGAGGCGACCGTGCGGGAGGTCAGCGGCCGGGGGGTGATCGCCGCCAGACGTTCCCCGGGCAGGCCGGCCAGCAGGACGCGGCCCATGGAGGTGGCGTAGGCGGGGAAGCGGGTGCCGACGGTGATGTCGACGCTCATGATGCCGACCGTGGGCACGCGTGCCACGTAGACGACGTCGTCGCCGGAGAGCACGGCGAGCGAGGCCGACTCGCGGACCCGGGCCACCAGGTCCGCCAGGTGCGGCTGGGCGATCTGCTGGAGACTCAGCTCCGACAGGTGGGCGTAGCCGAGCTCCAGCACCCGGGGCAGCAGGACGAACCGGGTGCCGTCGGCCGCCGCGTACCCCGTCCGCTCCAGGGCCTGGACCGCGCGCCGTACGGTGGCCCGAGGCAGGCCGGTGGCTCTGGCGGCGTCGGCGAGGGTGAGCCCGCCGGGCGCCGAGCCGAGCGCGACCAGCACGGCCAGGGCGCGGGCCAGCGACTGCAGGTATTCGGTGCCCAGTTCCGCCTTCGCGGCCCGGGAGGCGTCGTGGAACGCGGCGGGCGGGGACTGCGGCGCCGGGGCCGTGCGGAGTGCCGTCTCCATCGCCGCGGCGGTCTCCCGCAGTCGGGGCAGGACGTGCTCGCGCAGACCGGCGGCGGTGTGCCTGCTGGTGTGGCTGACGGCGCTCAGCGCGCAGACGGCCCTGCCGCCCGGGTCGCGCACGGGCATCGCGATCGCGACGAGGCCGGGTTCGACCAGCTGGTCGTCCTCGGCCCACGGTGCGCTCGGATCACGCAGAATCAGACCGGCCGCGCAGCGGTCGGCGGGCAGCGTGTCCCCGACGCGGAAGGCGACCGACAGGGTGCGCCTGCGGGTGAACTGGCCGATGAAGCGGATGTCGGCGCCGTCCGGTACGGCGAGCGACACCGACTCGTCCAGCTCGTCGGCGAGCCGCCGGGCGTGCGGGCCGAGCAGTCGCGGCAGCCCGCTGCCGTTCAGATACGCCTCGCCCAGCTCCATCAGGCGCGGAGCGAGCAGCACGTCGCGGTCGTCGATCCTGAGGTGGCCGAGGTGGACGAAGGTGGCCAGGACGCGGTCGACCGTGGACCTGGCCAGGCCGGTGGTGCGGACCAGGTCGGTGGCGCGCGTCCGCCGCCGGGGCTCGGCGCACAGGGCGCGCAGGACGGCCAGGCCGCGCTCGACGGTTCCCGCCGGTTCCATCCGCATCTCCATGGGTTCAGTGCGGCCCTTTGACAGGGGCGCTCTCCATACGCATACTCAGCCACACATTAGCGAACAAAAGTTCATTCAGCGAACAATATGGACTGGGTGGAGCGTCGTGCGCAGAGACACGGGAAGAGACGGTCCGGGAACAGACCCGGCAGTGGGCCGGGGGAGCGGCAAGGTGGCGGCCTCGACCGCCGAGGCGCTGGCCGGGGTGCACGACGGCGCGTCGTTCGCGGTCGGCGGCTTCGGCCTCAGCGGCATCCCGAACGTGCTGATCAAGGCGCTGTACGACACCGGCGTGACCGGTCTGAGCGTGGTCTCCAACAACTGCGGGACGGACGGCGGCGGCCTGGGCGTGCTGCTGGCCGCCCGGCGGATCGCCCGGGTGACCGCCTCCTACATCGGCGACAACACCGAGTTCGCCCGGCAGTACCTGGCGGGCGAGCTGGAGGTCGAACTGACCCCGCAGGGCAGCCTGGCCGAGCGGCTGCGCGCCGGCGGGTGCGGCATCCCCGCCTTCTACACCCCCGCCGGGGTCGGCACCCCGGTCGCCGACGGCGGACTCCCGCTCCGCTACGCCGCCGACGGGTCGGTCGCGGCGGCCTCACCGCCCAAGGAGACCCGCGCGTTCGACGGCCGGACCCACGTCCTGGAGCACGCCATCACCACCGACTTCGCGCTGGTCCGCGCGGCCAGGGGCGACCGCCACGGCAATCTGGTCTTCGCCAAGGCCGCCCGCAACTTCAACCCGCTGGCCGCGATGGCCGGACGGGTCACCGTCGCCGAGGTCGAGGAGCTGACCGAACTGGACCCCGACGAGGTCCACCTGCCCGGGATCTTCGTGCAGCGGGTGCTCCCGCTCACCCCCGAGCAGGCCGCCGACAAGGGCATCGAGAAGCGGACGGTGCGCACCCCATGAGCTGGACACGCGACGAGATGGCCGCGCGGGCGGCGGCGGAGCTGCGCGACGGCGACCACGTCAATCTCGGCATCGGGCTGCCCACCCGCATCCCGTCGTTCCTGCCGGCCGGTACGGACGTCGTGCTGCACTCGGAGAACGGCGTGCTCGGCGTCGGCCCCTACCCGGCCGAGGACGAGGTCGACCCCGACCTGATCAACGCGGGCAAGGAGACCGTGACCGTACGGCCCGGCGCGTCGTTCTTCGACTCGGCGCTCTCCTTCGGCATGATCCGCGGCGGGCACGTCGACGTGGCGGTGCTGGGCGCGATGCAGGTCTCGGCCCGCGGCGACCTGGCCAACTGGACGGTCCCCGGCAGGCTGGTCAAGGGCATGGGCGGGGCGATGGACCTGGTGCACGGCGCCCGCCGGGTCATCGTGGTCATGGAGCACACGGCCAGGGACGGCTCCCCCAAGATCGTGCGGGAGTGCTCGCTCCCGCTCACCGGCCGGGCGTGCGTCCACCGGGTCATCACCGACCTCGGCGTCCTGGACGTCACTCCCGAAGGGCTGCGGCTGGTGGAGACCGCCCCCGGGGTGAGCCCGGACGAGCTGCGCGGCCGTACCGGCGCGGAGGTCACCGCATGAGCACCGGCACGCGAGCCGTGTACGTCCTCGACGCCGTGCGCACCCCCTTCGGCCGGTACGGCGGGGCACTCGCGGGCGTACGCCCCGACGACCTGGCTGCGCACGTGCTGAAGGCGCTCATGGAGCGCACCGGCCAGGAGACCGTCGACGAGGTCGTCCTCGGCAACGCCAACGGCGCCGGCGAGGAGAACCGCAACGTCGCCCGGATGGCCGCGCTGCTGGCCGGGCTCCCCGTCACCACGCCCGGCGTCACCGTCAACCGCCTGTGCGGCTCCGGCATGGAGGCCGTCGTGCAGGCCTACCGGATGATCGCCCTCGGGGAGGCCTGCGCGGTGGTCGCCGGGGGAGTGGAGTCGATGACCCGCGCGCCCTGGGTGCTGCCCAAGCCGGACCGCACCTTCCCTCCGGGCGGCCAGGAGCTCGTCTCCACCACCCTCGGCTGGCGGCTGGTCAATCCGCGCATGCCCGCCGAGCACACCATCGCCCTGGGCGAGGGCGCCGAGCTGATCGCCGACAAGCACGGCATCACCCGCACCGAGCAGGACGCCTTCGCCCTCGCCAGCCACCGCAAGGCCGCCCGGGCGTCCTTCGAACGCGAGATCACCCCTGTCGGCGGCCTGACCCGCGACGAGGGCATCCGCCCCGACACCTCGCCGGAGAAGCTGGCCGGGCTCAAGCCGGTCTTCCGCCCCGGTGGCACGGTCACCGCGGGCAACTCCTCCCCGCTCAGCGACGGCGCGGCGGCACTGCTCCTGGTCAGCGGGGACGGGCTGCGCGGCCGGGAACCGCTGGCCCGGATCACCGCCAGCGCCGTCAGCGCGCTGGAACCCCGCCACTTCGGCCTCGGCCCGGTCGAGGCGACCCGCAGGGCCCTGGAGCGGGCGGGCCGCGGCTTCGCCGACCTGACCACCGCCGAGCTGAACGAGGCGTTCGCCGCGCAGACGCTCGGCTGCCTGGCCGAACTGCCCGAACTCGACCCGTCGATCGTCAACCCGCAGGGCGGGGCGATCGCGCTGGGCCACCCGCTGGGGGCCTCCGGAGCCCGGATCACCGGCACGGTCGCCCACCGGCTGGCCGCCGCCGGATCCGGCACCGGCCTGGCCTCCCTCTGCATCGGCGTCGGCCAGGGCCTGGCCGTCATCCTCGAAAGGTAACCGCTCCATGCCCCTCACCCAGGCCGACATCGACCGGGAGATCGCCGAACGGCATGCCGCCGCCGTGCCCGGCGACCACCCCGCGCGCGACTACGCCCCCTACCGCAGCACCCTGCTCCGCCACCCGAAGCAGCCGCCGGTCCCGGTGACCGACCCCGAGGCCGCCGAGCTGACCGGCCCGGTCTTCGGCCTCACCGACGTGACCGCCCTGGACAACGACCTGACCCGGCAGCACCCCGGCGAGCCGCTGGGCGAGCGCATCACCGTGCACGGCCGCATCACCGACCGCCACGGCCGCCCGGTCCGCGGCCAGCTCGTGGAGATCTGGCAGGCCAACGCCTCCGGCCGCTACCCCCACCAGCGCGACGACCACCCCGCCCCGCTCGACCCGAACTTCACCGGCGTCGGCCGCTGCCTGACCGGCGACGACGGCGAGTACACCTTCACCACGATCAAGCCGGGCGCCTACCCCTGGCGCAACCACGTCAATGCGTGGCGGCCCGCGCACATCCACTTCTCGCTGTTCGGCACCGCCTTCGCCCAGCGCCTGGTCACCCAGATGTACTTCCCCGGCGACCCGCTCTTCCCCTACGACCCGATCCTGCAGTCGGTCACCGACGACCGGGCCCGGCAGCGCCTGGTCGCCGCCTACGCGCACGACCTGTCCGTGCCGGAGTGGTCGCTCGGCTACCGCTGGGACATCGTGCTGGACGGCCCCGCCGCGACCTGGATGGAGGAGGGCCGATGACATCTCCCGCGTCGGCCTCGAACCGCGACCGGCTCGCCGGGGGCCGCGGCGCCGATCCCACCCCCTCGCAGACCGTCGGGCCGTTCTACGGCTACGCGCTGCCCTTCCCCGGCGGCGGCGACCTCGCCCCGGCCGGGGACCCGGATGCGATCACCGTCCACGGCCGCGTCCACGACGGCGCGGGCGAGGCGGTCCCCGACGCGCTGCTGGAGTTCTGGCAGGCCGACCCCGCCGGGAGCCTCGCGGGCGCGCCCGGCAGCCTGCGCCGCGACCCGGTGACCGGCGCGGTCATCGGCAGGAACGGGGTCGACTTCACCGGCTTCGGCCGGGTCGCCACCGACGCCGACGGCCGCTGGGCGCTGCGCACGCTGGCGCCCGGCAGCGGCCACATCAGCGTCTGCGTGTTCGCCCGCGGCCTGCTGCACCACCTGTTCACCCGCGTCTACCTGGCGCACGACCCCTTCCTCGACACGCTGCCCGCCGGTCGCGGGCGCACGCTCCTGGCCGAGCGGGAGCGGGAGGGCGTCTACCGGTTCGACATCCACCTGCAGGGCGAGAAGGAGACGGTCTTCCTTGACTTCGGATGACCACGCCGACCCGGGTGACCTCGGACTGCTGGCGCCCATGCGGGGAGCCGTCCACCGGACCGGGGACGCGGCCGTGCTGGCGGCCATGCTGGACGCCGAGACCGCGCTGGCCCGCGCCCAGGCCGCGCTGGGCGTGATCCCGGCCGAGGCCGCCGCGGCCGTGGTCGCGGCGGCCGGATCCGGTGCCCTCGATCCGCTGGGCCTGGCCGTGCGGGTCCGCGCGGGCGGCAACCCCGTCATCCCGCTGGTGGAGGACCTCCGCGAGGCCGCGCAGCCGTACGGCTCCTGCGTCCACCGGGGCGCCACCAGCCAGGACATCCTCGACACCGCACTGATGCTGGTCGCCCACCGGACCCTCGGGCCGGTCCTGGCCGACCTCGACCGCGTCATCACGGGACTGACCCGGCTGGCCGCCGAGCACCGCGCCACCCCGATGGCCGCCCGCACCCTCACCCAGCAGGCCGTGCCCACCACCTTCGGGCTCAAAGCCGCGGGCTGGCGCAAGCTGGCCGTCGACGCACGCACCCGGCTGCGTGCCGTACGGCAGGCGCTGCCGGCGCAGCTCGGCGGCCCCGCGGGAACCCTGCACCCCCTGGAGCGGGGCCCCGCCGTCCTGGCCCGCTTCGCCGCCGAACTCGGCCTGGCCGAACCCGTGCTCCCCTGGCACGTGCTGCGCACACCCGTCGCCGACCTGGCCGGAGCGCTCGCCTTCACCACGGGAGCACTGGGCAAGCTCGCCGCCGACGTGCTGGTGCTGTCACGCACCGAGATCGGCGAGCTCACCGAGGGGGTGGGCGGCGGCTCGTCGTCCATGCCGCACAAGCACAACCCGGTCAGATCCACGATGATCGCCGCGGCCGCCCGCCAGACGCCCGCCCTGGCCGCGATCCTGTACGGCTCGCTCGCCGCCGAGGACGAGCGGCCGCCGGGGGCCTGGCACGCAGAGTGGCAGCCACTGCGCGAGGCGCTGCGGCTGGCCGCCGGAGCGGCTCGCAACGCCGCCGAACTGGTCGCCGACCTGCGGGTCCACCCCGCACGCATGCGCGCCAACCTCGGCGTCACCGGCTCGGCCGACGCGGCGCCGTACCTCGTCGACAGAGCGCTGAAGGAGCCATGACGATGCTGCACCACCGGCTGGACGGGCCCGAGCGGGGCGAGCCGCTCGTGCTCGGGCCGTCGCTCGGCACCTCCCTGCGGGTGTGGGATCCGCAGCTGCCCGCGCTGGCGCGGACCTTCCGGGTCCTGCGGTTCGACCTCCCCGGTCACGGCGGGTCCGGCCCGGCCGGCGTGCGGACGATGGAGGACCTCGCCGACCTGGTGCTGGAGCTGGCCGACGCCTGCGGGTTCGCGCGCTTCCACTACGCCGGGGTCTCCGTCGGCGGCGCGATCGGCGCGACCCTGGCGGTGCGGTCTCCCCGGCGGGTGCTGTCGCTGGCGATGCTCTGCTCCTCGGCCCGCTTCGGCGAGCCGGAGACGTGGCGGGAGCGGGCGCGGCTCGTCCGGGCCGAGGGCACCGGGCCGCTCCTGGAGGCCGCGGCCCGGCGCTGGTTCGCCGGGCCCGTCCACCGGGACCTCCTCGACGACCTCGCCGGCGCGGACCCGGCCGGGTACGCCGCCTGCTGCGACGCGCTGGCCGGCTACGACCTGCGCGGATCGCTGGCGCAGATCACCGTCCCCGCGCTGGTCCTGGCCGGCCGTGAGGACCCCGCGACACCACCGGCACACGCCCGGCAGCTCGCCGACGGCATCCGCGGGGCCGCCCTGGTGGAGGTGCCCGGCGCGGCGCACCTGGCCGGCGTCGACCGCCCGGAGGCCGTCACCGCCGCCCTGCTCGCGCACCTGCCCGCCGTGCAGGGCATGGCCGTGGAGGGCATGGCCGTGCGGCGGCAGGTGCTCGGGGACGCGCACGTCGATCGGGCGGTCGCCCGCACCACGGACTTCACCCGTGATTTCCAGGACCTGATCACCCGCTACGCCTGGGGGGAGATCTGGACCCGCCCGGGCCTGGACCGCCGGACGCGCAGTTGCGTCACGTTGACCGCGCTCGTGGCCCGCGGCCACCTCGAGGAACTGGCCATGCACGTGCGCGCCGCGCTGCGCAACGGCCTGACCCCCGACGAGATCGGTGAAGTGCTGCTGCAGACCGCGATCTACTGCGGGGTGCCCGCCGCCAACGCCGCGTTCGCCGTCGCCCAGCGCGTGCTGGACGAGACCGGGGAGGGACCGGTGCTCCCGTGAGGGCGTCCGGTGAGGGACCGGGGCGCCCCTGGCCTTGTGGCGGCCGCATCTCGTGCATCGCGATCACATCGCTCGGCTTGAGGTGCGGCCGGCGTTCAAGGGTGAGGGAAGATCCAAGGCCGCCCGGTACGGCGTCAGGTGGCGACAAGCTGGCGGGTGATGCCGGGATCGCTGATCCTGGCGTCGTCCGCCAGCAGGAACGCCTTCGACAAGATGACCGACAACATCCCGCCGTCCTCCTCGAACGGCAGGAACACCGATGAGGCGGAGGGGTCGCGGCCGGGGACGATGCACAGGTAGGCGTCGTTCGGCTCCATCAGGATGTTGCCCGATCCCAGATGGATCCGGTAGGTGCGCAGGTGCCCGCGCACGCGCAGGAACCGGTCGGTCAACTCCACCCGGTCGGCGATCTTCAGCCGGGGCAGCAGCCGGGCCAGCGCGTCATGCCGCGTTCGAGCGGTCTCGCCCAGTTCGCCGAACCCGTACGACTGCCAGTAGCCGTCATGCCCGGCTGCCGCCTGCTGGTCGAGCCCCAGGGACCCGACCCCTACGGCGAGGTCGGCGTCGCGCAGCAGCTCCGAGAACACCAGCGGCGGCACCTCGGTGAGCGGCGCGTCGCCGGGGAGATCCGCGTGGCGGAACCGGATCGCGTCGGTGGCGGCGCAGGAGGCCGTGCCGTAGTCGTCCTGATGGGGGTCGGAGGCGACCTGCATGCCCCAGCTCGCCTGCCAGCCGGCGAGCGTCTTGACGGCCGCCCCCACGTCGCCGCCGCACTCGTAGTCCCAGTGACCGATCGACAGCCCGCTCCAGCCGCGTTGCTCCAGCAGCGCCTTGGCCTGCCCGTAGCGCACAAAGTGACCCTTGAAACGGTCGGAGTGGGTGCGGGTGCGCTCCTCGGCCGGGGTGAGCAGGTAGACCTCGCGGAACGCCTGCTTGAACGGTTGCCTGACCCCCCGCTCCAGCAGGTGGTCGCGCCAGCCGCGCACCCCCTCGGCGCTCTCCTGGATGGGGTGCCACAACCGGACGGGTGTGTCGGCGCCCGGCCGCACGGATCCGCCGCTCGCGTCGGCCAGTGCCCAGCCGCCGCCGCTCCTGGCCGGCAGCCCGGCGAACCCGTCGGGGAGCCGCCAGATGAGGGCGCGGGTGTAGGGGCCGGTGACCGGATGGTCGAAGAAGTACTGCCCGGCCTCCTGCCAGGACAGCTCGCGTTGGACGATGAGCATCTGCTCCAGGCGCAGCCGTTCGGCGGCCTGCGTGCGCTTGAGGTCTTTCAGCGTGGCCTTGAGATCGGCGAGCACCGGATCCTTGCGGATGGACTGGGGCGCCGACTTGACGACGCGTCCGGACGCGTTGACGAACCGCAGCACCGGCCCGTCGACGTCGAGCCGGACGACGCAGTCGCCGACCTGCTCCTCCCGGACCCCGTCGGGGCCGAGCCCGAAGGCCGGAACCGTCCGGTCGACGAGCTGTTCGTGGCTCAGCCCCTCTTGCACGGCCACCGCGTCGAGGGCATCGGACGCCTTCGCCAGCAGGGCCGGTCTGCGCAGCCTGGCTCGCACGCGCGCGAGCACGCCCACCGTGTCGAGGCCGCCCCGCTCGGCCAGCACGTTCAGTGCGGCGTTGGCCAGCCGCTCGTTGCGGCAGACGGCGGCGCCGCCGGTGCCGTTGCGCCCGATGCCGCAGTTCGTGGCGACGTCGCCGAGCAGCGTGGGCACCCAGGGCGCGTCGATCACCTCGCAGGTCCACAGCATGCCGCGCAGCGGGAGGGCGGTGCGGCGGGCGAGGAAGACCCTGCCGCCGGGCTCGCGGCTCTCGCGGTGGGTCGCCACGCGGGAGAGGATCTCGCGCAGCACCGCCACGCCGTCGTCGGTGAGCAGCGTGCGGACCTTGGCGAGCCAGGCCTCGCTGGGCCTGCCGGCCTTGGCCTTGCACCAGTGCTTCAGCAGGGGCAGCACGGCGGGGTGAGCCAGCCGGTCGGCGTACTTCCCCGCCATGGCACGAGCGATGGGATCGCCGTCCCAGACCAGGCTGCGCACGACCCCGGCCGCCCCGTGCTCCGGGGGCTCGGTCAGGACGCGCTTCAGCTCCTTGCGTAACGCGGCCCGGCCCGGGCTGCGGTGGGCCGGGTGCCACGGCGGCGCGTCACCGAGGATCCGACGGCGTTCGGAGTATCCGAGCGTCGCGATGGCGGCCAGCGGAATCCGGTACAGCTCGGCGTGCCCGGTGTGACCGCAGCTCGACAGCGCGTCGGCGACCTCCCACAGGACGCGTGTGTCCTCGAACGTCCAGGGGATGTCGCCATCGGCCACCTCGCGCACCGAGCGGAGCACCTCCTCGGGGTACTCGTGGCCGCCCTCTTCGCCCAGGCTGAGCCGCAGCTGCACCCACATGCCGAACGCCCTGCGCCCGGCCTCGTCGGCGCCGGGCCGCCCGCCCGCGTCGTACAGGGCGAACAGCTCACGCGGCAACCCCGTGAGGTGGTGGTCGAGCAGGTAGCCCTGGGACTTGGGAAAGTCGTCGAGGACGCCCATGTCAGACTCCGGCCCGCGGCACGGAGCGGACGAGCGCGCGCGGCGGGCCCGCGTCGGCCCGAGCGGGAAGGGCGGTCTCGACCGAGCACCTGGCGGTGGTGTTCTCGTCTCTGAAGGTGGCCGTGGCCATGGGGGGAGCTCCATCGTCGTCGGTCAACGTGACGGGCCATAGGTATCAACGGGCACCGACAATCGCGGTGGGGCCGGCGGCCGGCGGGCGATCCGAGTACAGTCCCGGCCGTGACCGGCCTTCAGACCGCATGCGCGGCCGGGGTCCGTGACATCGGGCCGCGCGGCGACGTGCTGTGCCGCCGTCTTGAACCGCCTGGACGGAGATTTCAGTGGTCGAGGAGCACTCCCTCCACCGTCGGTCAGGGCCGGACGGTGAGGTCGTCGGAGCGGCCGGCTTCGAGGCGCGGCCACTGGGCGATGGGGCGTCCGTCGGTCCGCAGGCTGGAGTCGTCGTCGACCCGCCGCGGTTGCGGCCAGCCGGGAGGTGAATCCTCCTGCGTCTCCTGGCGTCCGTACACGGTGAGGTCCATGAGCGCGTAGCTGTAGTCCATCTCCTCCACGCCGCGGAGGGTCGTCCAGTAGGTTTCGAAGACCCGGTCGCGGTCCCGTACGTAGCACACGAGGTACATCATGCCGAGGCGGCGTCCGACGAGGAGTGTGTCGAGGGAGTCCTGTGCCGAGTACCACGGCATTCGCCAGCCCATGAAGTCGCGGTAGCGGCTGCTTTCGTCGTAGGGCCCCTGGCAGAAGACCGCGTAGGTGATGTCGCGGGAGTGAAGGTAGGACAGCTCCGCGAGATGGGTGTTGCACCACGTGCAGCCTTCGCACTGCCCGGCCGCGGGGTTCCCGGGATACCACATGAAGTAGTAGGCGATGAGCTGCCGGCGCCCTTCGAACGCGTCGAGCAGGGTGGTCGGTCCGTCGGGCCCGATCAGCGTGGTGCCGGCGTCGACCTCGACCATGGGCAGGCGCCGCCGGGCCGCGGCGATCGCGTCGCCTTCCCGGGTGTGCGCCTTCTCCCGAATCCGCAGCCTGTCCAGCTCGGCCTGGAATGCGGCCCGGTCGACGGCCTCGGGCAGGCCCGGCGCGTCGGCGGCGCCGGCCCCCGCCGGCTTCGGCGGGACCGACCCCGCCGCGCAGCAGCCGGAGCCCGGCGACGCCGGCCCGGCGCGATTCGTGGACTCATCCTCCATGGCCGTCTCCTGTCGTCGTGGTCATGTCGGTGCCTCCGCCCGCTCTGGTGACAGCCTGTTCATCATCTTGTTTCCCGCAGGGTCTTCCCTACCCCCACGGGGATGTGCGGTCCTGTCGCTCTATCGGCAAAACGCGACCACTGACTGCTCTCAGCCCTTCGCCTGGGCTACCTCGCCGTCACGAACACCTTCACCGCGCTGCGGTTGCTCCGACGGGCGATCGAGACAAGGACGTCGAGATCCTTATGACGTGCCTGAGTCGCGCACCGCGTCTGAATACGGACCCCCGCTCTGCAGCGGGTCCGGGTGGCTGAGGTACGGGATAACCGGCCTTATCACGTACATCGAGGCTCCTGGAGTGGGAGGCAAGGGGCTTCCGCTGTCCTCATTTATCGAATATCGTCGATGGGCGATGAATGAGAACAAGGGGCCCTTGCCGCGTGCGGAGGCCGAGGAGTACGCGAGCTGGTTCAAGGCACTGGCCGACGCCACCCGCATCCAGCTCGTCTCGCTGCTGGCCCGGCGGCGGGAGCCGATGACCGTCGGGCAGATCGTGGAGGCCTCCGGGGTGGGCCAGTCGACGGTCTCCCACCACCTGAAGGTTCTGGCCGAGGTCCGGTTCGTCCTGGTGGAGCGGCGCGGCACCAGCAGCCTGTACCGGATCAACGAGGCCTGTGTCGGCTGCTTTCCCACCGCGGCCGACGTGGTGATGGGCGCTCCGGCCCCGGCCGCTCCCGCGGCGGAGAAGGACCCTGCGCCATGACCCGTGACGCCGCCGACAGCCTCCGCCCCGAGGCCGCTGGGCCGATCGGAGCGCCCGGGGCCGACGGCCTGGTCGTACGTCCGATGGACGACGGTGACGCCGAGCAGGTGCTGGCGGTCTACCAGGCCGGGCTGGACGGCGGGCAGGCCGGTTTCGAGACGACCGCGCCGAGCTGGCGGGACTTCACCGCGGGCAGGCTCGCGCACCTGTGTTTCGTCGCGGTCGATCCCGGGAGCGGTGCGGTGGCCGGCTGGGTGGCGGCCTCGCCGGTGTCGTCGCGGTGCGTCTACGCCGGGGTGGTCGAGCACAGCGTCTACGTCCACCCCGGCCACCGGGGCCGAGGCGTCGGCCGCCTGCTGCTGGGCGCGCTCGTCGCGGCCTGCGAGGAGGCCGGGATCTGGACGATCCAGTCCGGCGTCTTCCCCGGCAACACTCCCAGCCTGCGCCTGCACGAGGCGTTCGGCTTCCGCGTGGTGGGCGTGCGCGAGCGCATCGGCCGCCACCGCGGCGTCTGGCGGGACGTGGTGCTGCTGGAGCGGCGCAGCACCACCGTCGGCACCTGAGCCCGACGGGAGGCGGCCGGGAAGTGTTCATCCGCCGTTCGCCGACCCCGAAATCGATATCTGCCAATATCGGTGTCCATCGACATAGACGTCAGTCGATGCACGCGGCTGCACGCGCCGACCCGATGGAGGAAGACGATGACCGACACCGACAACCCGGGCGAGCTGACCATCGACCAGCGCCTGGCCGTGGCCACCGCGGCCAGGCGCCTGGGCGAGGAGTTCGCCGGCACCTTCAGCGCCGAGACCATCGAGGGCTTCCTGCACGCCAGCTACGACCAGTTCGCCTCCCGCGCCGCGATCGCCACCTTCCTTCCGCTGCTGGCCGAGCGCTTCGCCCGACAGCGCTTGTGCGCCCTGGCCCGCGTGGAAGGCCACAGCGACGGCCGCCCGATCGTGCTGTTCTTGTGCACCCACAACGCCGGCCGCTCCCAGATGGCGCTCGGCTTCTTCACCCACCTGGCCGGCGAGCACGCCGTGGCCTGGTCGGGCGGCTCGGAGTTCGCGACCGAGATCAACCCGGCCGCGGTGGCCGCCATGGCCGAGGCCGGCATCGACATCTCCCGTGAGTTCCCCAAGCCGTGGACCGAGGAGATCGTCCGCGCCGCCGACGTGGTGGTCACCATGGGCTGCGGGGACGCCTGCCCGGTCTTCCCGGGCAAGCGCTACCTGGACTGGGAACTGGACGACCCGGCGGGCAAGGGCGTCGAGGAGGTCCGCCCGATCCGCGATGAGATCGAGCGCCGCGTCCGGGCCCTGCTGGCCGACCTGGACGTCCCCGTCTCCTGACCGCCGCCGCTCGCCCGGGGCCGCCTTCCGGCCCACCCATCGACATATGTCAATATAGATGGCTGACGAACTCGCTGGACCGACGCGCTGAGCAGGGAGAACGATGGAACCGCTGGAACCGCTGGAGTGCTGCGCGCCGCTGGCCCGCGAGCCGATCGACCCCGGCCGGGCCGCCACCGTGGCACGGGTCTTCAAGGCCCTGGGCGACCCGGTCCGGCTGCGCATCCTGTCGATCGTGGCCAGCCACGCCAGCGGCGAGGCGTGCGTGTGCGACCTGACCGCCGCCTTCGACCTGTCCCAGCCGACCATCAGCCACCACCTGAAGGTCCTCAAAGACGTCGGCCTGCTCACCTCCGAACGGCGGGCCTCGTGGGTGTACTACCGCGTGGTGCCCGAACGGCTGGCCGAGCTGTCGGGCCTGCTCGCCGCGCCTGCCGCCATGACCGAACACTGAAGGAAACGCTCATGTCCTCTCCTGCCCGTACTCCGGCGTCCGCCGCGGTCACCGATCCGGGCGTCCTCAAGGGCCTGTCCGTCCTGGACCGGTTCCTGCCGGTGTGGATCGGCGTCGCCATGGCCGTCGGCCTGCTGCTGGGACGCCTGGTTCCCGGTCTGGACACCGCGCTGGAGGCGGTGCAGGTCGGCGGGATCTCGCTGCCGATCGCACTCGGCCTGCTGCTGATGATGTACCCGGTGCTGGCCAAGGTCCGCTACGACCGGCTCGGCACCGTCACCGGCGACCGGCGGCTGCTGATCAGCTCGCTGCTGCTGAACTGGCTGCTCGGCCCGGCGCTGATGTTCGCCCTGGCCTGGATCTTCCTTCCCGACCTGCCCGCCTACCGGACCGGGCTGATCATCGTCGGGCTGGCCCGGTGCATCGCCATGGTGCTGATCTGGAACGACCTGGCCTGCGGCGACCGCGAGGCCGCCGCCATCCTGGTGGCGATCAACTCGGTCTTCCAGGTCGTCGCCTTCGCCGCGCTCGGCTGGTTCTACCTGGAACTGCTGCCCGGCTGGCTCGGCCTCGGCGAGGGGACCGCGCTGGAGGTCTCCGCGGCCGACATCGCGCAGAGCGTACTGGTCTTCCTCGGCATCCCGCTGCTGGCCGGCTACCTGTCGCGCAGGCTCGGCGAGCGCGCACGCGGCCGCGACTGGTACGAGGGCCGGTTCCTGCCGCGCGTCGGCCCTATCGCCCTGTACGGCCTGCTGTTCACCATCGTCGTCCTGTTCGCCCTGCAGGGCGACACCATCACCTCCCGGCCCGGCGACGTCGCCCGCATCGCATGGCCGCTGCTGGCCTACTTCGTCCTCATGTGGGGCGGCTCGTTCCTCGCCGGGCGGGCGATCGGCCTGCCCTACGACCGCACCGCCACGTTGGCGTTCACCGCCGCGGGCAACAACTTCGAGCTGGCCATCGCGGTGGCGGTCGGCGTGTTCGGGGTGACCTCCGGCCAGGCCCTGGCCGGGGTGGTCGGCCCGCTCATCGAGGTGCCCGTCCTGGTCGCCCTCGTCTACGTCAGCCTGGCCGGCCGGCGCCTGTTCTCCACCGCCCCGAAGGGAACCGCTCATGTCTGACACGCCCGCCAAGCCCAGCGTCCTGTTCGTGTGCGTGCACAACGCCGGCCGCTCCCAGATGGCCGCCGGCTGGCTCGCCCACCTGGCGCAGGGCCGCATCGAGGTCCGCTCCGCGGGCTCGGCGCCCGCCGAGACGATCAATCCCGTCGCCGTGCAGGCGATGGCCGAGGCCGGCGTCGACATCACCGCCGGAAAGCCCAAGGCGCTCACCACCGGGGCCGTGCAGGACTCCGACGTCGTGATCACCATGGGTTGCGGAGACGCCTGCCCGTTCTTCCCCGGCAAGCGGTACGAGGACTGGAAACTGGACGATCCGGCCGGGCAGGGCATCGAAGCGGTGCGCCCGATCCGCGACGAGATCCGCGCCCGCATCGAGAAGCTCATCGCCGAGCTGCTGCCCGCCTGAGCGCCGAAGGCCGGTGCCGGCCGACCGCCGCCCGGATCCGGGCGCGTAGTGCGCTCACACCCACCGACGTTCACGGCCGGGTTCGACCGGGTGAGCGAGATCGCGCTGACGTCGATGCACGTGGTCATCGCCGCGGTGGTGGCGGGCGGGCTGCAACTGCTGGCGCGCCCTTTGACGAACTCGGCCCGAAGCGGTCGTCCGGCCGCCGCCTGAGCTCTCCCAGGGGGTCAGCGGCCCGCCATGGGGGTTGCGTCCGCCGGGAGCGGTTCGGGCACCAGCGTGGGGACGAGGCGGACGAGGACGACCATCGCCACCAGCTCGACCAGCGTCTGGGTGACCACCGCCAACGGGGCGATGCCGAGCGCCGGCGGCAGGGCCAGGGCCAGGGGCAGCACGACCAGGGAGTTGCGGGTGGCGGCGGAGAACATCACCGCCCGCGTGGCCGCCACGTCCAGGCGCGCCGTGCGGGCGGCGAGCCTGCCGACGGCCACGGCGAGCACCACGAAGGCGGCGTACAGCGGGATCACCCGGGCCAGCGCCGTCACCTGGGCGCCGACCGAGGCGATCTGGGAGCCGACGACGACGGCGAGGGTGGCCATCATCAGCGGCACCATCGATGCGGCCATGGCCTCCTCGGCCGCCCGCCCGGCCCGGTGCCGGCGCGCCAGCGCCTGCACGAGCGCCGCGGTGGCCAGCGGCGCGGCGATGAGCACGCCGAACGCCTCCAGAAATGGGGCCATCTCCACCACGGCCAGCACGTCGGGGCCCGCGAAAGCCAGCAGGTAGACAGGCAGCAGCAGCATCTGCACCAGCATCAGCAGCGGCGCGGCCGCCAGCAGCCGCGCTCTTGCTCCGCCGGCCAGGCCGGTGAAGACGATCACGTAGTCGATGCACGGGGTCAGCAGCACCAGCAGCAGCCCGAGCATCAGAGCGCGCTCGTCGGCGACGAACCGCGACAGGCCGTAGACGATCGCCGGGACGACGGCGAAGTTCGCCGTCAGCACCGTCGCCAGGAAGCGCACGTCGCGAAAGGCCCGGCCGACCTCGGCCGTCGGCACGGCCAGGAAGGTCGCGAACAGCAGCAGCGCCAGCACCGGGTTGATCGCGCGTTCCAGTACCGGGGCGGCCTGCGGGGCGAGGAGTCCGGTGAGCGCGCCGGCGGCGATGGCGGTCAGGTAGAGGGCGATCTGGTGCTCATCCCACCAGGCGACCGCGCGGGGCATGCTCACCGTTCTCCCTGGTTCTTCTGGTGCTTCTTCGCGCGCTCGGGCCGGCAGACGCTCTTCGGCTGGGCCAGGAGCAGCTCGGCGATCTCCGGCAGCGGCAGGCCGAGATGCTGGGCGGCCTCGATGAACGCCGGCCGCTCAAGAGCGCTCTCGTCGTAGTCGCGGTAGCCGTTGGGCTCGCGGCGGGCCTCGATCAGCCCGATGCCGTCGTAGTAGCGCAGCGTGGTCGCGGGCACGCCGGACCGGGCTGCGATCTCGGAAATGCGCACCCGGCCAGGCTAGAGGTTCGAGTCGACTGGAAGGTCCAGCCAGGCGTTCGTCACGCAGGCCGTGCGGGCAGGCCGGCGAACCGGAAGGCCCCGCGGCGGCTATTCGGCGGGTGTGGCGCTGCGGCCGCGCCGCCGCCGCAGCGCGACCGCGATGCCGAGCCCGCCCAGAACCAGCAGCGCGAGGGCGACGGTCCAGGAGCCCAGCCCGTCGACCCAGGCGGCCAGCGTGTTCTGCAGCCTGGCGGCGGCAAGGAGTCGGCCTGGGCGGTGATGGGGGTCAGCAGCCCCCGCACCCGCAGCCGGAAGCACCGCAGCCGGAAGCACCGCAGCCGGAAGCACCGCGGCTTTGCCCGGAGGCGGCCGCTCGGGCGGTGCGGCGCCGGTGCAGCCACCACATGCCCGCCGCGGCGGCGATCAGCACCCCGGAGATGGCCAGCAGGGCGTTTTCCAGCAGCGCGGCGCCGGCGCCGGTCAGCAGCCCGCCGGCGATCAGCAACGGCAGCGCGCAGCAGGCCGCGCACGCCAGCACCGCCAGGGCGGCGGCGACCTTGCTGCGGGTCGGGGGCTCGGTGTCCGGGCCCGCCGCGGGGCGGTGGGCGGCGGTGGTCGTGGGCAGGGTGGGGCGGTCGGCAGGCAGCGTCATCGGGGATCTCCTTCGGCCAGGTCGGCGAACGGCAGCGGGCAGTCGGCGCAGGTGCAGTGGGTGAGGCTGTCGCAGCGGGCGGCCACCACCTGCTCCAGGGCCGTGCGGATGGTCCTCAGGTCGGCGATGCGCGCGTTGACCTCGGCGAGTTTGGCTTTCGCGCGCTCTTGCAGGTCCGGGTTGGGGTGGCCGCGCCGGCCGGTGTCGATCAGGTCGGCGACCTCGTCCAGGGTGAAGCCGAGCCGCTGTGCGGCTTTGATCACGCCGAGCAGGGCGACCGTGCCGGGCGGGTAGATGCGGTGCCCGCCGGGACTGCGCTCGGGTTCGGCGATCAGGCCGCGGCGCTCGTAGTAGCGCAGGGTCTGGATGTTGACTCCGGCCCGCTCGGCGACCTGGCCGGTGCGCAGGTGCAGCCCGTCGAAGAAGGTCTCCATCACACGCCCGCCTGGGCCGCGGCGGCATCGGCGGTGCCGAACAGCGCGGCCAGCAGTTCACCGGCGCCCTGCGGCGCGGTCACGGTGAACACCATGCCGCCGGGGCCGACGGTCAGAGTGAAGGTGAAGAACGAGCAGCACGCGAATTCGGCGGCCGCCAGCCGGGCCAGCTCCACCGCGACGTCGGCGTCGTGGTCGTAGGTCAGCCGAAGTCCGCCCCCGACCGGCGCACGCCCCGTGGCGGGGGCCAGCCCGGCCTGCCAGGCAGCGACGCGCTCGCGCATCGCCTCCACACCGCCGCCCAGCGTGCACACGATGTCCGGCCCGTCGGCCGCGACGTCATCGGCCAGGGTCAGCGCGACGCGGGCGACCGGGATACGCGGGGCGGTGACCGCCGACGCCGCGCTCAGGCACGCGCACCCGCCACTAGAGATCTGATCTGCCATGACGGCCTCCCGCCGGTTGGTGTGCTTCGACGGTAAGGCTGTACCTGGGTACCGGATGCAAGTCCGTTACGGCAGAAGTCGCCGGAGAATCTCCGCGACGTCCTGATGGACGTCCGGATGCCCGAAATGGACGGCGGCTAACGCCCTTGCAGAGTCCTGACGTTGTCGCCGAACGTCCAGTTCTTCGAACCGTCCCAGTTGATGGACCAGGTCATCAAACCCTTGAGGCCGCCGTTGAAGGCGTTCCAGCTCTGGGCGACCAGAGCGGGCGACATGTGGCCGCCGCCGGCGCCGGGCTGGGCGGGCAGACCGGGGACCTGCTTGTCGTAGGGAACCTTGATCGTGGTGCCCTGAACGACCAGCCCGTCGTTCAGACAGGTGGTCTGGGCGGTGAAGCCCTGGACCGTGCCCGCGGAGTAGGAGTCGCCGGAGCAGCCGTACATGCTCCCGTTGTAGTACTGCATGTTCAGCCACCAGAGGCGGCCGTTGTCGGCGTACTTCTTGATGATCGGCAGGTAGGCGCCCCAGATGGAGCCGTACGTCACGCTGCCGCCGGTGACGTAGGCCGTCTCGGGGGCCATGGTCAGGCCGAAGTCCGGCGGCATCTGGGCGAGCACGCCGTCGATGATGCGGATGAGGTTGCTCTGGGAGGGCGAGAGGCGGCTGATGTCGCCGCTGCCGGTGAGGCCGGTCTCGATGTCGATGTCGATGCCGTCGAAGTTGTACCTCTTCAGGATCGGCACGATGGTCGCGACGAAGCGGTCGGCGACGGCGCTGGAGCCGAGGTCGATGCCGGCGGTCGCTCCGCCGATGGACATCAGGATCGTCAGGCCCGCGGCCTTGGCCTGGCACATCTCGGCCGGGGTGGCGACCTTCACGGTGGAGTCCATGCCATCCTCCCACAGTACGGTGCCGTCGGAGCGGATGACCGGGAAGGCGGCGTTGACGACGTTGTAGCCGTGCTGCCGGATGCGGGGGTCGGTGATCGGCGTCCAGCCGAACGGCGGGTGCACTCCGTTGACCGCGCCGTCCCAGTTCTCCCAGTAGCCCTGGAGGACCTTACCGGTGGGCCTGCCCTTCACCGCACAGGTGCTCTCCGTCGGAGAGGGCGTGGGAGAGACCGTGGGGGTGGAGGAGACCGTGGGAGAGACGGTGGGGGTGGAGGAGACCGTGGGGGAGGGCGTCGGGGTCCCTCCGGGCCCGTCGAGGCTGACGTCGTCGGCGTGGTAGGTTCCCTGCCCGTACCAGCCGTGCAGGTAGACCGTGGCGCTGGTCTGGCCGGTCGCGGTGGTGAAGGAGACGGTGAGCCGGGTGTAGGCCGCCGCCGACGAGGTCCAGGTGGAAGCGCCGCCGGTCACGCCGAGATAGACGTGGTCGCCGCGCACCCAGGCGCTCAGCGTGTAGGCGGTGCCGGGCTGTACGGGCACGGTCTGGGTGCACCGGGCGGTGTCGGAGTCTCCGGCCGCGCCGGCGAGTGCCTTCGTGCCGGAGCGGACCGGGGAGCCGGTCACCGATCCCCGTGCTCCTGTGCAGGTCCAGGGGGAGAGGGTCCCGCTTTCGAAGCCGGGGTTGCCGAGCAGGTTGGCCGCGTGGGCCCGTACCTGTGCCTGTGCGACGAGCGTGCCCGCGACCGCGAGCAGGAGCGAGACTGCGAGCGTCAGCAGGCGGGAGGTCCGTTTCATGGGCAGCCCTTCGGTCACCCGGCCGTGGGATCACCGGGAATTGACGGGGGAGCCGCGATGACGGAAGTCGCGATCCGCAGATTCAATGAATTATCGGAACAAGCCGCCCGGATGTCCATGGCCGGCGGCCGATCGCGGCCCGGCGGCGACGGTTCGGACGCGCCTGTGCTGCACGCGTCCAGGCGACGATCACCGACCGGCCGCCTGCCACCTGCACCGGCCTGCGCCAGGTCGGAAACGCGGTGGGCCGGGCCTCTCACACGCCGGGAACCTCCACCATCACCCGGGCGAGCGGCTTGCGGGTCAGATCGGGCACCTCGGCGTCGCGCGCGGCATGACCGACCGGGAACAGGATGTAGGGCCGCTCGTTGGCCGGCCGCCCGCAGATGCGGGTGAGGAACGCCATCGGATTGGGCGTGTGGGTGAGCGTGGACAGCCCCATGGTGTGCAGCGCGGCGATGAAGAGCCCGCAGGCGATGCCGACGCTCTCGTTGACGTAGTAGTGCCTGACCCGGGTGCCGTCGGGGCGGACGCCGTACTTCTCGGCGAAGCAGACCACCAGCCAGGGCGCGACCTCCAGATAGCCCTTGTCGGGGCCGGTCTCCAGCGGGGCCAGGGCCTCGCGCCACTCCGGGGTCAGCCGTCCGCCCTCGTAGTTCTCCCGCTCCTCGATCTCCGCGGCCTCCCTGACCCGCCGCTTCGTCTGCGGATCACCGATGACCGCGAACGTCCACGGCTGCTGGTGCGCGCCCGACGGTGCGGTGTTCGCGGTCCTGACCGCCAGTTCGACGCACTCGCGGGGCACCGGCTCGTCACTGAAGAAGCGCACGCTCCGCCGCCGGTCCATGTGCTCGAAGAACTCCCGGCCCCGGGTGACCATCTCCGCTCCGGGACGACGGTCGGGACGGTACGGGACGAACGGGTGGGAGTGCTGTCGCGCCATGAGGGCCTCCATCGCTGCCGGATCTGCCGGCGTAGTCTGGAACACCCTCACGATCCGGGCAACACCCCGGCCGTCATACTGACGAATCGACGGTTCCGGCGAGGTCCCGCACCACGGAGGTGGACAGATTGGCAGCGCGCAGGAGGGGCCTGGACGATCTGGACCGCAGACTGCTCCAGCTGATCAGGGCGCGCCCGCGGACCGGTCTGCTGGAGATCGCCCGCCTCCTCGGCGTCGCCCGGGGCACCGTCTCGGCCCGGCTGGACCGGATGGTCGCCGACGGCGTCATCACCGACTTCGGCCCGAACCTCTCCCCGGACGCCCTGGGCTACCCGGTGCAGGCGTTCACCACGCTGGAGGTGGAGCAGGCCTCCCGCGCCGGGATCTCCGCCGCGCTCACGGCGATTCCCGAGGTGCTGGAGGCGCACATCGTCACCGGTCCCGGCGACGTCTGGTGCCGGATCGCCGGCCGGGACCACGAGCACGTCCAGGAGGTCATCGACCGCGCCCTGGCCATCCCGGGCGTACGGCGGAGCAGCACCGTGATCGCTCTGTCCACCGTGGTCGCCCACCGCGTCCAGCCCTTGGCCGACAGCGCAACGGCTTGAGGTCGCGCACTCGGTGCCGAATCGATTCTTGAAACGGGGCGTCGACCCCGCCGCGTCATTCTGTTTTACCGATAACGGCCGTCGCACAATCAAGGAAACGGCGCATTAAGGATCGGCGAGCACTGAAGCTCTCCCTAATAAACATTAGATTCTTTCGTGGCGCAAGCTGACGGAGGGAAACTTTCCGGTTACAGGCCACGGCAACCGTAGGTAATTCTGGAATTTTTACGAATGGCCAGGTCGTGACAGGCGGGTGAGGAGATTTCTGCGCCTCGTTTTGGCGAGCATATAGATGTCTGGGTATCGCCGTCCGATTCGGGGATTTTGTGATGGTTAACGAAATGTGCCTACCATCGCCCACGTGACAAGATCGTTCTCACTTCCAAGCAAAGGCGCTCGTGAAGACGAGACACCCCTGTCCCGGCACCGCGACTTCAGGCTCCTGCTGTCCGGAGCCGCGGCGAGCCAGATCGGGACGCAGGTCACACTGGTGGCGCTGCCGCTGGTGGCCGTCCTCGGGTTGAAGGCCTCGGCCTTCGAGGTCGGCCTGCTCACCGCCGCGGAGACCGCGGCGTTCCTGCTCGTCGGCCTGCCCGCGGGAGCATGGGTCGACCGGATGCGGCGTCTGCCGGTGCTCATCGGCACCGACGTGGTGCGCGCCCTGGCGATGGCCAGTGTGCCGCCGGCGGCGATGACGGGCACGTTGACCATGGTCCAGCTCTATCTGGTCGCGCTGGTCACCGGCGTCGCGACCGTCTTCTTCGACATCGCGCACCAGAGCTACCTGCCCGCCCTGCTGCCCAAAGGCCGGTTGGTGTCGGGGAACGGCGCGCTGGAGACGGTGCGCTCCTGCGCGCAGGTGGCCGGACCCGGCCTGGCCGGAGGGCTGGTGCAGCTGGTCGGCGCCCCGCTCGCGGTCCTGGTCGACGCGGCCGGCTACATCGTCTCCGCCCTCTTCCTGCGGCGCATCCGCACCGCCGAGCCTCACCCGGCCGCCGACGGCGAACGCCGCTCGCTGCGCGCCGCGATCGGCGAAGGACTGGCGTTCGTGCTGCGCCACCCGCTGCTGCGGGTGATCGCCCTCAGCACGGGAGTGGCGAACTTCTTCTCGGCCCTCCTGCTGTCGGTGCAGACGGTCTTCCTGGTCAGAGTGCTGGACCTGTCGCCCGGCGCCATCGGCCTGACCCTGTCGGGGGCGGCCGCAGGCGGCATCCTCGGGGCGCTGAGCGCGGGGCGGATCGCCGCAGCCGTCGGCCAGGCCCGCATCATCTGGCTCTCCACCCTGGCCACGGGGCCGTTCGCGCTCCTGTGGCCGTTGGCCGCAACGGGTCCGGCCGCCGCGCTGTTCGCCCTCGGCTCCGCGATCGTCTTCTTCGGCGCCGTGGTCTACAACATCGCCCAGGTCAGTTTCCGCCAGACGCTCTGCCCTCCCGACCTGCTCGGCCGGATGAACGCCACGATGCGTTTCCTGGCGTGGGGCGCCATGCCGCTCGGCGCGCTGGCCGGCGGGGTGCTCGCCCAGTCCTTCGGTGCGCGCACCGCCGTGTGGGTCTGCGCCGCCGGATTCCTGACCGTCCCGCTGCCGCTGCTGCTCTCACCGCTGCGAAGGCTGCGTGATCTTCCCTCCGGTACGGCCGGCCGGTGAGCGCGTACGGACGCACGCGGAAGGAAGCCGTGCACCCCACCATCACCCGCCGGTACCTCGACAGATTCCACGCACTCGGCCGGGAGGCCGAAGAGCTGCTCCCCGTGACCGGCGCCCAGCGGCGGTTCCTCCTGCTGCGCAGGCTCGACCGCCGGGCCGGGCCCGACCTCGTCCCGCTCTTCTTCGCCTTCCCGCGCGGTGCGGTGGACCCGCGCCGGCTCGCGGCGGCGGCCGGCCACCTGGCCGCGACGCATCCGGTGCTGCGGGCCCGCCCCGAGGTGGTGCGCGGCACGCCCGTGCTGCGGGCGCACGCCCCCGCCGTCCCGGTGGACCGGGTGCAGGTGCGGCAGGACGAGGACCCGGCCGCGGCCCTGCGCCGGGCCCTGTCCGGCTGGAGCACGCAGGGAGCGCCCCTCCGCCTCCTGCTCGCCGAAGACGCGCAGGAGGAGACACTCGCCGTCGTCATGGACCACGTCGCCTGCGACGAGCAGTCCATCGGCCGCATCCTCGGGGAGCTGTCCGACGCCTACCGGGCCGGCCACGATGCGGCGGACGTCCCACCGCACCGGGTGCGCGACGAGCTGGAGGCCTACCGCGAGGCCGTACGCATGCAACTCGACGCCGAGGAGCGCGCCTCCACCCCGGCGGCCGCGGCCTACTGGGGAACGCGGCTCGCGGGACTGCGGCCCGCCGCTCCGCCGGCGCCCGCCACAGCCCCCGGCGGAGCCGTCCGGCGGCGGCTCCCGGCGGCCGCCGTCGAGAGCAGGACCGCGGTCTTCCCCACGCTGCTGCGGGCGTGCTCGGCCGCGGCGCGCGTGCTGTACGGGGAGGACCACGTGCCGCCGCTGGGCTACCCGTGGGGCGGCAGGCCCCTGGCGGCGCCGCCGGTGCTCGGCTGCTTCCTCAACACCGTCGCCTTTCCCGCCGACGGCCGCGACGATCCCGCGGCCGGCTGGTGGGACGACCTCGACCACGCCGACGTCCCCTTCGACGAGGTGGTCCGGGCGGCCCGCTCCTCAGGCGCGCCGTGGCAGGGCGAACTCGACGGCCTCGTCACCTTCGAGGATCTGCACCGCCGCCCGCCCCTGCTGCTGGGCGCGGTCCAGGGCCGGGAGGTCCACCTCGACGGACGCCCGGTCCGGGCACCGTTCGCCGTCTCCGTCTCCTACGGCGCCGACCTGCTCGTCCGGATGACCTGGAACCGGCAGGCGCTGCCCGACGAAACGGCCAGGGAGGCGTTCGCCGCACTCGTCGAGGCCCTCCTGCTCTCCTGATCCACCTCCGACACCCCTGACCGGCCGTCCGACCGACGGCCCCACCCTCCGACACCCCTGACCGGCCGTCCGACCGACGGCCCCACCTTCCGACACCCCTGACCGGCCGTCCGACCGACGGCCCCACCCGGCGGGCATCCACCACGCCGCGATGCCGCCTGCCATGAAACCCACCACCGAAGGGTCGACCGTGTTCGAACTGTCCGCCTCGCAGCAGATCGTCTGGCTGCACGAGGAAATGCTGCCCGGCAGCCGTGCCTACAACTTCACCGCGACGCTGGACCTGCGCGGCACGCTCGACGAGACGGCGCTGCGCGCCGGGCTCGCCGCGGTCGTGGACCGGCATCCCGGCCTGCGGCTGGAACTCGTCGCCGGTTCGGGCAACCCGCCCATGCAGCGGGTGCGCGAGAACTGCGCGCCGCGGTACCGCACCGAGGACCTCTCCGGCGCCGCCGACCCGGAGGCCGCCTTCGCCGCGCTGCTGCGGGCCGAGGCCGAACGGCCCCTGGACACCTGCCGGGCGCCGCTGCTGCGCTGGTGCCTGGTGCGGCTGGCCGACGACCACCACCGCCTCATCCACGTGGAGCACCACCTGATCCACGACGGCCACTCGTTCGCGATCCTGCTCGAAGACGTGTTCACCGTCTACGGGGCCCGCGTGCGGGGCGAGCAGGTGAGCCTGCCCGAGGCGCGCTCCTACGCCGAGCACGTGCGCGCCGCCGCGGCACGCGACCGCGGGCGGAGCCTCGCCTACTGGGCCGGGGAACTGCACGGCGCCACGTTCGACCTGCCGCTGCCCGGCCTCGTCCGGCCCGGCGCCGTACGCCGGCACAACGGCGGGCAGATCCGCCGGTCCATCGACGCCGGTCTGGCCGAACGGCTGCGCGCCCACGCGCAGGCGGCGGGGCACACGCCGTTCTCCACCCTGCTCGGCCTGTTCGCCGAACTCATGCGCCGCCACAGCGGCCGCACCGACCTGGTCGTCGGGACCGCGGTCGGCAACCGCCCGCAGGGCTTCGAGCAGACCCTCGGCATGTTCGTCAACACCATCCCCCTGCGGTTGCGCCTCGACCCCGCCGCAACCGCGACGGAGGCGGTGGACGAGGTCACCGACACGCTCATCCGCGCGCTGCCCCACCAGGAGGTGCCCGTCCAGGAGCTGACCTCCGCCCTGGGCCTGCACACCGGCGGCGCGGACAACCCGCTGTTCAGCGTCATGTTCAGCGCGCACGACGCGGCCCTGCCGCAGACCGGGACGCCGGGGCTGGAGGTGTCGCTGTACGAGGGGTTCAACACCGGGACCACCCGTTTCGACCTCGACCTGGTGCTGCTCCCCGACGACCGGCGCGGGGTCGGCCCGCGGCGCGGCCCGGCGGGCATGACGCTGGTGTGGGACTACGACGCCGACCTGTTCGAGGAGGAGACCGTCCACCTGCTCGCGGACCGCTTCGCGGCGCTGGTCGAAGCGTACGCGGACGCTCCGGCGGACCGCCTCGGCGCGCTGGCCGCGGCTCCGGCGCATCCGGGGCGCGCCTGCGCCCCGGTCTCCGAGGAGGTGCTGGACGTCCTGGCCGGGCGCGACCCGGCACGGCCCGCGGTGGTCAGCGGCGCCGAGCGGCTGACCTACGGGGAACTGGAACGGCGGGTCGCGGAACTCGCCGACCGGCTGGAAAGGTCGGGGGTGGGCGCGGGGCAGCCCGTCGCCGCGGTGCTGCCGCGCGGCCTGGACTCCGTCGTCGCCCTGCTCGCCTGCCTGCGCACCGGCGCCGTGTACTGCCCGCTGTCACCCGACGACCCGCCCGCCCGCCTGGAGGCACTGCTGGGCGGGCTCGGCCCGGCCCTCGTGCTGGCCACCGCGCAGACGGCGCTGTCCCTGCCCGCCCACAGCCCGCCGCCGGCGCTGCTCGACCGGGCGGGCTTCCCCGCCGCGGTCCCGGCCCGGCGCTTCGACGGCGCGGCCTACATCATCCACACCTCCGGATCCACCGGGGTGCCCAAGCCGGTCCTCGTCGGCCGGGCCGCCCTCGCCAACCACGTCTCGGCCGTCGTCGAGCGGTACGGGCTGGTCGCCGACGACCGCGTGCTGCTCTTCGCCCAGCCGGCCTTCGACGTGGCACTGGAGGAGATGCTGGCGTCGCTGGCCGCCGGAGCGTGCCTGACCGCCCCCCAGGTCGACGTGCCGGCGGGCACGGAACTCGTCGCCGTGCTCGCCGCCCGCCGCGTCACCGTCGCCAACCTGCCGACCGGCTACTTCCTGGCCGTCCGCGACGAGCTGGGCCAGGCGCTGCGCGACGGCCGCTGGTCGCCCCGGCTGATCGTGCTCGGCGGCGAGCGGCTGCCCGCCGACGCCGTGGCGGGGCTGCTGGACGACCTGGAGAGCACGGGCGCGGCCCTGGTCAACGCCTACGGCGTCACCGAGGCCGCCATCACCTCCACCGCGCACACCGTCACCCGCGGCGACCTCGCCGCCGGTGCGGAGATCCCCCTCGGCACGGAACTGGCGGGCGTGCGGGTGCACGTCCTGGACGCGGGCCTGCGCCCGTTGCCGGCCGGTGCGGTCGGTGAGCTGGCCATCGGCGGCTCCGGCCTCGCCGACGGGTACGTCGGCGAGGAAGCGGCCACCGCCGCCCGGTTCGTCCGCGCCTGCGGTGAGCGCGTCTACCTGACCGGTGACCTCGGCTACCGGGACGCGGCCGGGCGGCTGTGGTTCCTGGGCCGCCGCGACAACCAGGTCAAGCTGCGCGGTCACCGCATCGAGCTGGAGGAGATCGAGGTCGCGGCCTCGGCCGAGCTGGGCGGTCGGCCGTGCGCCGTCGTGGCCGTCCGGAACGCCCCGGCCGGCCCGCACCTCGTCGGGTTCGTACAGTCGCCCGTCCCGGTCGACCAGCGGGAACTGCATCTGGCCCTGTCCCGGCGGCTGCCCGCCGCGCTCGTGCCCGGCCGCTGGGTGCGGCTGGAGGCGATGCCGACGCTGCCCGGCGGCAAGCCCGACCGCGCCGCCCTGGCGCGCACCGCGGGCGAGCTGCCGCAGACGGACCGCGACGCGGCGGCCGAGGCGGGCGATCCGGCCGTGGCCGTGCTGATGGAGGGCTGGAAGGACGTGCTCGGGCACGACCGGCTCAGCCCCGACTCCCACTTCTTCCAGGTGGGCGGGCACTCGCTGCTGGCCGCCCAGCTCGCCGCGTGGCTGGAGTCCCGCCTCGGGCACCGGCCGCCGCTGCGCCTGCTGTTCCAGAACCCCGTCCTGGCCGACCAGGCCCGCGCCCTGGCGCAGGCCGCGCAGGCGCCGGAGGTGCCGGCATGACGGCGCCTTCGGCCGTCCTCGAAACCGGGTACGGCGAACTGGTCGGCGCCTTCGAGACGTTCATCCGGCGGGAGCTGGTGCCGCTGGCGGCCGACCTCGGCGAGACCGCGGACCTGCCGCCGGCGGACCTGCGCGACTACACCCGGCGGCGGTCGGCCTCCCTGGGCTTCTACGCCGGTGACTACCCCGAGGAGCTGGGGGGCGCCGGCATGCCGTTCAGCGCCGTGGTGCAGCTGCACCACGCCGCGGGACGCAGCGGCTGCCCGCTGGCGCCGTACGCGCTCGCCGGGTCCGACGGCCCCAGCCCGCTGCTGGTGCACGGCACCGACGAGCAGATCGAGCGGTACCTGGTCCCGCTGGTGCGCGGCCAGGCGGCACGCTGCCTGGCGCTGACCGAGCCGCAGGCGGGTTCGGACGCCTTCCACCTCACCAGCACCGCCACGCGAGACGGCGACGGCTGGGTGCTCGACGGCCGCAAGACGTTCGTCAGCAACGCCGACCACGCGGACTTCGCCATCGTCATCGCCGGCACCGACGCCGGGCCGACCGCGTTCGTCCTCGGCATGGACACCCCGGGCCTGCGCATCGGCCAGCGCTACGAGGGCATGTCGGGCGAGCCGCTGTTCGAACTCGTCCTGGACCGGGCCCGGGTGGGCGGCGACGCCGTGATCGGCGGCGAGGACGGCGTCGGCACCGCCATGGAGCGCGGGATCGACAGCCTGTCGCGAGGCCGTCTGGTCGTCGCCGCGCAGTGCAACGGCATCGCCGAGTACGCCCTGCGGCTGGGCGTGGAGTACGCCCGCGAACGCCGGGCCTTCGGCGAGCGCATCGGCGCCCACCAGCACGTCCAGGAGCACCTGGTGAGCAGCCGCGCCGAGGTGGAGGCGGCCAAACTGCTCACCCTGGCCTGCGCCCGGCTGGTCGACGAGGGCACGGAAGACCCGGAGAACGCGGCCCTGGCCAAGCTCACCTCCTCGCAGACGGCGATGCGCGTGGTGGACCGCTCCTTGCAGGTCCACGGCGCCACCGGCTGGGTGCGCGGCCACCCGCTGGAGTTCCTCTACCGGTACGTCCGGATGACGACCCTCATCGAGGGGACCTCGGAGATCCAGAAAGTGATCATCGCCAGGGCCATGGGCCTCGGATGAAGAACAGTCGGATGAAGCACAGGGAGGACACCATGACCACCGTTCACGGCGGCGAACCCGGCACCGGCCGGGACCTCGGACTCAGCGTCCGGACCGGCGGCCCCGCGCCCGCGGCGCCCGCACCGGGCGAAGGCGTCCTGGACTGGTACGACGCCCAGGTGCGTCGCCACCCCGGCCTGCCCGCCGTCGAGGACGGCGACCGGGTCGTGACCTACGCCGAACTCGACGCCATGGCCGCCGCCGCAGCCGACGCCCTGCGCGGCGAGGTCGGCCCCGGCGACCTGGTCGGCGTCTGCCTGGAACGCTCGGCGGCCCTCGTCGCCACAGCCGTCGCGCTCGCCCGGCTCGGCGCCGTCTACCTGCCGCTGGGCCCGCGCCCCGGCCGGCGGCGCCTGGAGGCCGCCGCCCGCGACCTGCGGGTCCGCTGCCTGGTGGGCGAACCGGCCCTGGTGGGCGAGGGAGAGCGGCTGCCGCTGCCGGGCGCCCCGGTCGCCGCCTTCGCGTCCGCCGCCCGGCCGGCACCGGCCGGAACGTTCTACGCCGTCCTGACCTCAGGGTCCACCGGCGCCCCCAAGGCGGTCGCCGTCGGCGCCGGATCACTCGGCACGCTCGTGCGCTGGTACGGCGAGCGCACCGGCCTCGGACCCGGACAGCGGCACAGCCTGCTCATCGGCGTGGCCTTCGACCCGCACCTGATGGAGCTGTGGACGGCCCTGGCCTTCGGAGCCACGCTCTGCGTCGCCCCCGACGGGGTCCGCTGGGACCACGACGTGCTGACCGGCTGGTGGCGGCAGGCGCAGATCACCGTGTCCATCCTGCCGACCCCGCTGGCCGAGCCGCTGCTCGACCGCGCCTGGCCGGCCGATCTGGCGCTGCGTCACCTGGTGATCGGCGGGGACCGGTTGCGCCGCGCACCCGGAGGCGACGTCACGGCCCGGGTGCACAACGTCTACGGTCCCGCCGAGGCGACCGTGGCCACCACCGCGCACACCCTGCGACCCCGGCAGGCCGACGACGAGGCGCCCCCTCCCATCGGGCTGCCCGTGGCCGGGGCCCTCGTCTGCGTCACCGACGAGCAGGGCCGGCCGGTCCCCCGGGGGCAGGCGGGTGAGCTGCGCATCGGCGGAGCCTGCCTGGCACTCGGCTATCTGGACGCGGAGCTGACCGCCCGGCGCTTCGTCCCGCCGCCGCCCGGTGTGGCCGCGACCGGCCGGGTCTACCGCACCGGAGACCGCGTACGCATGCGGGCCGACGGTGTGCTGGAGTTCCTCGGCCGCCTGGACGACCAGGTGAAGGTGCGCGGGGTGCGCATCGAGCCCGCAGAGGTCGAGGCCGCGCTCGAACGCGACCCCCGGGTGCGGCGGGCCGTGGTGGCGGCCCGCCGTACTCCGGCGGGCCCGGGGGAGGACGGGACGGGCCTGCTGCGCCTGGAGGCCTTCGTGCTGCCGGCACCGGGCGGGCGACCGGTCACCGATCACCTGCTGCAGGCGGTGCGCGACTGGCTCCCCGAGCAGGCGGTGCCCGCGCGCGTCCACCTCGTGGACTCCTTCCCGCTCGACGCCAACGGCAAGGTGGACCGCGCCGCCCTGGCGGCCGCCGTGCCCGCGGCCGGCGAGCGGCCGGCCGCCTCCGGGCACGCGGACGGGCACGCGGACGGGCACGCGGACGGGCACGCTGACGGGGACCAGACGGCGCGGGTGGTCCTGCGCCTGTGCAGGCGGCTGCTCGGCCGCCCCGAGCTGACGCTGCAGGACGGCTTCACCGCCTCCGGAGGCGACTCGGTCACCGCGGCCCGGCTGCTGGCGGCCGTCCAGGACACCTACGGCATCCGCATCAAGGCACCGGAACTGCTGCGCCAGCCCGACCTGCGCGGCCTCGTCGCGCTGATCGACGTCCGGCGGGCCGTCGATGCCTGACCCGTCGCAGGAGGAACCCGCCATGCGCCTCGAACCGGCCGGCGTGCCCGGCATGATCATCGACCACGCGCGACGCCGTCCCCAGGCGCTGGCCGTCACCGACGGCCGGCACACCCTGACCTACGGGCAGCTGGTGACGGCCGCCCGCGCCCTGGCCGCCGACCTGACCGCCCACGGCCTCACCCCGGCGACGGCGGTCGGGCTGCTGGCCCCCCGGTCGGTGCGCGCCGTCGTCGGCCAGCTCGCCATCTGGTGGGCGGGCGGGCACTACGTGCCGCTGGACCCGGCCTACCCGCGTGCCCGCACCGCTCAGATGCTGCAGGACGCCGGCGTCCCGTTCACCCTCGGTGACAAGAAACCCCTGGAGTCGGCGGGCATCCCGGCGCACCGGTCGCTCGTCCTGCCCACCGACCCGCCCGCGGGCGAGACCACGGGCAGACCCGCACCGCCCTGCGACCCCGAGGCGCTCGCCTACGTGATGTACACCTCGGGGTCGACCGGCCGGCCCAAGGCCGTGGCGGTGCCGCACCGCGCGGTGACGCGCCTGGTCACCGCGCCCGAGTACGCGACCCTCACCGCGCGGGACCGGGTGCTGTTCCACTCGCCGGCGACGTTCGACGCCTCGACCTTCGAGGTGTGGGCGCCGCTGGCGTGCGGCGCGGCCGTGGTGGTGTCCGCCGCCGAGCAGCCGTCCCTGGAGGACCTGGCCAGGGACGTGGAACGGCACGGCGTCACCGTCGCCTTCTTCACCACGGCACTGTTCCACCAGCTGGCGACACGCCGGTCCAGGGTGTTCGACGTGCTGCGCACCGTGCTGGTCGGAGGCGAGGCCCTCTCGCCGCGCCACGCGCGTTCGGTGCTGCGGGCCTTTCCCTGGCTGGAACTGGTCAACGTCTACGGCCCCACGGAGGCCACGACGTTCACCACGGCGCACCGGATCCGGGACGGCGACTGCGACGCGGCCGTGCCCATCGGCGTGCCCGTCAACGGAGCGACCGCCCACGTCCTCGGCACGGACGGCGAACCGGTGCCGCCCGGCACGACGGGGGAGCTGTGGATCGGAGGACCGCGCCTGGCCAGGGGCTATCTCGGCCGGCCCGAGCACACGGCGGAGCGCTTCGTCGAGCACGCGTCGGCCGGCCGGCTCTACCGCAGCGGCGACCTCGTCTCGCTCAGACCGGACGGGACCCTCGACTTCCACGGCCGTGCCGACGACCAGGTGAAGGTACGCGGCTTCCGGATCGAACCCGGGGAGATCGAACACGCCCTGCGCGAGCACCCCGCCGTCGACGCGGCGGCGGTGGTGGTGCACCGCTCCGAGACCGGCGACGCGCGCCTGGCCGCCTTCGTCGTTCCCGGCGGGGACCGATGGCCCGGGACCGCGGCACTCCGAACCGACCTGGCCGAGCGCCTGCCCGCCCACCTCGTGCCCGAGCTGTGGACCACCCTGGAGCGGTTGCCGCTGGCCGGCACGGGCAAGGTCGACCGCCGGGCGCTCGCCGGCCTCCCCCCGGCCGGGAACGCCGGGGCCGAAGCCTCCACGCCCCCCGGGCCCGCGGCCATGTCCCCCATCCAGCAGGCCGTCGCCGAGGTGTGGTCCCGCGCCCTCGACGCACCGGTGACCGGTCCGGAGGCGGACTTCATCGCCCTGGGCGGACACTCCCTGCTCGCCCTGGGCATCGTCGAGGACCTGCGCGAAGAGCTCGGGGCCGAGCTCTCCCTGCCCGATTTCTTCGCCTTTCCCACCGTGGCGGGACACGCGGAGCTGATCGAACGAGCCCTGCTCGAACTCCACGGCACCCCGACGGAGGCCGCAGATGAGCACCATGCCTGACCCCGCCCGCGCCGCCCGCCAGGCGGCGCTGCTCGAGCTCGCCCGCGGGCGCGCCGCCGCGCGTCCCCCGATCCCCCGCCGCCCCCCGGGATCCGGGCCCGCGCCGCTGTCCCACGCCCAACGCCGCATCTGGCTGATGGACAGGCTGGGCCAGGGCGGCCATCTCTACAACGTGCCGTTCGCGACCCGGGTACGCGGCCCGCTCGACCTCGACGCCCTGTCAGGCGCGCTCACCGAGCTGGTCCGCCGCCACGAGGTGCTGCGCACCCGCTACCCGCACACCGACGGCGAACCGTACCAGGACATCGCAGCACCGGAGCCGGTCCCGCTGACCGTCGTGGAGGGCGGGACGGAGCAGGTCCTGCAGGAGGCCGGGCGCCCCTTCGACCTGGCCACCGGACCGGTTCTGCGGGCCCTGGCCGTCCGGCACGGCACCGACGACCACACCATCGTGGTGACGTTCCACCACATCGCGGTCGACGGCGGTTCACTCGGAGTGATCGCCTCCGAACTCACGGCCCTGTACGGCGCCGGCCCGGCGGCTCTGCCGGAACCGCCCCCGCTGCAGTACGCCGACCTCGCCCAATGGGAGACCCGGCAGGAGGGCGAGGCCGATCTCGAGGCGGGGCTCG
Source organism: Planomonospora antibiotica (assembly GCF_014647955.1). Lineage (NCBI taxonomy): Bacteria > Bacillati > Actinomycetota > Actinomycetes > Streptosporangiales > Streptosporangiaceae > Planomonospora > Planomonospora antibiotica. The sequence continues at coordinate 27,533 of NZ_BMQE01000032.1, read as the reverse complement.
CCTACTGGACGCGGCGGCTCGACGGCGCGCGACCCGGCCTGCCGCCGGGGGCCGGGGCCGCCGCACGCAGCGGTCTCGGCCGGACGCACAGCGCTCCGCTGGCCGTTCTCGACCGGTTGCGCCTGACGGCCAGGGAACACGGGACGACACCGTTCACCGTGGTGCTCGCCGGCGCGTTCGCCGCACTGCACCACGCCACGGGAGAAGAGGATCTGGTCATCGGCTGCGCGAGCAGCCTCAGAGACCGGGCGCAGACGCGCGCGCTCGTCGGGTTGTGCGTCAACACCCTGCCCGTGCGCGTGGACCTGTCCGGCGACCCCGGCTTCGACGTCCTCCTCACCCGGGTGCGGGAAGCGCTGCTGGAGGCGCAGCAGCACCGGCACGTCCCACTGGACCGGATCGTGGAGCGGCTCGGCGGGGCGGCCCGTGACGCCGGAGGGCTCCCGCTGCCGGCCGTGACCGCCGACCTCGTGAGCGCGCCGGCGGCGCTCAGGCTCACCGGCCTCGACTGCGAGGCCGTCGGCATAGAGCTGGGCGCCGCCAAGTTCGCCGTCACCTTCGCCGTCGAGGAGGACGAGGGCACCCCTGCCGCGCGCTGCCTGCTCCAGCACGACAGCGCGATGCTGGAGGAAGAGCAGGGGGCGGCGCTGCTGCGCTCCTTCGCCGGGATCCTCACCGCGGTGGCCGGCGACCCGTCCCTGGCTCTGTCGGAGCTTCCCGGCGGACGGAAGGCGGCCGCCGCGGCGGCCGCGGAGGAGGACACCGCCGAAGACACCTCCGCGACCGCCGGTGGGGGACCGGCGGCCCAGGCCGGCATCCCGGACGTGGAGCGAGCGGCAGGGGTGCTCGCCGGGTTCCGGGAACTGCTGGGCGACGGCGTCGGCCTGGACGGTGACTTCTTCGCGGCAGGCGGGCACTCCCTGCTCGCCGTACGGCTCGCCGAACGGCTCCGGGCCCGCCTCCGCCTCCCGGTCACCGGGCTCGATGTGATGGAGCACCGCACCCCGCGCGCGCTCGCGCTCGCACTCGACCGGCGGGAGGGCGCCCGCCGCGCGGCGGCGGCTCCGCGGCGGACCGCCGGAGCCCGCGCCGGCACGGTGCTGCTGACCGGCGGCAGCGGCGGCGTGGGCGCCTTCGTGCTCCGGGAGCTCGCAGCACAGGGACGTCCGGTACGGGCCCTGGTACGGCCCGAATCGGCCCACCTGGTCTCCGGCGAGGGGGTCGAGGTGGTGGAGGGCGACCTCGCCGACCGAGACAGCCTGCGCGCCGCCGTCACCGGAGTCGACGCAGTGATCCATTCCGCCTGCACCTTCACCTCCCCGGAGGTGGACGTCGCGGCGATGCGCGCGCTCGTGGACGGCTGGCGGGAGGGCGCCCGGGGCGCTTTCGTCTTCGTCAGCAGCGTGGACGCCTACGGCAGACCCGCCGCGTCGCAGGTCGCCGAAGGAGCCCCCACGCAGGAGCCGCTCACCGCCTACGGGCGGGGGAAGGTCGAATGCGAGCACATACTGCTGGAGGGAGCGGACCGCGAGCGGGCCGGTGTGGTCCGTGCACCGCTGGTATGGGCTCCGCACGACCGGTTCCGGGCTCAGCTGCGCTGGGGCGCGACGGGACTGCTCTACCAGGCGGCCCTGGCAGGGGAGGAGATCGTCCTGCCCGATCCGGCCGAGGGGGCGCACCCCTGGTACGGGGTGGCGTGGGTGCACGCGGCCGCGCTCGCCCGTGCCCTCGTCACCTGCCTGGACCGGCCGACGGGCCGGGTGGTCAACGCGGTGAACGGCCACGTGAGCTGGACGGAGTTCACCGATCGGCTCCTGCGGTCGCTTCGCAGCACGAGTGAGGTCCGGCTGTCCCGTCAGGCTCCGGCGGATCTGTGGCATCCGTGGCGTTACGAGGCCGAGGCGCTGGCCGGTCAGCTGGCCGAACAACCGGGGGAGGACTGGCGGAGCACGCTGTCGGTCATGGTCTGACCGCCGATCCGCCTGCCAGGACCCCATGGGCACGCTTCCCCGTCCGGTACATACGGCACCGGACGGGGAACATCGGCTGGAGCCGCCCCGGTCCGGCAGACACGCCGTGCTCTGCGGCTGAGTACGACGACTGGCGGCAGCCGGCGCGGTCCGTCTGCTGCGGCGGGCGTGTCAGAGAAGCGCAAGCGCCTTGGCCAGGCCCGGGTCGTGCCCGGTGGCCAGGTCGAGAGCGGTCATGGGGGCGTGGTGGTCGACCGGTACGCCGATCGTGTCGATGATTTCGCGGGCGGGGCCGAGGTGGCGGACCTTGGGCAGGATCAGGACGCTGCCGTCGTCGAGGAGGTATCCCTCGCCGGGGCCGGAGACGGCCCCGGCCGTGCGGGTCCCGACGAGGGTGCCCAGGCCGTTGCCCTTGACCGCCGCGCTGAAGTCGTCGCAGGCCGAGGCGCACGCGCGATCGGTGAGGACGATCAGGCGCGAGCCGAGCAGCGGGACGCTGTCGTCGGTCCGGTTGGGCACGCAGTCGCCCTTGAGCTGGCAGAAGTAGCTGGTGACCTTGCCGTGCGCGAACGCGCCGAGCAGCCGGGTCACCTCGCGAGGTGACCCGCCGCCGTTGCCGCGCAGGTCGAGGACCACCGCCTTCGGCTTGCCCTGCAGCTTGGCGATGACCTGGTCGGCGGCGCCTTCGTGGAATCCGGGCAGCCGGACGTAGACGGCGCCGCCGGGGAGCGTCTTCGACGTCGCCTTCGGGGGCTGCCGCGTGATGGGGCCCTTCCTGATCTCGACGGTGCGGGTGCGTCCCGTCGTGGGGCGCTTGAGCGTGAGCCGTACCGGGTCGGAGGCGAAGACGTCGATGATGGCCTGGTTCACGGTGTCCCCGATGACCGTCGGCACGCCGTTGGCCTTGACCATGATGTCGCCGGGCCGGATGTCGGCCTTGGCGGCGGGGCTGCCGGGCAGGACCCGGGTGATGAACAGCGGCGGCCGGGCCGCCGGGTCGAACCGCGGGCCCTGCTCGGCCGACACGCCCACGATGCCTATCCCGACCGGCCCGCCCTGCGGCGGCGGGGTCGGCCTGACCCAGCGGGCGTGGTTGTCCTGGAGTCCGGCGACCATGCCGGTGATCGCGGCACGCAGCGCGGCGGGGTCGCCGGTGCCGAGGACCTTCGCGAAAGCGGCCCAGTCGGCGTCGCGGTCACCGGTCAGGGCGGGCAGCCGGAGGTCGGCCCGGTCGGCGCCGCGCCGGATCAGATCCTGGGTGTAGGCGGCCATGGCGCTCTTCAGCAGCGCCCTGGAGTCCAGGACCGGGCCGCTGTAGTAGTTGTCCAGCACGCAGAAGTACGCCTGCCGGAGGGTGTTCACCGAGGTCGGCGGCACCGGCTGCGGCGGTGGCGCCGTGGCGGCGGCGCAACCGCCGCCCGGGGTGGAGACCGGCTGGGGCGTCGAGGCCGATGCGGGCGCGGAAGCCGTCGCGGACACGGTGCAGGCCGTCACCAGGACGGCGGCGCAGAAGGTTCTGATCATGGCCGCCAGCATGGCCGGGGGCCGGTTGCACGGCCGTGAACGCAACCGTTAACGCCGCTGTCACCGCCGTTCGTGTAGGAACGTCGGCATGCGGGTTCTAGTGGTTGAAGACGAACGTGACCTGGCCGATCTCGTGGCGGTGGGACTGCGCCGCCACGCCATGGCCGTCGACGTGGCCTACGACGGGGCCGCCGCGGTGGAACGGCTGGCGGTTCACGACTACGACGTCCTGGTGCTGGATCGGGATCTGCCCGAGATGCACGGCGACTCCGTCTGCCGTGAGCTGGTGGCGCGCGGGAGCCGTACGCGGATCCTGATGATGACAGCGGCGGCGTCGGTGCCGGAGCGGGTGGCGGGTCTGGGGATGGGAGCCGACGACTACCTGCCCAAGCCGTTCGACTACGCCGAGCTGGTCGCGCGGGTGCAGGCGCTGGGGCGGCGCAGCCGGTCGGCGGTACCGCCGGTGCTGACGCGGCGCGGAATCGTGCTCGACACCCACCGGCTGCAGGCCTCGCGGGACGGCCGGCACCTGCACCTGTCGCTCAAGGAATTCGCCGTCCTGGAGGTGCTGATGCGGGCCGACGGCGCGGTCGTGAGCTCCGAACGGCTGCTGGAGGAGGCCTGGGACGAGCACACCGATCCGTTCACCACGGTGGTGCGGGTCGTCGTCAGCCGCCTGCGGACCAAACTGGGCGACCCGCCCTGCATCCAGACCGTCCCCGGTGCGGGATACCTGCTGTGACGACGATCCGGGTACGGCTCACGCTGATCTACTCCGGACTGTTCCTGCTGACCTCGGTCGTGCTGCTGGTCACGGTCAACCTCCTGCTGCGCCAGGCGCTGCACACGCGGATCGCGCGGCTGCCGACGGGAGTGCTGGCACCGCCGGCGCCGGGGGCGCCGACCGGCGGGATCCCGCCGCGCCCGCCGCTGCCCGACCTGGTGGAGGACGTGATCGGCTACCAGTGGCAGGTGACCGGGCTGACGGTCGGGATCCTGACGCTGGTCTCGCTGCTCGTCGGATGGCTGGTCGCCGGACGGATCCTGCGGCCCGTCCACCAGATCACCGCCACCGCGCAGCGGCTGTCCCTGTCGACCCTGCACGAGCGGATCGCGCTCGCCGGGCCGGAGGACGAGCTGAAGGAACTGGCCGACACCTTCGACGCGATGCTCGACCGGCTCGAACGCTCCGTCGCGGCGCAGCAGCGGTTCATCGCCAATGCCTCCCACGAGTTGCGGACCCCGCTGGCCGTCCAGCGGGCGGCGATCGAGATCGGTCTCCCCGAGGACGTCGGCGAGATCCGCGACACGCTCCTGCTCCACAACCGCCGCGCGGAGAACCTCATCGACGCCCTGCTGGTGCTGGCCCAGGCGGAACACGGCCTGGACAGCAGGAGTCCGGTGGCCCTGGACCAGGTGGTACGGCTCGCCGTGGCGGAAGGGGGTTCGGACGGCGTCACCGTGACAGTGCGGACCGAACCGTTCGTCGTCGAAGGGGATCCCGTCCTGCTGAACCGGCTCGTCACCAACCTCCTCGACAACGCGGCCCGCTACAACCATCCCGGCGGGACCGTCGAGGTGACGCTCTTCCGCGGAGTCCTGACGGTCCGCAACACCGGCCCGCACGTGCCCCGGGAACGTCTGGGCGACCTCTTCGAGCCCTTCCGGCAACTGCACACGACCCGCGGGCGGGGCGCCGGACTCGGACTGTCGATCGTCGCCTCGATCGCGAAGGCGCACGGGGCCCGGGTACGGGCCAGTCCCAATCCGGGTGGCGGGCTGGAGCTTGTCGTGGTCTTCGCGGGATCCGACTGACGGCGCTGGTCAGCGTATGGAGGGCTGCCGACGAAACTCCTCGATCCGCGGCGATCCAGGCACCGGTAGGTGCCTGGATCCCACGCCATTAAAGATCGTCTTCCACCTCGCCCGCGCCGGGCCGGGCGATCGGCTGCTCCGGCCCGGCCCTTCGGGCGGGTCAGCTACGGCCGAGCATCTCAGCGGTGAGGATGCCGCCACCGAGGCCCCAGCCGCCATCGGGGACCTCCTCGAGGAGGACCAGGGTGGTCGCCCGGGCGCGCTCGCCGTACACGTCGGCGTAGGCGTCGGTGACGGCGTCGATGAGCTTCTTCTTGGACTCGGGGGTCAGGGTGTCGGCGGGGACCTTGAGGTTGGCGAACGGCATGATGATCACCTTTCGTGTGGTGGTGGTTCAGTCAGAGCGAGGCGGTCGAGGACGGTGCGGTCGACCCGTTGGGTGCGAGGACGTTGACGTCGTAGCCGGCGGCGACGAGGGCCTGTCTCACGGCGGCCATCAGATGATCCCGCCGTTCGCGCGCACGACCTGCCCGTTGATCCAGTGCCCGGCCGGGCTCGCCAGGAAGCAGACGACCTCGGCGATGTCCTCGGGGGTGCCGAGCCGTTCCAGCGGCGGCTGCTTGGCGAGCTGCTGGATCGTCGCTTCGTCCTTGCCGTCCAGGAACAGTTCGGTGGCGGTCGGGCCGGGCGCGACGGCGTTGACCGTGATGTTCCGTCCGCGCAGCTCGCGGGCGAGCACCAGCGTCATCGCCTCGACGGCTCCCTTGCTCGCGGCGTACGCCCCATAGGTGGGGAACTGCAGACCGATCACGGAGGTGGACAGGTTGACGATCGCGCCCCCGGCACGCACGCGACGTGCGGCCTCCCGGGCCATCACGAACGCACCGCGGATGTTGGTGCGGTGCAGGGCGTCCAGCTCGTCCAGGTCGAGGTCGGCGATCGGGGACAGCGACAGCCGCCCCGCCGAGTTGACGACCACATCGACCCCGTCGAAGGACTCCTCCGCCGCGTCGAACATCTCCGCGACGGCGCCCTCGTCGGCCACGTCGGCCTGGACCGGGATCGCCCGGCCACCGGACGCCGTGATCTCCCCGACCACCTGCGCCGCGGCGGAAGCCGCCCCTTGGAACCCCACCACGACCGCACAGCCACGCGCCGCCAGCGCCACCGCGATCGCCTTGCCTATTCCACGGGAGCCGCCGCTGACGACGGCCACACGTTGATCACTCATGGAGAACCCCTTGGCCTTATCGTCGGTATGGATTGGCCGTACCGACGTTACGCCATGACGGTAGCACAGATTCGTACCATCGCTAGTGCCTGGCAGTATCATTGATCGCATGGCAGAGGCAGATCCGCTCCGCGCGGCGATGATCGAGGCCGCGGAGCGGCAACTGGCGTCGTCCTCAGACCACGAGATCGCGACACGCGCGGTCTGTGAGGCGGTCGGCGTGAGCCAGCCCGTGCTCTACCGGTTGTTCGGTGACAAGCGGGGGCTGCTCGACGCCGTCGCCGACCACGGGTACGAGCGGTACGCCGCGCTCAAGGCCGCCCAAGAGCAGACCGGTGACCCGGTCGCCGACCTGCACGCCGGTTGGGACGGTCATATGGCGTTCGCTCAGGCGAACCCGGCCCTCTACCAGCTGATGTTCACTCCGCGGCCGTGGTCGCACTCGACGGCGCGAGATCGCGTGATGGACCTGCTGGTGGCGGCGCTCACACGGTGCGCCGCGGTGGGCGCGCTGAAGCTCGAGCCGCGGGCCGCCGCCCAGCTGATCTTGTCAGCGAACATCGGGACCGCCCTGGACCACATCGCCAGACCGGCCCTGTTCGAGGATCCCGCACCGTCCCACCGCATGCGCGACGCCGTGTTCTCGCACGTGCTCACCGAGACGTCCGTCCAGCAGGACGCCGACCCGCTGCGGACCGCTGCGCTGCGCTTCCGCGCACAACTCCAGCTCGGCGGTACCGAGGCCCTCGAACCGGTCGAAACCGCTCTCCTGCAGCGATGGCTCGAGCGCATCACACAGCCCTGACCAGGTAAGCGACCAAGTGATGTTTCCCGGATTTCGTGGAGTCGCCTTGGTCGACTGGCATGCCCGGCCCTGCAGCGAAGAAGGCGAAGCCCGATCGTGTCATACCCGGGTCTGACACGAAAGAGCAGGCCACGGTCCGACGCCCCGGGCGAGACCCCGCGAGAGGGTCGTGGACATGACATCCGACTTTCCCGGCCGCTGGGCCGGTGGCGCGACCATGGTGGCGGCACCGCTGCTCCTCCTGGCAGGCGCCCTGCTACGCGTGCCGTACGACTTCTTCTACCCTGCTCAGCTCGCCGCGCACGAGAGTGAGCCCGCGCTGCTGACCGCCTCCTACGCCCTGATCGCGGCCGGCACGTTCCTGCTCTGGCCGGCCGTGGCTCTGCTCGCCGCCAGGATCGGGCCGGGATGGGGGCTGGCAGGCGGGCTTCTCGCCATGTCGGGGCTGTTCGCCCGGGTCTTTCACGCAGGCGCCGACCACATGGCGTTCCGGCTGACCGACGTCGTGGGCGCGGACCTCGCCACGGAGGTGGTGTCCGAGACGTACGGCGCCTTCCAGCCGCTGTCGTTCCTGAACGTCGCCATCCTGGCGGGCTGGCCGGTCCTGGCGTTCGGTGCCTGGCGTGCCGAGGTGCTCGGCCCGGTCCGTGCGCTGGCCCTGGCGTCGGCGGCGGCGCTGCCGCTCGGCGTGCTGAAGGGCACCACACCGCTGTCCCTGGTGGCCCTGGCGGGGCTCGCGATCGCGTTCGGCCCGTACGGCTTCGCCGTGCTGACCGCCCACCCGCGACCGAGCAGGGCAGCCGTGCTGCGGTGGGCGCCCATTACGCTGGCCGCGGTCGGACTGATGGTCGTACTGGGGCAGGCGGGATGACATGGAACGATACGGCCGGCACGTGGAGCGGCTGCCGTATGCCGTCGATCTGGTGGCAGCCGTCGCCGTGACCGCGGTCTACCTGGACTTCGCGCGTACGCCCGCCACGGACGGCCTGCCCGCCTACAGCGGTCCGGCGTGGCCGGCCTGGGCTGTCGCGGCGGCGGCCGGGCTGCCCCTCGCGGTGCGCCGCCGTTGGCCGCTGCCGGTCCTCGGCGTCGTACTCGCCGCCCTCGCCGGCGCGTCGATCCTCGACCTGACGCGCGAGCCGTACATCTCAGGAGGATTGGCCGCCTACCTGGTGGGGCTCGCGGAACCCACGCGCCGTTCCGTGCCCGCCCTGGCCGTCGCGCTCCCGGTGGCGGCGGCGGGGGTCTACCTCGGCGAGGCGGTGATCACCCCGTCGGGCGGCGCGCAGGACGCGGCCGGGCTGGTCGCCCTGGTGCTGGTGGTGATCGGCGGCGCGTGGGCGGCCGGGTTCACCGTCCGCTTCCGCAGGGTGGAAAGCCGCCGGAAGGCCGGGCACGCGCTGGTGGCCGAACGTCTGCGCATCGCGCGCGAGATGCACGACATCGTCTCGCACAACCTCAGCCTCATCGCCGTCAAGGCGGGTGTCGCGGCGCATGTGGCGGCGGACGACCCGCAGGAGGCCGTCACGGCGCTCAAGGTCATCGAAGAGACCAGCAGGTCGGCGCTGACGGAGATGCGCCGCGCACTCGGCGTCCTGCGCACCGACGGCGTTCCGATGGGACCGGCGCCCGGTACCGGAGGCCTGGACGGGCTCGCGGAGGAGGCGCGCCGGGCGGGGATCGAGATCGCTCTGGAGGTGCGCGGCCTGTCAGGCCTCAGCGAGGGAACGCAGCTGACGGTCTACCGGATCGTGCAGGAGGCGCTCACGAACGTCGTCAAGCACGCCGCCCCGACCCGCTGCGGTGTCACCGTGACAGCCCGCGGCGGGAGCGTCGCCATCGATGTCGTCGACGACGGGCCCGGCGGCCCGCGCCGCAGACTGCCGGGCGGGCACGGTCTGCTGGGCATGCGGGAGCGGGCCCTCATGCACGGCGGGACCTTCACCGCGGGCCCGCGTGAGGGGGGCGGCTTCGCGGTGTCCGTACGGCTTCCGCCCGAGGGGGAGAACAGCCCTTGAGCGGCGTCCGCGTTCTGATCGCCGACGATCAGGCCATGGTGCGCGGCAGCTTCCGCGTCCTCGTCGACCACACACCCGGCCTCCAGGCGGTGGGTGAGGCGGCCACCGGTGCCGAGGCCGTCGAACTGGCCCGCGCGCGCAAACCGGACGTCGTCCTGATGGACATCCGGATGCCCGACGTGGACGGCATCGAAGCCACGCGCCGCATCTGCGGCGATCCGGCGACGGCAGGCGTCCGCGTGCTCATCTTGACCACGTTCGACCTGGACGACTACGTCTACGCGGCTCTTCGAGCGGGAGCCGCGGGTTTCCTGCTCAAGGACACCCCTCCGGCGGAGGTGCTCAACGCCATCCGCGTGGTCGCCGGCGGGGACGCGCTGCTCGCGCCCTCGGTCACCCGACGGCTCATCGCGGAGTTCGCCTCCCGCCCGCGACCGGGGCGTCCGCCGGCCAGGAGCCTCGACGGCCTCACCTCCCGCGAGCGGGAGGTGCTCACGCTGATCGCCCACGGCTTGTCCAACGCCGAGCTGGCCGCGCGCCTGCAGTTGAGCATGGCCACGGTCAAGACGCACATCGGCCGGCTGCTGGCCAAACTCCAGGCACGCGACCGCGCGCAGCTCGTGATCGTCGCCTACGAGACCGGCCTCGTCTGACATTTCCCGCGTTCCGAGGCATGCGAGCACGTGTGATCGGGACCGTCGGCGGCACGGCGGGGCCGCGGCAGAGGGAAAAGGGATGGATCAGGGTTTCCCTGGTCCGTAGCCTGCCGTCATGGATCGTCTGGAGCGTGCCACCGGTGCGGTGATCGGTTCGGCGGTGGGCGACGCCCTCGGTGCCCCGTTCGAGTTCGGTCCGGCGGGGGCGTTCTCCGCGCGGTTCCCGGCACCGGGCGCCGGGGGAGAGATGCATGCGGGCGGCGGCTGGGAGGCCGGTGAGGCCACCGACGACACGCAGATGGCCGTGCACGTCGCCGAGTCGCTGCTGGAGCGCGGTGGGTTGGACTTGCAGGACGTCTTCGCCCGCTTCCAGCGGTGGGCGGCCGACGATCCCAAGGACATCGGGGTGCAGACCGAGGACGTGCTGAGCCGCGGCCTGCCCTGGGACCGGGCCGCTGCCGCCCACTACCGCAGCAGCCACCGGGCCGCCGGCAACGGCGCGCTGATGCGGGCGACGACCTCGGCGGTGTACTTCGCCCGCGACGGGAGAGCGGCCACGATGGAGGCCGGTCGCCGCCTGGCCGCGCTCACCCATGGCGATCCGGCGGCGTGGGAGGGCACCGCGATCTTCCACGAGCTGGTGCGCCTCGCCCTGGACGGCGCCGACCCGCTGGCGGCGCTGCCGGAGATCCTCGCCGCCGTTGACCCCGAGCACCGGGAGCGGTACACCGTCGTCCTGGACCCGGCCTGGCACCCGAGCCGGGCGACCGAGTTCAACGGCGCCGTCTGGCCCTGCCTGGGCTCGGCGGTGTGGGCGGTGCGCACCACCTCCGCCTTCGAGGACGCACTCCGGGCCGCGGTCGACCTGGGCGGGGACACCGACACCGTGGCCGCGGTCACCGGCGGCCTGGCGGGCGCCGTGTACGGGCTCGGCGCGATCCCGGCCCGCTGGACGGAGCCGCTGCACGTCCCACTGCCCGGCAGCGGCGGCCGGGTGCTGTGCCTGCCGCACCTGCTCGACCTCGCCCGCCACCTGGTGGAGCGGGTCCCGGTGCAGGATGGTCCGACCGGGTGATGTGGTCAACGCCGTGTCCGAGCCGAGCGACTCCAGGAAAGCGGGACGACCACCGGCAGGATGCTGGCCATGGAGATTGAATCTGCAGATTAAAAGCTGACGGATTCACTGCCATCCGGCGCCGCGACGTGCCGACTTGTACTGTTCTGTCCGCCAGTGTCCCCGCCGTTATGCCGGGCGCTGTCGCCGCCGTGCCGTGCCGTACCGCGGCAGGCGAGCAATCACCGAGCAAACATGGCCGCTTGACCCGTTCGGTCGTTCCCGCGGTAGCCGTTTCAGGCGGTGATCACCTGGATTTGGGATTCCAGTCCGGCGAAGTCATCGGGGTTCCGGGTCACCAGAGGAAGACCGTTGGCCGCGGCGACCGAAGCGATCAGCAGATCGGCGAGCCGCTTGCGCGGCTGGCGGCCGAGGTCCAGCACGAGCGCGTAGATGATCCCGTAGGCACGGGCGGCATCGGTGTCGAAAGGGATGGGATCGAAGGTGGACTCCGCCCACTGCAGGACCGCCTGCCGTACGGCTCGCGCGTCGGCGGTCTTGGCCGCGTGCGGACCGGCCGCGAGTTCGGCCATCGAGACGGAGCTGATCGCCGGGTGTAGATCGCCTGGTCGGCAGCCGAGCGTGCCGGCGATGTGCTGCTCGTCGAGCCGTTCGAGATCGATGACGGCGGAGGTGTCCAGCAGGAGGTTGTGCGGGTCGCTCACCGATCGTCCCCGAGCAGGGTGTCGGAGTCGATCGCGGCATCGACGTCACTGCGGAACTCGGCGTAGCCGATGCGTGGCAGGCGGGCGGCGGTGCGCCTGAGCTCGCTCCACGGTACGAAGGTCCGGCGGCCGGTGACCAGCCGGAGCGCGTGGGCGCGGACCTCGACCAGCTGGTCGGGGGTCAGCTGCTCGACGAGGTGGTGCACGTCGTCGTAGTCGTGGGCGGCGGTCATGTCTTCGAGTGTACGCACGACCCCTACCCGGGCGGAGGGAAATACCGTGGGCGCAGGATTCGCGGTCCGGCTGTCGCGGATCCGGATCGCGCCGTCCCATGCCGTGGGGTTCTTGCGGGCCTCGACGGCCAGCCGGGTCGCGCGCTCGCGCAGCTCGTCGGGGTACTTACGGGGAGCAGCCATGATCGGCATCCTTCCGGGTCTTCGATGTCTCCATCAAACCCGGGGCGGTTCACTCGGAGGTGGTCTGGAGTTCGTGGACGGTCCACCAGCGGTGCGCGGCGATCGCCTCGCGTTCGTGGGGCTCCTGGCCGGACGGGGCCACGGTCAGGTGGTCGACGCGGATGAAGAAGAACGAGTCGACGGCGTGCAGGGTGAGCTCGCCGAAGCGGGCGGGGCCGGAGGAGACGGCCACCACCGGGCCGAGCCGCTGCGGAGCGATGACGTGGCCGGTCTCCTCGGACAGCTCGCGTGCCGCCGCCTGAGGGAGGGCCTCCCCGTCGTCGACGCCGCCGCCGGGAGTGGCCCAGAAATGAGAGGCGGGTAGGTCGTCGGATGCGCGGAAGCGGAACAGCAGGAGCCGGTCATCGCAGTCGACCAGCAGGATCCGGGCGCTGGCCCGTACGGCGGGGGCGGTCATTCCGCCGATCCTAGGCGGTGCCACGAGGAAGGGAAGGGGAGGCGCTCAGCCTGCCCATCGGCTGCCGCGTCCGGTCTCGTCGTCGATGACGCCGCACCGCTGTGCGGAGTACGGCAGGCTGTCGCGTGGGCCGGGACTCTGCACCGCTCGGCTCGCCGAGGCACCGCCGTCGTACGGCCGACCGTTGAGGATGTCCATGGCTACTGGCGATCGTGAGGCTCCGGTGCTGACCGTGGTCAGCGGCCCTCCGGGATCGGGGAAGACCACCCTGGCCCGTGAGCTGGCGCGGACACTCGGGTTCCCGCTGGTCTGCCGGGACGAGATCAAGCAGGGGATGGTGCACCGTACTGCTGCGGACGGGCCGGGCGGTGCGGACCTGCTCAACCGGCGGACGCTCGGGGTCTTACGACCCTGCTGCGAGCCGGGGTGAGCGTGATCGCCGAGGCCGCGTTCCAGGACCGGCTGTGGCGTCCGGGCCTGGAACCGCTGGCCGACCTGGCGGAGATCCGGGTGTCCGCTGCACGGTGATGCTGCCGTCGCTCATGAGCGGATCGCCCGGCGCGCCGAGACCGACGCCCACCGGGCCGCGCACGCCGACCACGACCTGCTGGCCGCGATCACCGCGGGCGCGTACTCGACGGACTCCTTCGTCGGGATCTCCCTGCCGGTGCCGACTCTGACGGTGGACACCGGGACCGCGCAGGGCCATGACCCGGCTCTCCAGGACATCGTCGCCTTCGCCTCAGGAGCAGTGGAGCAGGTCACCTGTCGTAGCCATGGCCGCCGCCTACCATGCCATGACGGTGGTCCCCCATGCTCATGTCAGAAAGGCACGGAGCCATCTGGACCCTGTTCCGGGTAGATGCCGTTCTCTTCGTATGCGGAAGAGGATGTCAGAGGTTGATCGATGTTCGTAGAGGCGGCGGTACCACCATCCGTTGAAGGCTCCCGATCGCGTCCGGGGACGTGACCCTCTTCCGCGCTGCTCAACCGTTGCGCGCCCTGCGGGATTCGGACCTGCGACCGTCGGATGAAGAAGTCCGGTGCTCTGTCCAGCGCATCTCCGTGTTCCTGCGGCTGCTCCCGAGAGGCGGCCATGGTGAGAGTGCGGCATTCCGGCGCTCCGGTGGCGGTCAGCGGTTCCGCAGCGCCGGGGCGCCGCTGGAACGCCGTACGGCGGGACGCGTCACAGGCCGATGACGAAGTCCGGGTTCATCGTCTCCTTGTACTGATCGGCGAAGATCTTCGCGATGAGTTCACCGCGGGTCGACACCTCGACCTTCTCGAATATCTGCTTGAGGTAGCCGCGAACGGTGTGGGGGGAGAGGGAGAGCCTGGCCGCGATCTCGGCGGTGGCCAGGCCGGCGGAGACCAGGCGGACGACCTGCTGTTCCCGCGGCCCGAGTCGATACGCCCTGATGATCAGCGGTGCCACCTCGGCGGCCTTGGCCGGTTCGATGACCAGAGCCGTCCTGCCGCCCTCGTTGTTCGCCTGCCGCAGCGCGAAGCCATGGATGACCACCCAGCGGCCGCCGACCTGCAACCGGGCCCGAGCGGTGCCCGTGTCGCGCCCGGCGGCGATGGCACGTGCCTTGTTCACCACCGCCCGCAGTTCCGCGGGTATGGGGACGGCGTCGGGGCCGTCATGGCTCAACCGGGTGAACGGTAACCGCTGCAGCCACGTCTCCGCGGGCTCGTTGAGCGATTCCAGTGCCCCCGTCCGATCGAACATGAGCAGCCCGGGGGCTTCGGGCAGACCGATGAGCGGGGTCGGCCGGAGCAGGACCGAGCGTCGGAAGGACTCCCCGATGGGAGCGGACAGACTCGCGAGCAGCTGCTCCTCGCGGAGGGTGAACGGCTGTGAGCCCTCGGCCCGCCACAGGCACACGTAGCCCCACACCTCGTGGCCGATCCGGAACACGCACCGGAGTTCGTCGCCGAGTCCCAGCGGGAGGTTCACGTTGTGGTAGCGGGAGCTGCGTGCCGGATGCCCGCCGGTGGCGCGGTACAGCGACGCGGCCGGTGTCTTCAGACGGGCCAGCGTGTGGAAGTGGTTGACGTCCTCCACGAAGAACTCGTTCTCCCAGTACCGGTCGCAGGACTCGCCGGAGCCGAGGTTCTCCAGCCGCGAGGGCGAGGTAGCGAGCATCGTCACGGGGTCGGCCGCCGCCCAGAAGGAGGCGTCGAAAGGGATGATCTCGCGCAGCAGGCGCGAGAGCGTGGACAGGAACTCGCCGTCGGCGATCCCCGTCCGGGTCAACCGCTGGATCGACTCGAACGGGCGCCTGGCCGGCGTTCCGCGTAAGGCAGACTCCACCACCTGATCCTGAGCGCCCGGACGCGACCGCGCAACCCCTCGAATATGGGGAATCCGGTGCCTGTCTACCACCCGATCGCGGGGTGCCACGACCGGTGGGCCGCCGTGCAGTCTGGGAGACGACAACAGAGCTGGCCGGGACGGGGTCTCCGGATCGGGGGCTCACGGCGATCTGACCGGGTAACGGAGACGGGGCGCGTTCCCCGGCCCGTCACGCCGGGGTGACGAGCCCCGGATCCCTCGTCGCCGGGTCGTGCCTCCGGGCGCGCTCGGCCATCAGGCCAGGATACGGACACCGCTCCGATCGATGAGGAGGAGACCATGAAACGCGCCGTCCGCGGCGCGGCCGCGCTCGCGGTCGCGGGATTCACCGTCTTCACAACCCTTCCCGCCTCCGCCTCCGCTGGATCCGCCGCCTCCGCCCTTGCGCAGGCGGAACCCTTGAGGAAGAAGACGTTCATCTGGCGCGGTTACATGTCGGCGGGCATGTGCACGATCGAGCCGGGCGCGACATGGACGCTGTACTCCAACGGCACGGCGCGCCTGAACGCCATCGTCTCCAGCCTCGACGGCGACGATGCCTGGCTGATGTGGGCACACCTGAAGGACAGCCGCGGCCGCCAGATCACCGACATGCAGGTGTACGGCAGCACCAGCACCAAGTTCGTCAGGAACCTGCCCGATGGGCGGGACTATCGATGGATCGCCTGGGGCCAGTTCGACCCCGACCTGTTCGACACGATCAAGCGCATGTCGCTGAGCAAGCACTGCTGACCGGGATCCCGGCCCGCTGCACCGCGGGCGATCCCGCGAGGACCCGCCGCCTCTCCCCGCATTGATCAGGCCTTCCCGGTGATGATGGAACGCTCCATAGGGAGGGCCGCGAGATCCGGGCCGGGGTCGCGCTCATGGAGGCGCCCCCGGCTGCGGTGTCCGGGGGCGGCAAGCGATCGCGGCCGGAGCCGCACCCAGGAAAGCCCCCGCACGGGGCCGCGACTTCAGGAGTACGACATGGACCGCCGGATCTACCGTCCTGTGACGGTCGCCTTCGCCCTCTGCGTGGCACTGCCGGGGCTTCCCGCCGGCGCCGGCAGCGCCACGACCGCCACCACGGCGTCCGCCGCGTGCGACCCCGCGTTCCAGCCCTATGGGCTGATCGGTGAGAAGTGGCGGGCCTCGGGCGGGGAGAACGGCGTTTTCGGTTGCCCTGTACGCGCCGAGTACGGCTTTGCCGGCAACAGCGCCCGCAGACAGGACTTTCTTAACGGCCAGATCGGCTGGTCCCCGGCTCTGGGCCCGAGAGCGATGGTCCGAACGTACCGGTCCGGTGACCGAGCCGTCTTCCAGTGGGGGTCGACCGGACGCGACTGGGACTATTTCGAGGTCCGCTACTCCTTCAACGACGGAGCGGTCAAGCGGTACACAGTGAAGCGCCGCGACCCGTGGAACGGCGGGTTCAGCAGGCCGATCACCGGGCCAGGGCCGGAGCCCCTGGGGAGCAACCGCCCCCTCCACTACTTCTCCGTCCGAGGCTGCGATCACAGCGGCCTTCTCCAAGCCGGCTCCGACTGCGGTGGGTGGTCGCTACCAGGGCGGTTGTGAACGCCGCCCGCGCACCACCCCGGCGCTGGCGGCGTGAGGCGCCGTGTCAAAGCGGCACACGGTCGCCGCATGTGATCACATCGCGATCTACCGATCCACGCCATCAGGCGCCAAGATCATGATCTTGGAACGGCCGTGGGGCCACGTGAACGCCCCGCCCCACGTCGAAGGCCACCTCCCGTGATCGGGAGGTGGCCTTCGCGATCCCGTGCGGCGGTGAAACTCGCTTACGGCGACAGGTTCAGTCGCTCACCGAGTCGTTTGGGAGATCGGGAGCATGCGGGCTTTGAACTCGGGATGAAGCAGGCTTCCGGGTCGCTTGAGGGCGGTGGAGCCGGCCGCATCGCTGAGTGAAGGCGGTCAGCCCGTTCCGCGTCAGGCCGGAATCTTCTTCTCGTGCCAGGTGTAGTAGAGGAAGGTGCTGTCGGGCCCGGTCAACGTGCCGTAGATCTGCCAGAAGCCGTTGGCGCCAAGCGAATAGCGGAAGACCTTGTCCCCGGGCCGGTCGTCCACGAACGTCTCACTCGGTGACCCGTTGGACCAGCTCCATACCTCGATCGTGAACGTCGAGTCGTCCGGGACATCGAGGCAGACCTCGTACGTGGTCGGTGACGGGCCGCCGAAGCGGTAGGCGAAACCGTCCACCGCAGGCCTCTCGACATTGGTGGGGACGTAGCTCTTCGAGATCCGGGTGTACCCGCCTGCGGAGCAGTCAATTGCGGAGGTGGCGGCGGAGGCGGGGCTGGCGCCGGTGAGCGTGGCGCCGAGGACGCCGGCGACGAGAACGGAGATGATGCGCTTCACGCTTCTCCTCATCCCTGCAGTGGCTCTCCAACTAAGTAGTTGAAGCTTGTACTAATCCTGACCTAATTGCCACATCCGGACAAGCCTGGGTGGGAATCTGCACATGCCTAAGTCAAGAGGCCACGTTCAGTGAACCGCTCCGGCTTTCATGGAGGCCCCGCACCCGCTTGCCCGCATCGAGGCCGATCGCCTCACCGCCCTGGCAGGACCGCACGGACTGCGAGTCCAGCACCGCCGCCGACGGCTGCGGGTCGCGGCCCTCGGCGGCGCGGACCATCTCGCGCAGCGCGTCATGGACGCGATCCCAGGTGCAGTCGGGCGTCCAGGCGAGAAACCACCGGTAGGCCGCGTCCCACGGCGCCAGGTCATCAGACCGCGTCCCGCGGCGCCCTGCAGGTCATGCGGGACCAGCTGCCAGGCGCAGTCGGTGCCCAGCACATACAGCACCGTGTCGACGATCAACCGGCGCGGGAACTTCAACGGGCGTTCCCCCCCCGGCGCGGGTCCCGCTTCGGCAGCAACGGCGCGATCACCGCCCACTGGGCATCGGTCAGGGACGTATCGTAGGCGGGCTTGCAGGTGCAGACACACATGCCGGTGATCCTGGCGAAGCCGTGATCCGCGAGGATCACCACCCGGCGGCTACAAGCCGAAACCGGTCAATTACCCAACACTTTCTCAGGCGACCTTCACGGTGTGGTCGCCGAAGTCAGCCACCACGTCCAGCGTTCCCCCCAGGGCGGTGACGTAGGAACGCAGGGTGTCCAGGCCGCCGATCTGGCCGTGCTCGATCTGGGACACGCGCGCCTGGGAGACGCCCATACGCTCGGCCAGGAGCTTCTGGGAGACGCCCAGGCGCTTGCGCATCTCGGCGAGCTGGGCGCCGCGCAGTTCTGCCCGGAGCTGCTCGCGGTCGGCCTCTCGTGCGGCGATGCGCTCGGGGGAGTCCCACTCGGGGTCGATCTCACGGACCCTGGCCTTGGTGTCGGACCACTTCACGAACTCGCTCATCGCCGTTCCTCCTCCTTCTCGGCACGGTATGCGGCGTAGCGTTCCTCCGCCAAGGGGATCGCCGTGCGGTACCACCGGTTCCATTCCCCGGTCTTGTCACCGGCGACCAGCACGATGGCCTCCCGGGTGGGATCGAAGACGAACAGTAGGCGAATCTCCGCCTCGCCCGGCACTCGGGGCCGTAGCTCCTTGAGGTTGTGCAGGACGCGGGAATGGTGGATCCGGTCGACCAGCGGGCGGCCGAGCTTCGGACCCTGTAGGGCGAGCTCGTCCAGCGCTTCCTCGATCTTCTCCGCGGTGGCCGGGTCGTTCTTGCAGATGTCGAGGAACCAGGCGTTCACTTCGGCGTGCAGTGTGATCTCCCAGGCCATACAGCGAATATAACAGATCCTTATATTGCGTCCGGGCTGTTGCGGGAAAGTCGTATTGCTTGAGCCATGCATCTCCCCGAAGCGGTCCGCCTGCCGTTCGGCTGACACGGGCCGGGGCGACATCGTGCAGTCGGCCGATGCCGCCGTCACCGAGGTCCGGCGCCGCGTCACCGTCCAGGTACGGGGCCGCCGCGAGCACAAGGGCAACCGTGGGTAGGAACTGCGCGGGCCGGTTGACCCGCTCAGCGGCCCGGAAGCACGGCTCTCAACTCGATCCCGTGATCGAGGACCCGTGCGCACTACCGAAGAAGATCGGGCAGCCGAGCCTGGACGCGTGGAACGCCACGGGAAGACCTCCTGGGTCCGTTGGCTCCGGCTCGTATCCATCCCGAAGGGCATGTCATCGCCGGGTGGTTGTGCTACTTCTACAACTGGTGCGCCGCCTCGGGCCTGCCCGACCTCGAACGTCGCGCCTCCGCGGTCGAAACCTGGTAGCCCGAGATCCTCGCGTTCCTGCGGACCGGGATCACCGACGCGGGCTCCGAGGACACCAACTGTGTGATCAAAACGGTCACCCGGGACGCGTACGGCTTCCGCGATCCCGAGAACCAACGGCTCCGCACCCGCTGCGCCGCCACTCGAAAGAGCCGCGGGCATCCCGGTCCCGCTCGACTTCGAAGAGACCGGATCACGAACCGGATCTGAGCGATCAGTCGATCCATCGGAACCACGCTTGCTCGCCGTCGATGTGCAGGATGAACTCCGCGACCGGCTTGCCGGCGGGGTTCACCAGGGTGAGCTGCCCGTTGATCCGTTCGTAGACGTCTTCCCAGGCGTCACCGTCGAAGTCGTCGTCCGCTTCGACGAGGGCGAGGTCTTCGGCGAACAGCGGCGCTACGGCCGCGAAACCGGGCAGAGGAGTGAAACGGCCGTGCAGCCAGGGGAAATCGGAGTCGTTCACGTGGATCTCCCCGACGGTCTCGTCGCGGCGACGCAGCCACCAGATCGGGGCGTCCGCTCCGTTGCTCATGATCGGTCCTTCGGTTGTGATGGATGTCTGGTATTCCTCACAGATGCCTGGCCGCGCCGTCCAGAACGCAGGCGAAACCGTCGGCTTTGACGATGATGTGCCCGCCGTCGATGGTGGCGGTGGTGTTCGGGACGAAACTGCCGGCGTCGTCCCAGGGTTCGCCGACGATGCCGGGCCACCACAGATACTCCTGCGGTGTCGGGCCACAGACCAAGGCGCTGCAGAAGCCGATGGTGGCGAGGACGTCGTGCTCCCCGTCGGACCAGACCCAGCCATCGGCTGTCACGGTGCTCACCGGGATTCTCCTCGGACCGGGGTAGAAGAGCATGCCAGGAGGGGCCGACGAATCCACCAAGACCGCCGCGCGGCCGTCGACACGGCAGGGATACGCCACCCACATCCGTCTTCACCTCACCCCGAACGTGGGCCGGATCCGGTTGCGGGAGCTGACGGTCCGGGACGTCAGCAGGATGCTCACGGCGCTGGGGGCGCGCCGCTCACCGGCGGGACGCCGGTTGCCGCCGGCGACCGTGGTGCGTATCCACGCCACATTGCGGGCCGCGTTGAACACGGCGGTGCGGACCGGATTGATCCCGGCCAACCCCGCCACCGGAGCCGAACTCCACCGCCCCCGGCGGCCGTATCCGGTGGTGTGGACTGCGGGGCGGACGATTCGATGGCGGCAGGAGGGGGAGCGTCCGGTGGTGGCGGTCTGGACTGAACGGCAGCTCGCGATCTTCCTGACCGGAGTGGCGCAGGATCGCCTGTACGCCGCCTGGTGGCTGGCCGCGCTGCGCGGTCTGCGGCGCGGGGAGGTGGCCGGGCTGCGCTGGACGGACGTCGAGCTGGAGGCCGCGGAGTTGACCGTGGCGCAGCAGCGGGTGCACGCCGAAGGCCGGGTGGTGGTGTGCCCGCCCAAAAGCGCCGCCAGTTGCCGGGTGGTGGCCCTGGACGAGGAGACGGTGCGGGTGCTGACCTGCCATCGGGAGCGCCAGGAGCGGCAGCGTGCGGCCGCGGGGCCACGCTGGAAGGAATCGGGGTACGTGTTCACCACGGTCGAGGGGGCACCGCTGCGGCCGCGGACTACCTCACGGGCCGGTTCCGCAGACTGGTGACGGCCTCAGAACTTCCTCCGATCCGGTTGCACGATCTGCGGCACGGCGTCGCGACACTGGTGCTGGCGGCGCACACCGATCTCAAGGTGGTCCAGGCGATACTCGGGCATGCCAGCGTCGTGCTCACCGCCGACACCTATGTCTCGGTGCTGTCGGTGATCGCCCACGAGGCGGCTCAGGAGACGGCGCGGCTGGTGCTGACCGCCGCGGCGGCTCTCTGCCGTGATCAGAGAGCCTGACTCACATCTGCCTCAGGTTTGCCCCATACCGTGGCGGTCCGCGGGCGTGGTGAGGGTCTCCGCAGGTCAGGCCATGATCAAAAGCGCGCCCTGCAGGATTCGAACCTGCGACCGTCGGATTAAAAGTCCGTGGCTTGAATGCCATCTAATGTCACGGCGTGCCATCTGGTGGCATCCTGTCCGGAGTTGTCCTTTTTGTCCTGTCGGACTGTGTCATTGCGTGCCGGGCCATACCGCGACATGCGAGCAACCACCGAGCAAACATTGGGGCCCTTGACCATTATTCACCAGCGCTCAGCGCGAGCAACCTGATCCGGCGAAACACTGAGTAAAGCCTCGTAAGAGGGGTGCTGAAGCGACACGCGCCCCGCTCCGACCCCTACCTTATGTAAGTGTCCGCGTACAAGCCCGGATCACCCGGCTCGACGTCCGCCGATGTGATCGACTCGGTGATGTCCTCAGGGAGTACCGGCATGCGGCTTGACCTGGACGGATGGATTTTCGGCACCCGCAGCCCTGCCGCCCAGATGATCTATCTAAACGGCATTGGGACGCTGGGCTTCGACCCCGCCCGTTTCCAGACGAAGCCGCCAGCCTGCTACCGGGCCTCCTGGCAGCTGCCCGGCCCGGACTTCCACCGGCAGGCGACGACGAGCTTACGAACAACAAGATCCACCGCTATCTCACGGCTTCACCTCCTGCTCTGCTGGACGCACGAAAAACGCTCAATGGATGACGAATCGAGAATGAACCCCCTCCATCCAGCCCTCGTCTAGCTCTCGTCCCGTTACTCGCCCGACGAGGATCAGGGCCGACGTGATACAGGTGGCGATGGGCGGACTGTAGCCGTTGACGGAGAGCTCCAGCAGATGCGTCCATTCTGGCGGCATGCTCTCGTACGCATCGTTGACCATGTCGTCGTCGACCGCGTCGTACAGGTGCGTTTCCTCCCATGCGGAGTATTCGATCAATCCCGGGAGAAGATCGGGATCACTCTCCCAGGAGGTGTCTTGGTCATCAAACAGGAGGCCACTTGCATAGGAGTCGAGAGCGTAAGGGTCGGTGCCATTTCGCACGCCTGGCCGTGTCGCGCTGAACGCGGTGATGTAGTGCCCGTCGGCTGCGTAGAGGACATCGTGAACCCCGTTTACCGTCCAGCTGACCTGCAGTGCGCGGCGGTTTCCTGCTGACAGCGCCACCGGCGGATCGAACGGTGTGGCACCCAAGACCATGATCTGTGTCCAGCTCTCGGTGAGCGGACCCATCCACACAATGCCGGCCTGGTCGCCAAGGTCCAGACCTGTACTCACGTCGTTCCACCTGCACCTGACCTCCGATGCAGGGTCTGCGCCGATCCGCTTTGCAATGTCGGATAGATCTGCGCTGTCTACCCACAACCCATGGAACGACATGCCCATTCTATACTTATGGGCCAGGTGCCAAAGCCTTTCGGACTGTCTCATTGATCTCCTTATGCTGAGACGGGGCGCCGCTCAAGCGGCGCCCCGTATTGGCCTAGCTCACGGCGACCCAGAAATTGTTGCCGAGGAGGACGCGGTATCTGGCATAGAACACACCAAGATCGCCACCGGCGACCGAGTTATGGTGTCCCAGGACGGCCTGTACCGAGAAGTTTCCTGTTCCGTGTTCGGGATGCTGGTAAGCGCCGCCTTGCATCGTTGAGGCGAAGGGGTATTCGTCACATTCTTGCCATTCTTCCTTCGGTGCCCCATTGGACTCAAGAGGGCGGTCGGCAAAGAACTCGTCGCAAACCGCGTTCTTGGCTTTAGTGTTTGCTTTGTAGCGCGCACTGTTGGCACTGATGCGACTGATTGAGGCCCGTTCCGGGCTTCCCTTCTGGGCATTCCAGTTGCCCGGAATATGCTTCGTAAGGCCATCAGTCTTGAATGGCACAGTGTTCTGAGGTTGCGTGAATGCTTTTTGGATATGCCGGGCGACCTGCCCGTAATCCCAGTTCCAGGCATTCAGGCGTAGCACCCGACTGGCCCCATAGAAGATGCAGCCACCCTTATAGTGTTCGATGGCTCCTCCCATGCCGCGGCTGTCGCAGCGGACCCGCGGTGCGGTCTCACGGAGACGCTCAGGATCCAGGTTCACCCATGACGGGTGACCCCATCCCGGAATTGTCTGCCGGTCGCTGTTACTCGGATTCTTGGGGTTGTTGTACGTCAGCCAAGGTTCGATGGTGCAGCGGCTGATGTTATCACCCGCAGTACCGTCGTCCATGGATCGGACGATGAACTCATTATCGCCCTTGTTGATCCATTTCGCCACGCCTGCCGTACGGTTCGCCCCACTGTTGTCAGCGTCTGAGGCGACAACTGAGCACGCCCTGCTGCCTCCCGTAACTTTAAGCTGAAGCGAGAGCGTCTTTTCGAGAGCCTCGTTGTCGACGCCTTCCCCGCCGATGAGCTGCTCAAGGAATTCGGGAAACTGGGACGAGAAATCGTCTACTCTACTCCAGACCTTGACGTTGCGGGGGTGCATATAGCCGCCGCCGACGACTCCTGTACCACTGCCATTACCCAGATAGGAGTGCATGACGATGGTCCAGTCGAAGTTTAAGAAGTCGTCGATCTCAGTCCACTTTCTTTCGCATTTACACTCCTGGTCGTACGCTTCTGTCTCTTCGTAAATGGCGAAATTGAGATGCCGACTCCAGCAACTCGTATAGGTGACGACCTTGTCCCACCCCAGGGCCCCGGCGTTGATTCGCTATGCCTCGTTTCGGCGGGTTGATCAGATGTTGTAGACGGCGAAGACGTCCTGGCGGTCGAGAAGGTCGCGGCGGGCGTGGGCGATGTTGGCGCGGCCGGCCAGACGAACGGTGCTGATCGCCAGGTTGCGGAAGCCGGCCAGGGCTCTGGGGGCGGTCCCTGTCCTCACCTGGGAGGCGTCTTCGTGAAACGTCACATCCCGGACCCAGTGGAGACGATTCTCCACGCCCCAGTGCGCACGCTCGTAATGGTTGAGGTGCGCAGGACCGGCCAGATCGGCGGGCAGGCTGGTGATGCCGTACACGATCTCTTTGCCGGTCCACACTCCGTCCAGGCCGCCGACGTCGCGGCGCAGCCGGAAGGCCTGCCGGGCACCGGGGAACAAGGTGTCATCGGCGGGAGCGGTGCGGATCGTGCGGCGCTCGCTGCGGCCGTGCCCACGATCACCTTCGGTGGCGGTGGCGGCGCTCCACTCGGCATCCGGGCCGGCCAGCAGGACCTCGATGGCGGCGCGCACCAGCGGCTGGTTGCCCTTCACCAGGAGCACGTAGTGGGCGCCCAACCGCTCGGTGATCAAACGCGCGGTCGCCTTGGTGGTGTGCAGTGCATCCATCGTCAGCACCATCCCGGCCACCGGCAGCCGTTCCAGCAGCGCGCGGGCGGCCGATCCCTCGCCCCGCTTGCCGGCGACCTGGCACTGGCCCAGGATCACTCCGTGCTCATGGCTGATCGCCCCGACCAGGAAGGCCCGTCCGCCCTCGGCGAGGCGGGCTCCGCGGCTGACCTTGCCGTCCAGGGCGGCGCCGGGCAGCAGGCCGGCCGGGGCCCGAGGGGTGAGCCGCCGCTGGGCCGCGCGTCGTTGCTCACGCTCGATGGGGCCGGGTGTGTCGGGGATCTGCGGCACCGGCGCCGCCGTGCGGACCACCTCGGCCACATAGCCGCTGATCGCCGCGTCCAGCGCGTCGGCGTCCAGGTCCGCCAGGACGCGGCGGAAGGTCTTTTCGCTGGGCACGACGAACAGGCCGGTGAACGGATCACGGTAGGCCCCCAGCCGCTTCAGTACGGCTTGCGGGGTCCGGGTGGCCCACTGCCGGATCGCCGTGATGCTGTCGCCGCCGACCACGAGCGTCGCGCACGCGGTCAACGTCAAGATGACCGGCAGCCGGTGCCGCAGCCCGCAGGCCGAGCGCTGATCGGGTACGGCCGCCAGGCGGCGTATCAGCGCTGATTCCACCACGGCCGGATCGGCGGCCAGTTCCGCTTCCCACAGCGCCAGGTCGGCGAGCTGGTCAAGACACGGGACGCGACGGGGGCTGGTCGGGGAGGATGGGGACACGAGCGCGGCTCCTGCGATGATCTTCGGATTCGACACCTGAAAGATCAGCAGAAGTCGCGCTCTTTCGTCTTCTACCTGACTGAACGCTCAACGCTGCCATACCGCATCAGAGCCCAGGAACGCCGGGGCCCTGTGTCCCACCCGTCGGCGTTCGCGTTGCTATCTCCTGCCCGGGCGTCTCGCTCTGCCTCACAGGTGTCCAAGGACATTCGCTCGTAGTCGAAGGCGGGCAGAGCCCGGGGGGTGACGGTTCGGGGCGTGGCCTCTGCGTTCGTGGCGGCATTGGCGGCGGCTGCTGGCAAGGCCAGCAGACCTGAGATTTCCTCCCTGCTCAAGGCTTGTGGGTAGAGGCGGGTGTCGTCAACGTCGCCTTGCATCCGGGCGCCCACCCGCACCTTGGCCGCGCTGTTCCAGGACGGGAAGCTGATCGGTGCGGTCTGCACCAGCTGACCGTTGAGGTAGAGCGAGGCGGTCTTAGCGGTGGCGTCGTAGACGCCAGCCAGATGGAACCACTCATTCACGGGTGGCTCGACGCCGGACTTCACGCCTTCGTGCGTAGAATCCGCGGTGTCCGCGGTGGCCAGGGTAAAGATTAACCCGTGGTCGGGCGTGTTACCCAGGCGGAACGGCGCCTGGTGGACGCCTCTCTGTTCGATGATGCTGTAATCACCGTCCTTGTCAGCCCACCGGACCCACGTCGCCACCGAGAAGCTTTGATCGGTCCGGAGCACCGGCCCCGCCGTTGTCGCGAGCGGCTCTTCGCCTGGATGGATAACGTCCACATGGACCTGTTGCCAGTCCGACCAGGCCGAGGCGGCCTGCTCGGTGACCGCGCGCAGACGCCAGCGGACCTTCCACCCGTCAGTGAGTGTGCCAGCTGGGATGGCGATGCTCGCTTGAGTGCCGGAGGCGACGCCGTCCACGGCGCCGGTCCAGATCTGGCCGGTGCCCTGCCCTTCGGGTGAGGCCGGGTCGTGCTCGATCTCGGCCTCGGCGCGCAGCGCCTGGCCGGTCGGGTGGGTGAGGGTGGCCTGCAGCGTGGGAGTGAGCATGGTGCTCACCGTTACGCCGTTCACCACCTTCGACGGGGTGATGGTCAGGCCGGTGGCGGTGGGCTTGGGCAGGCTGACGGTGAAGGACTGCCAGTCCGACCAGGCCGAGGCGGCGGTGGCCGAGACCGCGCGGGCCCGCCAACGTACCTTCCAGCCGTCGGCCAGTGTGTCTGCTGGGACGGTGATGCTGGTCTGGGTGCCGGCCGGCACGTTGTCGGCGCTGCCTGCCCAGATCTGACCGCTGCCCTGCCCTTCGGGTGAGGCCGGGTCGTGCTCGATCTCGGCCTCGGCCCGCAGCGGCTTCCCGGCCGGGTCGTTCACCTGAGCCAGCAGCGCCGGGGTAAGCGTGGAGGTGACGGTGGTGCCGTCCACCTGCTCGGACGGGGTGACCTGCAGCGCGCCCACAGCCGGTTCGGAGACCGGATCCGGGACGTTGACGGTCAGGGTCTGCCAGTCCGACCAGGGTGAGCCGACCGTGGTGGCGGTGTTGATCGCCCGAACCCGCCAGCGCACCTTCCAGCCGTCGGCCAGCTTCCCCTCGGGCATGGTCGCCGACGCCTGGGTACCGGAGGCAACGTTGTCGAGGCTCCCGGCCCAGATCTGCCCCGCCCCTTGGCCGGTCGCGGCCGGGTCGTGTTCAACCTCGAACTCGGCGCGCAGCGGCTGGGCGGCCGGGTCGGTGACCGTGGCGCGCAGGGTCGGGATCGCACTGGTGGTCACGGTGGTGCCGTCCACCACCTGCGATGGGGTGACCTGCAAGGCGCCGACCGTCGGGTTCGGCACGTCCACGGTGGCCGTCTGCCAGTCCGACCACGCCGAGGTGGTAGCGGCGGTGGCGTTGGCCGCGCGGGCCCGCCATCGGATCTTCCAGCCGTCGGTCAGCTTCCCGGCGGGCACGGTAACGGTGGCCTGGGTGCCGGAGGTGACCGCCGGCGAGGCACCGGCCCAGATCTGGCCGCTGCCCTGCCCGGTGGCGGCCGGGTCGTGCTCGATCTCGAACTCACCGGTGAGGCTGCCGCTCGCGCTGTCGGCAACCGTGGCGGCCAACTGCGGGGTGAGCGAGGTCGTCACCGTGGTGCCGTCCACCGCCTGCGCCGGCGTGATGGCCGGGGCCGAGACGGTCGGCGCGGAGGCCGGGCCGCTGGTGGTGATGGTCAGCTTCGGCGGCATGCTGAAGTCGGTGTCTTCAGAGGGCTTTACGTGAGCTGATGTCCCCTTCGTCGCTTGCACCGGACAGTTCGGGCTGG